>CAYZAW010000055.1:0-12090 GCA_964476505.1 uncultured Oscillospiraceae bacterium | reverse complement strand
TAGAACCCGTATTTTTGATACAACTCCTGCAAGCCGTCGTACAAGGTCATGCCCCGGGCATGATAGCGAATGCACAGCTCCGCCGTTAAAATGGCGGCGCAGATCGCGTCCTTGTCACGCGAATAACCGCCCGCTAAAAAGCCGTAGCTTTCCTCAAAGCCGAACAGGAACGTCTGCTCCCTTGTTTTTGCCGCGCGGTCAATGATCTCGGAAATGAACCGGAAGCCCGTTGGCACGCTTTCGCAGGCAACGCCGTAGGCCGCCGCCATCGCCTCCGCCATGGTGGTGGATACGATGGATTTTACCGCCACGCCGTTCTTCGGCAATGTGCCCGCCGTCTTTTTAGACGACAGGATATGCTCCAACAGCAGGCAGCCGATCTGGTTGCCGGTCAGCACGATAAAGTTACCGTCCTTGCCGCGAACCGCCACGCCAAGCCTGTCCGAATCCGGGTCGGTAGCGAATATGGTATCCGCGCCAACGTTGTTTGCCAGCTTGATCGCCAGCGTAAACGCATTGGGGTCCTCCGGGTTGGGCGCGGTCACCGTTGGGAAGCTGCCATCCGGCTGCTCTTGCTCCGGCACCACGAACACCTGTTTAACACCAATGCGGTTTAACAGCGTGCGCACGGGGATATTCCCCGCGCCGTGCAGCGGTGTGTATACCAGCTTTAATTCTCCGCCATGCGCTTGTAGCCAGCCGGCATCGGTAATGAGCGACGCTGTCGCCTGATAATACGCTTCGTCGCAGTCCGCGCCGATCATCGTTAAAAGCCCGCTTGCAAGCGCCGCTTCTTCCTGCATGGGTACGGCTGCAAAGTCGCTGACGCGCTCGATCTCGGCCATCACCGCTTCCGCCTGCTTGGGGCCAATCTGCCCGCCGTGCTCCCAGTACACCTTGTACCCGTTATATGCGGGCGGGTTATGGCTAGCGGTGATCACTACCCCCGCGATGCAGTGTAGGTGCTGCAATGTAAACGACAGCTGCGGTACCGCCCGCAGGCTTTCGAACAAATACGCGCGGATGCCGCTTGCGGCAAGCGTCAGCGCCGTTTCTTTTGCAAATTCGCGAGAAAACTGCCGGGAATCATACGCGATCGCAACGCCGCGTTCCTTTGCGCCGGGTATCGCCAAGAGGTATTTACAAAGCCCCAGCGTTGCCCGCCGCACCACATATGCGTTCATGCGGTTGCTGCCCATGCCCAGTATGCCTCTTAGCCCCGCCGTGCCAAACTCCAAGTCCCTAT
The DNA here is from genome assembly GCA_964476505.1 of uncultured Oscillospiraceae bacterium. Classification (GTDB taxonomy): domain Bacteria; phylum Bacillota; class Clostridia; order Christensenellales; family CAG-138; genus CAYZAW01. The sequence goes on along the minus strand of CAYZAW010000055.1, from coordinate 10,844 downwards.
AAAAGCGGTCTTCCAATTCCTTTTCGTCCCCGGCAAGAGCGTTCAACTCCGCCCGCTCCGCCTCCGTTAAGGACGGTTCCGCCTTCCATTGTGCATAACGCGCTTGATACTCCATGTTCATTCCTCCCCCTTATGCTCCATCTCCGCCGCCGCAGGCAGCTCCTCCGGCGGGTATAGCTTCGCGCGCGCCCCTTCGAATACCGGCGACTGCGCGTGGATATCTATGGTGATTCCCCGGTTCAGGCTGTAACAGCAGCCGTCGCCTGTGATGATATGGTCGAACAACTGTATCTCCACCGCCGCAAGCGCTCTTCCCACCGACTCCGTAACGGACACGTCGTTCCCGGAGGGCAAAGGGTCGCCGCTTGGATGGTTGTGCACTAAAAGCGCCGCATGCGCGCGCTGCAACAGCGCTTCTTCCACCACGGTTCTGGGGTAAATGGGCGTTTCCGTGAGGCTGCCGCCATGGATGCGTGTGGCGTGCAGTACCCGCCGGTTTACGTCCAGCGAGATCACATACACGCATTCGTACCGCTCGCCCGCCATCAGCGCGGATGCATACCGCGCAGCGTCCAGCGCCGTTTTTAACTGCGGTTTATGCTTTTTGTTTTGCTCCTGCAAGGCGATCCTGCCGTTTAGCTCTCCGGTGAGCCTAAGCAGCAGCGCCGCCGCATCTCCCACGCCCGCAACCCGGCACAGCTCCTCCGGCCTTGCCTGCATGACCCCCTGTAATGTGCCGAACCGGTCTAAAAGCGCATGCGCCATGGGCTTGGTGTCGCGCCGGGGAATGGCATACGTTAACAACAGCTCTAAGGCTTCGTGATCTAAAAGCCCGCTGATGCCGCTTTCCCGATACCGCTCCCGCAGCCTTGCCCTGTGCCCTTCGTGCGCCATTCGTAAGCCTTTCTTGGGGCTCCGCCCCAACCCCATTTTCATGGGGCTCCGCCCCAAACCCCGCTGGGGACATTGTCCCCAGACCCCGTTTACCGCCGGAAATATCCGGCGGGGGAAGGGGAAATAATAATATTTTAAAGTTTTTGGGTTCTTAGGGTATTTTTACAAAAATACCCTAAGCCGCCGGAGGCCGTACCCGCCGGAGGCACGTTATCCTTCCGAACCGGGCAGCAGCTTCAAGAGTTTTTTCTTGATGCGCTGCAGGGCGTTGTCGATGGTTTTTGCAGGCCGCCCGAGCGCCGCGCCGATCTCAACATAAGACAAACCGTCCAAATAGAGCATGAGGGTTTTACGCTCCAACTCGGAGAGGGTGCCTGCCAGCTCGGCACGAAGCGCCTCGTAGGACTCGCGGCTGATAAGCGCCTCCTCGGGATCGGAAATATGCGCGGCAGACAGCACGTCCGACAGCGCACGGCTGGTTTCATCCGTACCGGCGGGCTTGTTCAAGGACACATACGTGTTTAATGGCGCATGCTTTTTACGGGTAGCAGCCTTGATGGCGGTAATGACCTGCCGCCGGATGCACAGCTCCGCAAAGGAGCGAAACGCGCTTTTTTCCTCCCGGAGCCCGTCATAATCCCGCACGGCCTTGTACAGCCCCAGCATGCCCTCCTGCACCAAGTCCTCCCGATCCGCGCCCGCCAAAAAATAGATACGGGTTTTGGCTTTTACGAAGGGCTTGTACTTCTCGTACATGATATCCTCGGCAAGCTTGTCGCCCGCCTTGATTTTTTTAATAAGCGCCTCGTCCGTATCGTTTTCATATGGGGCGTATGCCGGGTCGGTAAAATACTGCATATAAGCTCTGCCGTTATCCTTTCAACGCATCCTGCCGGTTCTTCTCAAACAGGAGTACGGCTGCCGCTACGGCGGCGTTGAGGGAATCCATAGGCCCCTTCATAGGAATGGATACCAAATGATCGCAATTCTTCTGAATGAGCTTGCCCAAGCCCTCGCCCTCGCTGCCGATCACGATCGCCATAGGCCCGGTCAGATCCACGGCAGTCATGGGCGTACCGTCCATCACGGCCCCGGAGATCCATAAGCCCGCGTCCTTTAGGGTCTGGATGGCGGTGGAAAGGTTGGCTACCTTGGCGATCTTCATATAATTGATGGCTCCGGCGCTGGCCTTGGCAACGGCTGCGGTAACAGAGGCCGCCCGCCGCTTGCTGATGACAACCCCGTGCGCACCCGCACAGCAGGCGCTTCGGATGATGGAGCCCAGATTGTGCGGATCGAGTATCTCATCCAACAACACCACAAAAGGCGCTTCGCCCTTTTCCTTGGCGGCGTTTAAGACGTCCGTTACGCTGCAATACTCCACCTCCGGCACCAATGCAATGATACCCTGATGGTTGCCGGGCCTGCCGTTGTGCCCGAAGGGGAGGGTCATTTCGTCCAGCTTTTTCCGGTCTACCGTGCGGATGATAAGCTGCCTGTCCCGCGCCATGCGCACGATCTCTCCAAGAGAACCGTCCTGCTCCTCGGTGACCAATATGCGGTCGATGCTGCGCCCGGCCTTTACCGCCTCGCGTACGGCGTTTCGTCCCATCAGGAACCACGGCTCCTCGGGAACCGCTTCGTCCGTACGTTTATCGTAGGGTGCACGCTCGTTTACCGGCGCTTCGTACTGCGGCTTTGCAGAACGGTCGTCGCGCTTGTAAGCGGGCTTCTCGTTATCGTTTTGCCAGCGTTTTTCGGCATACCTCGCCCGGCGCGCATCGGAATCGTCATGGGCATTCGCCGTACGGTCAGCCGGTTTCCCGCGATAGCCGCCCTGCCGGGGCGCTTCGCCCTCGCTGCGGTTATACGAGTTTCCGCGATAGCCGCCCTGCCTTGGCGCTTCACCGTCGCTGCGGTTATACGAGTTGCCGCGATACCCGCCCTGCCGGGGCGCTTCGCCGTCGCTGCGGTTATACGAGTTGCCGCGATAGCCGCCCTGCCGGGGCGCTTCGCCGTCGCTGCGGTTATAGGAATTTCCGCGATAGCCGCCCTGCCTTGGCGCTTCACCGTCGCTGCGGTTATACGAGTTGCCGCGATACCCGCCCTGTTTTGGCGCTTCGCCATCCTTCGCCCGGTTTCCCGGATATCCGCCACGGGCATTCGCCGTACGGTCAGCCGGTTTCCCGTAAGAGCCGCGTCCGGCATCGTCGCCGCGCTTGAATGTACTTTTGCCGCCGCTGCGCTCCCCGCCGGAAGTACCCCGGGAACCGCCCTGATAGCCGCCTCTGCCGCCTCGATCGTTTTGATAAGCCATATTAAATCTGCCCCTCGTCGCCCGCGTAAATGATAAAGGCGAGTATACTGGCGGGCTTGTCCGTATGGTTCAGCACGCCGTGCCGGTGTCCTTCCTTGCACAAATGCGTATCCCCTGCCGAGATAATGCAGGTGGTGTCGTCATCCGTAATGGTGAGGCTGCCCTCCGTGCAGATATACACCTCGCCGTCCCCCGTGTGGGTATGCATACCGATGGTGGCGCCCGGCTCCAGTGTTACCTCGGACAGCATCGTGAGGTTGCCCGGCAGCTCGCTTAGCAGCGGGCGCACCGTTGCGTAGCCCTTGCCCGTTCCGCCCAGCTTGGTTTTGCGTTCTCCCTTGGTGTCTTTTTTGAAGCAGATCATGATTCGTTCTCCTTTCCGCTGTTGACAGCGGTGAATGTTGGTGTAAGTATCTCCTGCATCAGCGTGCTGATGCGTGCATCCTGCCCGGAAAGAAACAGATAGCCCAGTACGGCCTCCAGCCCGGAGGCAGCCCGGTACTCCGCGATAGACGCGTTTTTGGGGATGGAGCCCATATGCGCGTTTCGCCCCCGCTTATACACGGCGGTCTCTTCGGCTGTGAGCATGTTCGCCACCCGGTAATACGCCTCCGCCTGCGCGCCTGCGTTCACCAGCTTGGCCGCCATCACATGAAAGCCGTGCGCGGTGGCATCGCTTTGGTGCACCAAAAGCGTGCGCACATACAGGTCGTACACGGTATCGCCGATGTATGCCAGCACCAAGGGCGCGGTAAGGTTTGCGTCCCGGGGCGGGAGGGCGGGGAACAGGCGGCGGATCTCATCAACACCGCTCATAGCCGGTCTCCGAATTTTTGCAGCACCATATCGTTATGGGGCGTTCTGATGCCGTACTGCGCTGCCATATCATGCAATGCGCCGCCGAACAAAAACAGCTCCGTGGGCTTGCCCGGCTCGTCCAGATCACGCATGATGGACGGGGTGCTTTCGTAGGGCATGGTTTTCACCTGCTGCATCAGCTGCCTGTATAAGTCCTTCGGCAGCGCCACGCCTTCTTTCTCCGCCACCTCCAGCACCTCGGAAACGATGGCGGCAAAAAAGCCTCTGGCCTCGTTGCTGTCCCGCATTTCGCCTATGGTTTTGTGGTAATATGCGGCAGTTTGGGCGCTGGCGCACATCATGCTCCACTTCATCCACATTTCGTACCGGATGTTCTGCGGCACGCAGGCGGGCACCCCCGCGCTTGTGAGCAGCGCCGTTAGCTCCGTTAAGCGCCCGTCCGGATGATTGTCGCTATGGCCCATGTACACCTGCAAAAGCGAGCCGATCCGCTTGATGACCCCGGGCTCTTCGATCTGCGAAAACACGTAGATCAGCCCGTCGCACACAACGCCCTTGTTTAGGATGGGGCGGATGCGCTTGGAGGTATCCACGCCGTTCAACAGCGGAATGATATACGTATTGTTTCCCACCGCAGGCACGATGGAGCGCACCGCGTCCGCCAAGCCGTAACCCTTGGTGGCAAGGAATATCACGTCCTGCTCTGCGGCCTCCTCCGGCTTGTCCGTTGCCAATGCCGGGCGGCAGCAAACCGCCTCGTTATTATCTATCAACGTAAGGCCCTTCTCGCGAATGGCCTGTAAATGCGCGCCTCGGGCGATGAGGGTGACCTCTGCGTTCGTATTTGCCATCAGCTTTCCGCCAATGAGCCCGCCGATGCCGCCAACCCCCACGATCATGATTCGCATGCTGCTTGTCCTTTCCGTATACCGGCACCGCCGCCGGTATGCTTTCCATATTCCTATCCAATTTATATTATACGCCATCAATTTCCGGCGGGCAATGAAAAATACGCCGCGATCCCAGCACTGATGCCTTTGGCGAGCAGCGCCTGATAGGCCGGGTCAAGCAGCTTTTCAGCCTCCTGTGTATTGGACAAAAACCCGCATTCCACGATCACCGCAGGCGCGGCGCTTTCCCGAATCACAAAATAATCTCCCGGATTGGCCGGGCGCTCCCGGTGACCTATCACACTGCAAAGCGCCTCTACCACACAGGTGCCCAGCCGCTCGCCCTCGGCGCTTCCTTCCATATAATAAACCATGGGCCCGGAAATGGCAGGGTCGCCAAACTTGTTCATGTGGATGCTGACCACGGCGGACACACCCTCGGCGTTGAGCGCCTCGCGGCGCGCCTGCATGTCTTCCCGCTTGTTTTTTCCCAGCGCCTCCTCCGTTTCCCGCGTGAGGGAAACGGTAAAGCCGCCCTCCCGAAGCGCCTTTGCGGTCAGCTTTGCCACCGCAAGGTTCAGCGGCGCTTCCGTTGTGCCCGAGGTGCTTACAGCGCCCCCGTCAAAGCCGCCGTGCCCGGGGTCAATCACGATATGCGCCGCGCCTACGGCATCTGTTTGCATCACGGGCAAGTCGGCAGCAGTCGTTTGCTGCCCGGTGAGCATCAGCACACCCACCGCCACAGCCAATACCACGCCGCCGTAATCCAGCAGCCGCTTCTTCCATATGGGGTTCATCCTATACGCCTCCTGCCCACCGGCATTCCCGGTAATTTGTTTGTTCTTGCCGTTCCTTATGGCTCACGCAAAATGTATAAGCGATTCCAATAATTGCATATACATTGGTATGCATATGCGGCATATGCGCGTGAAATATGCACATCTATCCACATTATCCACAGAGTTATCCACAGTTTTACACCTAATTTGGCTCGGTTTGCCGGTTATCCACACCGATACCCTTATGCATATGCACCAAATTCAGTCAGTATTCCACATACATCCCCATAATTTTCCATGTCCCGCTTTTGGCTGTTTTTCTTGTATTTCCATGCGCATACCCCGCATTATATACAATATCTGATTTTATAATATTCGGTCGAACGGCTGAATGAGTTGCTATTGACAAACCGAATCCGGGAAACAAATTGCGCACAAACGGCAATAATTCCCGGAATAGGATTTGTGCAGGCGAATTCTTTGCATTACGCATAGGTGGCGTGCTATAATACTCGAGGTATTCGAGCGGCTGTGCCGCCTGTTGCCCGCAAAATAAATTGCCGGGCGTTTGCCGGATATCATTGCAAGATACGCGAAGCAGAGGTTTTCGCTTCGCCATTGTTAGGAGAACGAATATGGAAAAGAAAACGATCATGGAAGCGCTGGAGCGCCGGGTGATGAGCGACTATCAGGTATCGCTGACGGAAGCCACCACGGCACAGCTTCATAACGCCTTGGGCAGCGTGGTGATGAGCCACATTGCGGATCAGTGGTACAGCAGCCGGCACGAGCACGAGCGCACCCGCCGCGCCTATTATTTCAGCGCGGAGTATTTGATGGGGCGCATGGTGCACAACAATCTTTACGCGCTGAATTTATTGGAAGAAGTAAAGGCCGCCTTTGCTGCCGACGGGCTGGACTTCAACTGCATGGAAGACATTGAGGACGCCGCATTGGGTAACGGCGGCTTAGGACGGCTTGCGGCCTGCTTTTTAGACTCCGCCGCCACGCACGACCTGCCGCTGGACGGCTACGGCATCCGTTATAAATTCGGGCTGTTCCACCAGTCCTTCCGGCACGGCTATCAGGTGGAAACGGCGGACGACTGGCAAAAGCAGGGCGACCCTTGGAGCGTGCGCCGCGAAACGCATATCGCCAAGGTAACGTTCAAAGACCGCACCGTGCTGGCGGTGCCCTACGACATGCCGATCATCGGCTACGAAACAGACAACATCGGTACGCTTCGCCTGTGGCAGAGCGAGCCCGTGGAGGAGTTTGACTTTGCGGCGTTCAACGCGCAGCAGTATGCGCAGGCAGTATCCGAGAAGAACGCCGTGGAGGACATCAGCCGGGTACTGTACCCCAACGACAGCACCATCGCGGGAAAGAAGCTGCGGCTGATGCAGCAGTACTTCCTGTCCTCCGCGTCCTTACAGGACGTGCTGTTCAATTACAAGCGGGTGCACGGCAGCGACCTGTCTTCCTTCGCGGAGAACGTGACCATACAGCTAAACGACACGCACCCCACGGTATCCATTCCGGAGCTGGTGCGGCTGCTGATGCTGGAGGGCTTCTCCTTTGACGATGCGTTTGACACGGCCTCGCAGGTGTTCAACTACACCAACCATACCGTTATGGCAGAGGCGCTGGAGAAGTGGGACGTGGAGTTGTTCCGCTCGGTGATTCCGGACGTGTTTGACGTGGTGTATAAAATCAACGCCCGCTTCTGCGGCGAGTTGATGAAGCGCAACTTCCCGGATATCGCGTCGGTATCCATCATACAGGGCAATTACATCCACATGGCAAACCTTGCCGTGTACGGCTGCCGCTATACCAACGGCGTTGCCGAGCTGCATACGCAGATATTGAAAAACGATCTGTTTTCCGAGTTTTACGGCCTGTATCCGGATCGCTTCCAGAACAAGACCAACGGCATTACGCAGCGACGCTGGCTGGGGGTGTGCAACCCGCGGCTTTCCGCGTTCATTACGGAGCGCATTGGCAGCGGCTGGGTGACCGACCTTGCGCAGCTGGAGCGGTTAAAGGCGTTCCAGAGCCCGGCGGATATCGCGGCGTTCAACAAGGTGAAGCAAACCAATAAGGAAACGCTTTGCCGTTACATCAAAAAAATGGACGGGGTGGATATCCCCTCTACCTTCATTATGGACGTGCAGGTAAAGCGCCTGCACGAATACAAGCGGCAGTTACTAAACGCGCTTGCCATACTGGATATTTACTATTCCATCAAGGACGGCACGCTAAAAGACTTTCCGCCCACCGTGTTCCTGTTTGGCGCAAAGGCCGCGCCGGGATATCAGCGGGCGAAGGCGGTCATTAAGTTCATCAACGATATCGCGGTGCTTATCAACAACGATCCGGACGTAAAGGATCTGATGCGCGTGATATTCGTGCAGAACTACAACTGCTCGTACGCGGAGCATATCATCCCCGCGGCGGACATTTCCGAGCAGATATCCCCCGCAGGCACGGAGGCCTCCGGTACGGGCAACATGAAGCTGATGCTAAACGGCGCAGTCACCTTGGGCACGTACGACGGTGCAAACATCGAGATATTCCAGCAGGCGGGCTTGGAAAACAACTTTAAGTTCGGGCGCTCCGTGGAGGAATTGAACGAGCTTCGCGCCACCTACGACGCAAAAGCGCTGTATGTAAAGGAGCCCAGAATCCGCCGTGTGGTGGATACGCTGATCAACGGCGCTATCCCCGTGTCCGATGCGGCAAGGGAGCTGTACGACAGCTTATTGGTGGGTGCATCGTGGCATAAGGCGGATCATTACTTTGTGCTGCTGGAGTTATTGCCCTACATCGAGCGCAAGCTGGAAGCGATTCGCGCATATCAGGATAGAGATAGCTTTGGACGTATGTGCCTGATGAATGTGGCGTCCGCAGGAAAGTTTTCCAGCGACCGCACCATTGAGCAGTATGCAAGGGATATTTGGAGAATCAACAGTCTGTAATTATCCCTCTGCTAGTCAAACGTTCGTTATTAGTTACTTGTGAGATAAACGTTTTCTTTCCAAGGGGCAAGGGGGGTTCCGATCCCCCCCTTATGCCCCTTGGAGAACCCTATAACCCCCTCAAACGGCCGCTCCGCGGGGGGTACGCCGCCTGTGGGCGGGGATTAAATCGCTATTTCCTCCGCCCATATTTGGGCGGATAAATGGGATTTTTAAGGGATGAAATCCCTTAAACGGGGTATGGGGCGGAGCCCCATGAAAGGCACAACATGAAAAACACGTCCTCAAAATTCATGCGTGTGATCGCGGCGCTGCTGACGCTGCCGTTGTTGGTTGGGCTGTTGTTTACCGCTGTCCGCATCATCATCAATGATGCGGACTTTTTCGCGCGGGAATACGCAACCATAGGCAACGCCGCGGGCATGGGCATGAGCAACAGCGACCTGACCGCCGCCACCATGCAAATGATCGACTACATGGAGGGCAGGGCGGAGTCCATCGACCTCACGGTTACGGTAAACGGGGAAGCAGTTTCCATGTTCAACGAGCGGGAACGGCTGCACATGGTAGACGTTCGCGCCCTGTACCAGAACTTTGCACGCATCTTAGCGGTACTGACCGTTGTGATACTGCCGGTACTGCTTATTATGCAGTTGCTTGCTTGGATACGCAAAAAGGGCTGGATACTCTCCGCCGGGTTTTTCGGAGGCAGCGGACTGTTTTTGCTGCTGCTGGCGGCTGTAATGGTATGGGTGCTGATCGACTTCAACAGCTTCTGGACGGGCTTCCACCTGTTGTTTTTTACCAACGACCTGTGGCTTTTAGACCCTGTTACCTCACGCATGATCAACATGATGCCGTGGCAGCTGTTCTTTGATATCGTAACGCGCGTAGCGCTGTTGTTCGCAGGCGCATGGGCGGTGCTAGGCGTTGTGTTTTTCCTGCTTGGCAGGCTGTTCAAAAAGAAGGGAGCGCAAGCGTGAGCTACGACATCATTGCGGCAGACAAGGCCGCGAAGCTCCGGGAAAGCGGGGAAGCGCTGGTACTTGCCATCGAATCCTCCTGCGACGAGACCGCCGCCGCCGTGGTAAAAAACGGGCGGCAGGTGTTGTCCTCCGCCGTATATACGCAAATACCGCTCCATAAAAAATACGGCGGGGTAGTGCCGGAGATCGCCTCGCGAGATCACGTGAAGCACCTGACCCCAACGGTTGCACAAGCGCTAACGGATGCGGGCTGTGATTTTTCCGACCTGTCCGCCATCGCCGTGACCGCCGGGCCGGGGCTGATCGGCGCGTTGCTCACGGGCGTTAGCTATGCCAAGGGCTTGGCGCTGGCGTTGGAGCTGCCGCTTATCGGCGTGAACCACATTGCGGGGCACATCGCCGCCAATTACATTAGCCACCTAGATTTACGACCGCCGTTTTGCTGCTTGGTAGCCTCCGGCGGGCATAGCCATATATTACTGGTAGAGGATTACTGCCAGTTTCGCCTGTTAGGTGCCACCCGTGACGATGCGGCGGGAGAAGCGTTCGACAAGGTTGCCCGGGTCCTCGGGCTTCCGTACCCCGGCGGCCCTGCGCTGGAAGCTCTGGCACGCGAGGGCGACCCGCACGCCATTCAGCTGCCCTTGGGCTTCAATGCCGGGCCAACGGCAGATTTCTCGTTTTCCGGGCTGAAGACCGCCGTTATCAACCTTTTACACAACGCGGAGCAAAAGGGCGAGGCCACCAGCCGCGCAGATGTTGCCACGTCCTTCCAGTATAATTTGATATCGGTTCTGGCAAACAAATCCGTACGCGCCGCAAAGGACGCGGGCATGGATAAGCTGGCGCTTTGCGGCGGGGTCTCCGCCAACCGCGCGCTGTGCGCCGCCATGAAGGATTCGGCAGAGGCCGCAGGCTTATCCTTTTACCAGCCGGAATTCCGCTACTGCACGGACAATGCCGCTATGATCGGCTGCGCCGGTTATTACGCGCTCATGAACGGGCAGCTTTCGGACTTATCCTTAAACGGCGTTGCCACCAAGGAGAATTTCTTTCGGGAATAGGGGTACGGCCTCCGGCGGCTTAGGTGCTTTTGTAAAAGCACCTAAGAACCGAAAACTTTAAAATGGCTCTATGTCAATAGTTGGGGTAGAGCGCAAACAAAAGTTACAAGAGAGCCA
>CAYZAW010000054.1:10463-12940 GCA_964476505.1 uncultured Oscillospiraceae bacterium | reverse complement strand
ATTCACGGAGACCATGATGGGCCCCGGGCACGCCTTCCGGGCGGGCACCATTTCCGCCGTGCAGGACAAAACCGTGTACGGCTATGTCATGAAGTATCTGGAAAAGCACGGGCGCACCGTTTCCCGGGCCGAGGTAGACCGGCTTTGCGCGGGCATTTCCGGCGTAAAGCGCACCACGGGTCAGCACCCCGGCGGCATCGTTGTGGTACCCAAGGAACGGGATATATTCGAGTTTACGCCGATCCAGTACCCGGCAGATCAAAAGGAAAAGAATACCATTACCACACACTTTGATTTCCATGCGCTAGACGACCGGCTGGTGAAGTTGGATATTCTGGGCCACGATGACCCCACCGCCCTTCGCATGTTGCAGGATATGACGGGCATAGACCCCAGAACCATTCCACTGGACGACCCGGAAACGCTGAAGCTGTATTCCTCCATGGAGCCGCTGGGGGTAGATCTTTCTGCGCTTTCCGGCACGGATGTGGGCTCGCTTGGCCTGCCGGAATTCGGCACGGGCTTTGTGCGGCAAATGTTAAAGGACACCCGCCCCACTACCATGGAGGAGTTGGTGCGCATTGCCGGCCTTTCCCACGGTACGGACGTGTGGCTCAATAACGCGCAGGACTTGGTAAAGGACGGCACGGCAACGCTTTCCGAGGTGATCTGCACGCGTGACGATATCATGAATTACCTGATCGCCCACGGCGTGGAATCCTCCATGGCCTTTAAAACCATGGAAAGTGTTCGTAAGGGCCGGGGCCTCAAGGACGAAATGCGCGCCGCCATGGAGGAGCAGCATATCCCTCAGTGGTTTATCACCTCCTGCGAAAAGATCAAATACATGTTCCCCCGCGGGCACGCAGTGGCGTATGTGATGATGTCCTTCCGCATCGCTTATTACAAGATGCATTATCCCAAGGAGTTTTATGCGGTGTATTATACCGTGCGTGCAGACAGCTTTGATGTGCAGTATGCCGTAGGCGGCGCGGAAACGGTTTTAAAAAACATACAAACCATCGAGAAAAAGGGCAAGGAAGCCAGCAATCTGGAAAAGGACTTGGTCACTATACTGGAAGTGGTGTACGAAATGAACCTAAGGGGCATCGAGCTGCTGCCGGTAAGCATTTACAAGTCTCAAGCCACCCGGTTCGTGATAGAGGGCAACGCCATCCGTCCGCCTTTTTCCGCCGTATCCGGCGTTGGCGAAAACGCAGCGGTGGCGATGGCGGAGGCCATCGAGAAGCGGGGCGGCAAGCCCTTCGTTACCATAGAAGAATTTGCTTCTGAAACCAAGGCGAATTCCGGCGTGGTAACGGCGCTGGAAGCAGCCGGCTGCTTTGGCGACATGCCAAAGAACAATCAAATCAGTCTGTTTTCATTTTAAATGTGAGAACGGCTTTGTTCGTATATAATTGAATTGACATTTTTTGTTCGGGAATGTACAATCAAAAGCGGATAATGTGCAGACTTGATGATGTTTGCTTATAATATATGTGGATTGATATCTACCGATAGATTTTTTCATATATCAGTAAGAAACTGCAAGTATGCCGACCGCACTGATCCAGTGCGGTCTCGCTGATTCCGTGCGGAATCGGCAAATTCATATAGATGGGAGGCTCCGTATGATCGATATCATTATCACCATTGCAGTTGGTGTGGTTGCATTGGGCATTGGCTGTGCGGCAGGATATGCGTACCGCCGCAACATCGCGGAAGCGAAAACGGCAAAGGCGGAAGACGCCGTAAAGCGCATGCTGGAGGACGCGCAAAAGCGCGCCGAGGAAATCAAAAAAGAAAAGGTACTGGAAGCCAAGGAAGAAGTTTTAAAGCTTAAGAGCGACGCGGAAAAGGAAAACCGCGAACGCCGGGCGGAGCTGCAAAGAAGCGAACGCCGCATTCTCCAGCGGGAAGAAACGCTGGATAAAAAAATGGACAACTTGGAGCAGCGGGAGGGCGCCATCGAAAAACGCCAAACCGAGCTGGATGCGTTGGAGGCCTCGGTCACCGAGCTGCACGCCCAGCAGTTGAAGGAGTTGGAAACCATTTCCGGCATGTCCATGGACGCAGCGAAGGAAATGCTGTTAGCCAACGTGGAGCGTGACGCACAGCACGAAGCCGCTTTGATGCTTCGCGATATCGAAGCAAAAACCAAGGAAGAGGCGGACAAGCGCGCCAGAAACATCGTATCGCTGGCAATCCAGCGCTGTGCGGCGGATCATGTGGCGGAAACCACGGTGTCCGTTGTGCCGCTGCCCAACGACGAAATGAAGGGCCGCATCATTGGCCGTGAAGGCCGCAACATCCGTGCGCTGGAAACCGCCACGGGCGTTGACTTGATCATTGACGATACGCCGGAGGCCGTTATACTTTCCGGTTTCGATCCGGTACGCCGCGAGGTGGCAAGGATCGCTTTGGAAAAACTGATACTGGACGGTATGCGCAGGGCGATCGAGTCTATCGATCTGTTT
>CAYZAW010000054.1:0-10453 GCA_964476505.1 uncultured Oscillospiraceae bacterium | reverse complement strand
GACGGCCGCATCCACCCTGCCCGCATCGAGGAAATGGTGGAAAAGGCCAAGCGCGAGGTAGACAATCAAATTCGCGAGGCTGGCGAACAGGCGGTGCTGGATGTTGGCGTTCACGGGCTGCACCATGAGCTTGTGCGTATGCTGGGTCGTATGCGTTACCGTACCAGCTACGGGCAGAATGTGCTCAAGCACTCCATTGAGGTGTCACACTTAGCGGGCATCATGGCGGCGGAGCTTGGCGCAAACGTAGCGCTGGCAAAGCGGGCAGGCCTCTTGCACGATATCGGCAAGGCCATCGACCACGAGGTAGAAGGCCCCCACGTGCAGATCGGTGCGGACTTAGCCAAAAAGTTCCGGGAAAACAATCAGGTGGTGCACTGCATCATGGCGCACCATGGGGATATCGAAGCCACCTCCGTAGAGGCTGTGCTGGTACAGGCGGCGGACGCTATCTCGGCGGCACGTCCCGGCGCACGGCGCGAAACGCTGGAAAGCTACATCAAGCGTTTGGAAAAGCTGGAGGAGATCGCCAATTCCTTCGAGGGTGTGGAAACCTCCTTTGCCATCCAGGCAGGCCGCGAGGTGCGCATCATCGTAAAGCCGGAAAGCGTTGCGGATGCGGATACGGTGCTGATGGCGCGCGAGGTTGCCAAGCGTATCGAAAGCGAAATGGAGTACCCGGGGCAGATCAAGGTAAACGTGATCCGGGAAACCCGCACGGTAGATTACGCAAAATAATTCCATTGCTTCTTACTAAGGATATGCGAAAAAGCATATCCTTCTTTATAGGGGGAACAGTATGCAGATACCGGTAGCGGACGCGCATTGCGATTTTTTATATGGCATGGTGCATTATGGCTGGCAGTTTGGGGAGCCGGGCCATGGTGATTCGCTTGCGCCGCAGGCGGTGGCGCTGCCATACCTTATACAGGGCGGGGTCAAGCTGCAATTCTTTGCGGCGTGGATCGATACCCAAAAGCGCATTCCATATTTACAGCAATGCCTGCACATGATCGACGCATACGAGCGCATGCTGGAGCAGCATGCAAACGTGATGGAAAAGCTGACAGGCAGCAACGCGCTAAATGAGGATACCATCAAAACCGTGCTGACCGTTGAGGGCGGCGAAGCCATCGAGGGAAGCCTGTCTGTGCTTCGCATGCTGTACCGGCTGGGCGTTCGCGCCATGACGCTTACATGGAACACGCCCAACGAGCTTTCCGGCACCGCCGTCAGAAAAACCAATAAGGGCTTAACGCCGCTTGGTCGTGAGGTTGTAGAGGAAATGTGCCGCATCGGCATGGCGCTGGATGTGTCGCATTTAAGCGATGCGGGCATAGACGACGCGCTTACGATCGCCACTCGCCCGATATTTGCCTCGCATTCCAACTGCCGCGAGGTATACAACAGCCCGCGGTCGTTAACGGATACGCACATCAAGGCCATCGCGGAGCAGGGCGGGGTCATCGGGGTCAATTTTTATCACAGGCAGCTGTGCAAGTCCGGCACGGCAACAGTCATGGATGTTGTGCGGCAGATCGACCATATCGCGGAGGTCGGCGGAATCAACGCCTGCGCCATCGGCTCCGATTTTGACGGCATGACGGAATATCCCCCCGCGCTGATGAACAGCGCGGCGTTCCCGGCGCTTCTGCAAGCGCTGCTGCAGGCGGGGTATACCGAGGAGCAGATACGCAAGATTGTTTACCAAAATCTTTATAACTATATTTTACCATTTGTAAATTGCAACACCACGGAACCAATGGTATACTAATGTTGCGGGAGGATAGTCATGGGTGCTTTTGAAGGATTCAGCAAGAAGATCGGTACTATTGCGGGCAGCGCCTCCAAAAAATCCGGCGACCTTGTAGAAACGGCGCGCCTCAACAGTGAGATCGGGCGGCTGCAAACAGAAATAGAGGATCTGCAATTCGAGCTTGGCGGCGCGTATTATCAGGCGCATCAAAACGACACTTCCTGTGAGTTTAGCGAAACGGTTAAAACCATAGCGGCTAAAGAAAAAGAAATTCAAATCAGAAATGAAAAGCTGCTTCATAAAAAGGGCATGCTGTATTGCCCGTCCTGCGGCACGGTGGTGGCAATGGAAGACGATTATTGCTCTAAGTGCGGCGCGGGAATCAAGGGCGTTGTTAAGCTGCCGGAGGAAACGGCGCGAATCTGCCCCAACTGCGCGGCAACCATCAAAGACGATGCGCAGTTTTGCGGGCAGTGCGGGCTGAAGGTTCTGTAATCATCATAAGGGGGAGATACAAATGCTGAAGAAGATCGCGTACGATCAAGAAGCCGGTGTTTGGAACGCCGAACTAACGGGCGATATGGACGTGGTAGAAGCGCCGCGCGTGATCGCGAATTTAGAGCGCGCTCTCAACGAGCATCCCGGCGGGATCATCGTGGAATGCAAAGAGCTCAATTATGTAGACAGCATGGGTCTTGGCGCATTTGTACGGCTCCGTAAAAACATCGAGCAAAAGGGCGGCAGCCTAAAGCTGAACAACCTGCAGCCCAGAATTGCCCGCTTATTTGAAATCACCGGCCTTTCCGAATCCTTTGGCATCGGGGGCGGGGCGCAATGAAAGAGCTCGTTACACTCACATTACCCGCCAAGGCGGAGTACATGGTAACTGTGCGGCTTGTTGCGGCGTCCTTGGCAGGGCAGGCGGGGTTTGATGTGGAGTGTGTGGAAGACATCAAAACCGCTGTGGCGGAGGCCTGCCTGTTGCTGTTCCCGGAGGAAGGAACGGAAGCCGCGCTGCATATTGAAATAGACATCAGCCACGGCATTCGCGCTACGGTCTATGCACCGCAGGCACAAACGCCGCAGTCCACGCCGGAACGCGAGTTTGGCTCTTTTTTACTGGAAGCGCTGATGGACGAGGTATGGCATACCACCGAAAACGGTGTTGAGAAATACATATTATACAAGGCGGCGTAATGGAGCAGGCATATTCGCAAACACAATACGATTCCATGCTGGAGGAATACTGCAAAACGCGGAACGAGGGCTTACGCAACGAGTTGGTGCAGCATTATTTATACATTGCACAGATCGCGGCAAAAAAGTTTACTGGGCGCGGTGTGGAGTATGACGACCTGTTTCAGGTTGCCTCTCTTGCGTTGCTTCGTGCGCTGGAACGGTACGATTTTTCCCGCGGCGTAAAATTCGGCAGCTTTGCAACACCCTCTGTTATTGGCGAAATCAAGAATTATTTTCGGGATAAAAGCCGTTCCGTGCGGCTGCCCCGCCGCATGAGCGAGCTGATGAAGCGCATGCTGGAGGCGCAGGACGCGCTGGTATCGGAAAACGACCGGCAGCCCCGCCCAGAGGAACTGGCGGATCGCATGAATCTGCCGCTGGATACCGTGTACGAGCTGTTGGAGGCCAAAGCAGGGCGCAACGTACTTTCTTTGGACGAAATGGTGCCGGGGAAAGACAACGAAAAGAGCCTTGCGGAAATGCTGGGAGTTGATGCCCGGGAGTATACGGACATCGAAAATGCGGATTATTTCCGCGCCAGTTTGGCGCGCCTTTCCGAGATGGAGCAAAGCGTGCTGATCGCCCGCTTCGTGCACGACAAAAGCCAGCGGGATATCGCGGAAAGCATGGGCGTATCACAAATGTACATTTCTCGCATGGAACGCAGAATCTTAGCCATGCTAAAAAGAGAGATATTAGAAGAAGAATAGCGATTCGATCCCGGCATATACAAAACGGTGACGGGCTGCATCCGCGCCAACCGTTGTGTATGCGTATCGTGCCGATAAAACGCTTTTACAAGGTAATACGGTAACTTGCATTACCCTAGCTGTTTAACGGCCACGATTTGCGGTGAAGAATAAATATAAAATCAAGGGAGGCGA
The DNA here is from genome assembly GCA_964476505.1 of uncultured Oscillospiraceae bacterium. Classification (GTDB taxonomy): domain Bacteria; phylum Bacillota; class Clostridia; order Christensenellales; family CAG-138; genus CAYZAW01. Next base: position 6,574 of record CAYZAW010000054.1, on the reverse strand, counting down.
TATGCGTTGGCGAGTTGGAGCATTGAAAAACGCGTCTATTTCATGGGCGATATCCGGGTTTGCATCGACAGCATTTTAGATTCGCTTTCCAGACGCATTTTCATTCCCGAGGAGGCGCTCTTCAACGCGCGTATCATCATGAGCGAGCTTTGCATCAACGGGCTGCAGCATGGCCGCTGCCCCGTTATGATCACCGTTTCTCTTTGCGGAGACCACAGCCTGCACATTCTGGTGTCCGATAGCGGCCGCGGCTTTGATGCCGCAAAGCTTCCCAAGCATACCGATGCTGCAAAGGAAAGCGGCAGAGGCTTGCAGCTGGTCAACGGCCTTTCGGAGGGCTTGGCTTTCAACAAATGCGCCAATAAGGTGCTTGTGCGCATGGCATTGGGCGCATAACCCGAACGTTTTACTGTGAAATAACCCGTTCTTATAGGTACATAATAACTTAGAATGGCTGCTTATAGGAAATGCTTTGCATTTTGACCGCCGAGCTTGTACGATACTAGCTGGGTGGTTTTTTATTCTCTAAAAGAATGCCGCCCAATGAAATGGAGGAGGCTCTATACATGAGTACCTGTGCGATCGTAGGCGTAAACTGGGGCGATGAAGGAAAAGGGCGCATGGTGGATCTTTTGGCGCAGCAATACGATATCGTGGTGCGCTATCAAGGCGGCAGCAATGCAGGCCATACGGTGATCAACCAATACGGCAAATTCGCTTTGAACCTGATGCCCTCCGGCATTTTCCGGCCTGAGGTGGTCAATGTGCTGGGAAACGGCACGGTGATAGACATGGAGCATCTTTGCGGCGAGATCGATAAGCTCCGCGCCGCCGGTATCAAAATCACGCCGGACAATTTAAAGATCAGCAACCGGGCGGTGATCGTGTTCCCCTACCATAAGGAGCAGGACGGGCTGGAGGAAGCCCGCCTAAAGGATGCCAAATACGGCTCTACCCGCCGGGGCATTGCGCCGGTTTACAGCGATAAATACCAAAAAAAGGCCATCCAAATGGGCGACCTGCTGCTGCCCGAGGTGTTGGAGCAGCACTTAAAAACCGTACTCACTTGGAAAAACCTAACGCTTACCGGCGTGTACGGTGCCGAGGCGCACCGTTATGAAGACGTGATGGCATGGATTGAAGAATTTGGCGGCAGGCTAAAGGCGCATATTTGCGATACCGGTAAGTTCCTGTACGAGCAGAACGCCGCGGGCAAAAGCATCCTGTTCGAGGCGCAGTTGGGCGCGCTTCGGGATATCGAGTTTGGCATTTACCCCTTTACCTCCTCCTCCTCGCCGCTGTCCGCCTATGCGCCTCTGGGTGCGGGCATTCCCGGCGTGCGGGTGGATAAAACCGTGGGCGTTGTCAAGGCCTATTCCACCTGCGTGGGTGAGGGCCCGTTTGTGGCGGAATGGTTTGGGGAGAAAGCAGACAAGCTGCGCGAAGCGGGCGGCGAATACGGTGCGGCTACCGGCAGACCCCGCCGCGTTGGGCCGCTGGATCTGCCTGCCACCTGCTACGGCACCCGCGTACAGGGCGCAACGGATATCGCGCTGACCAAAATGGACGTACTGTCTTACATGGAGCAGATCCCCGTCTGCACGGCGTACCGTTTAAAAGATGGCACTGTTACAAACGATTTTCCCTTTACGCCGCTGATGGAGGGCGCGGAGCCCGTTATTGAGTTTGTGCCGGGCTGGCAGCAGGATATTACCGCCGTGCGCAAGTGGGAAGACCTCCCCAAGGCGGCACAGGCGTATGTACAATACATTGAGCAAAAGCTGGATTGCCCGGTAACATATGTTTCCGTTGGCCCCGGCCGCGACGAGATCATTTACCGTTAAAAAGCCCATGCAGGAGGAATCATGAAGGATACCTACGAAAGCCCCCTTTGCGGCAGATATGCCTCGAAAGAGATGCAGCACATATTCTCTCCCGACCGCCGCTACGGCACATGGCGCAGGCTGTGGGTAGCGCTGGCGGAGGCGGAAATGACACTTGGCCTTCCTGTAACACAGGAGCAGGTGAACGATCTAAAGGCACATGTGGATGATATCGATTATGCCGCCATTGCGGAAAAAGAACGGCAGAACCGCCATGATGTGATGGCGCATGTGTACGGTTTTGGCTTGGCTGCAAAGTCCGCCGCGCCAATCATCCATCTGGGCGCAACCAGCTGCTTTGTAACGGACAATGCAGATATCCTGCTGTATAAAGAAGCGCTGGAGCTGGTGCAAAAAAAGCTGTTGGGGGTCATTGCAAACCTTGCCGGCTTTGCCGAGTGCTATAAAGCCCAGCCCACATTAGGCTATACTCATTTTCAGGCGGCGCAGCCCGTAACGGTTGGCAAGCGCGCCGCGCTTTGGATACAGGACTTTGTGGCGGACGTAGAGGAGCTAGGCTTTGTAACAGGCTCGCTTCGCATGCTGGGAAGCCGCGGCACCACGGGCACGCAGGCAAGCTTTATGGAGCTCTTCAACGGCGATCAGGAAAAAGTAAAGGCGCTGGACGAAGCCGTTGCCAAGGCGTTTTCCATGCCCGGCGTGTACGGCGTATCCGGCCAAACCTATCCCCGCAAGGTGGACAGCCGTATTTTAAATGCGCTTTCCGCCGTAGCGCAAAGCGCCTACCGGTTCGCCAACGATCTCCGGCTTTTACAGCATGAGCATGAGGTGGAGGAACCCTTTGAAAAGGGACAGGTGGGCTCCTCGGCTATGGCATATAAGCGCAACCCCATGCGCTCGGAGCGCATCTGCTCCCTGTCGCGGTATGTCATGGCAAATGCGCAAAACGCCCCCATGACTGCCAGCACCCAATGGCTAGAGCGCACGTTAGACGATTCCGCCAATCGCAGAATCGCGCTTCCGGAAAGCTTTTTAGCCGTGGACGCGGTATTGGAGCTGTTACAAAATGTGACCGGCGGCTTGGTGGTATATCCCGCAGTGATCGAACGGCATTTGATGGAGCAGCTGCCCTTCATGGCAACGGAAAACATCCTGATGGCGGCAGTCAAGGCGGGGGGGGACCGGCAAGCGCTGCATGAGCGCATCCGCGTGCACTCCATGGCGGCAGCGCAACGGATGAAGGAGGAGGGCGCCTCCTGCGACCTTTTAGAGCGGCTGGCAGGCGACTCTGCATTTGCTTTAACAGCGGACGACTTAACAGCATTGTTAAACCCCGCCCTGTACATCGGGCGCTGCCCGGAGCAGGTAACGGAATATCTGGAGCAGGCCGTAACACCGCTTTTAGAACAGTATGGCGCAAGCCCCGTTTCCGTTGAACTGTCCGTATAAATGCGGATTTTGAGAGGTGCGGCGAAAAACGCCGCAACGCCATAAGATGCTTGCTATTTGCCATACTGCGTGCTATAATCATTTTTGTTGGAGTGCGCGTTAGCGTTTTGGAGAGTGGGTCAACCCACTCTTTCCTTTTGAGGACGATAATTCGGAGGAAGTTTTGCGTACAATAGAAACGGTGGAGCAGCTGGTGAAACAGCCCATTCAGGACATGGGGTTTACCCTGTGCGATGTGGAGTTTCAAAAGGAACAGGGCAGCTGGGTGCTTACCCTATATATCGACCGCGAGGGCGGCGTGACCGTGGACGACTGCGAGGCGGTCTCTCGGGCGGTAGACCCGCTGTTGGACGAGGCAGATCCCATCGAGCAGGCATACTACCTTTCCGTATCCTCTCTTGGGATAGACAGGCCGCTGAAAAAGGACGCGGATTTCGAGCGCAACATCGGCAAGAAGATCGTCGTTCGCCTGTACGCCCCGCAAGATAAGAAAAAAGAGTTTACCGGCGAGCTGCTGTCCTACGATGCGGACGGTCTTTCCCTCCGCCTGAACGACGGCACCGAAAAGGCATTCCTGCGAAAAGACGCGGCAAAGATAGAGCCGTACATAGAATGGTAATTGAAGAATAATACAGATTAGGAGTGTAAGCATGAACGCGGATTTCATTGAAGCATTGAACGCCATCGAAAAAGAACGGGGAATCAATTCAGACATTTTGATCGACGCGGTAGAAAACGCGCTGATCGCCGCTTATAAGCGTAATTACGGAACCTCCAATAACGTGCGCGCGGAGATCGACCGGGATACCGGGGAGATCAAGCTGTTCGCGTCTAAGTCCGTTGTGGAGGAGGTCGAAAACCCCTATTCGGAGATTTCTCTTTCCGCGGCGCGTAAGATCAACGCTTTATATGAAATCGGCGATGTGCTGGAGGAGGAGGCCAAGCCCAAGGACTTTGGCCGAATCGCTGCGCAGACCGCCAAGCAGGTGGTGGTGCAGCGTATCCGCGAGGCGGAGCGCGGCGTGATCTACGACGAATACGTGGAAAAAGAAAACGAGGTATTGACCGCCATCGTACAGCGCGTGGAAAAGGGCGGCGTATATGTGGAGTTGGGCAAAACCGACGGCTTGTTGGCTTTAAACGAGGTCATTCCCGGCGAAACGCTTGAAAATAACGACCGCATCAAGGTGTATGTGCTGGAAGTGCGCAAAACCAACAAAGGGCCGCAGGTACTGGTATCCCGCACGCATCCGGGCTTGGTCAAGCGCCTGTTCGAACTGGAAGTACCCGAAATCCAGTCCGGCGTGGTGCAGGTAAAGTCCATTGCCAGAGAAGCGGGTTTCCGCACCAAGGTGGCTGTATACAGCAACGATCCCAACGTAGACCCTGTGGGCTCCTGCGTGGGTCAGCGAGGCATCCGTGTGGAGCGCATCGTAAACGAGCTGCATAACGAAAAGATCGACATCATCGAGTGGGATCCGGATTCCGCCGTGTATATCGCAAAGGCGCTGTCTCCCGCCAAGGTGTTGATGGTATACATCAACGAGGCGGAAAAAGCCGCAAAGGTGATCGTGCCGGATAATCAGCTTTCTCTTGCCATCGGCAAGGAAGGGCAGAACGCCCGTTTGGCGGCAAAGCTTACCGGCTGGAAGATCGACATCAAGAACCAGAGCACCGCGGAGGCCGCCATGGAGGATTCCTACGAGGAACCGGCGGAGGACGAGGAAGAAAACGCCTTTACCATGCCGGAGGACGGCAGCGTTGGCGAGGAACCGGAAACGCAGGTTGAAGAATAGCAACATCACGGGAGGGTGCAATGGCACAAAAAAAGGTACCCATGCGCATGTGCGTCGGCTGCCGAGAAATGCGGCCTAAACGGGAACTTGTGCGGGTGGTTCGCTCTCCGGAGGGCGTGGTAGAAATCGATACCGTTGGCCGCGCACCGGGAAGAGGCGCATACCTCTGCAAGAACCCTGCCTGCCTGCAAAAGGCTATCAAAACGCATGCGCTGGAACGCACCTACGAGCAAAAGATCGATGCCGACGTTTACCGGCGGCTGGAAGAGGAATTTACAGCCTATGGATCAGAACAGGCTTAAAAACGCCGTTGGCCTGTGCATGCGGGCCGGAGGCATTGTATGCGGGGATTTCGCGGTGGAAAAAGCCTTGAAGGCCGGTAAGGTCAAGCTGGTTCTGCTGGACGAGAAAGCCAGCGAGGCCACCAAGGAGCGCTACAACGGTATGTGCGAACGCGCAGGAGTTACCTGCCTGGTCATGGAGGGCATGGGAGCATCCATCGGCAAGTCCGGCGGCATGATCGCCGCTGTACGGGACGCGCGGTTTGTACCGATGATACAGGAAGCATATGGGAACGACTAATATCCGGGGGTAGAAAGAATGGCAAAAGCGAACATCATGGACACGGCAAAGGAGCTGGGCACGCAGGCCACAGCGCTCTTGGAGCGCGTGCGGCAGCATCAGGAGGATGTTTCCTCAACGCTGCAAAGCGTGCGCGGCCACGAGCAGAAGCTCATAGAGAAAGAAGCGACACAGCAGCGGGAGCGTGTGGAACGCGAACGTCAGGAACGCTTGATGGAGGTGCTTGCCTCCGAGGGCGACCTTGCCGTGCATATCGGCGGTACAGATGAACCCGCGCCGGAGGAAGCCGCGCCCAAGAAGGCCGCTCCAGAGCCGGAAGCCGCTGCACCAGCCCCGGAAGAACCCGCCAAGGCGGCGCCTGTACAAGCGCCGGAAGCGCCCGCCGCAGAAAAACCTGCGGCAGAACCCGCGCCGGAAAAACCGGCGGCGCGCGCACCGCAAAGCGGTTATCAGCAGCGCACCATCGATCCTTCCGTTTATCAGAACAATCATCAGCAGCGCCCCCAACAGGGCGGCTATCAGCAGCGCCCGCAGCAGGGCGGTTATCAGCAGCGTCCGGCAGGACAGGGCGGCTACCAGCAGCGTCCGGCAGGGCAGGGCGGCTATCAGCAGCGTCCGGCAGGACAAGGCGGTTATCAGCAGCGTCCGGCAGGGCAGGGCGGCTATCAGCAGCGTCCGGCAGGACAGGGCGGCTATCAACAGCGTCCGGCAGGGCAGGGCGGCTATCAGCAGCGTCCGGCAGGGCAAGGACAGGGCGGTTACCAACAGCGTCCGCGTCCGGCTGCAGGCACGGCGGCAATTCCGCCTGCCGCAGGCAAGGAGCGCGTGAGCAATTACGACCCCAACAAGAGCAATTACACGCGCAACTATGAGCAGGAGCGCCGGGCAAGAAATAAAAAAGCC
>CAYZAW010000053.1:0-13018 GCA_964476505.1 uncultured Oscillospiraceae bacterium | reverse complement strand
ATTTGCGCTGGCCATGCTTTTCAGCTTTTTTGCGGAGACAACGCTCGTTGGCGTGCCTATTCCCGTGGCGGTGCTGGTGCTTGCCATCATCATTTTGATCGGCATCGTGTTTGACGTTGTGGGCATTGCCGTCACCTTTCAGGAGGTAACGGCCTATACTGCAATGGCGTCAAAAAGAATACCGGGCGCTAAGCAGGCCATCCGCTTGGTGCAGGAGTCGGACACGGTGTCCAACATCTGCAACGATGTTGTTGGCGATATTTGCGGAATCGTTTCCGGCGCTATGGGCGCGGCGATCTCCCTGCGGCTGATAACAGCCAGCAAGGGGGTAAGCGAGCTGCTCGTAGGCATTGTGATTTCAGGGTTGATCGCGGCGGTCACCGTTGGCGGCAAAGCCCTCGGTAAAAAGTATGCTGTGAACAACAGCCATCAGATTGTATTTTTGGCTGGAAGGCTGCTTGCGGTCTTTTCCGGCAAAACAAAGGAGAAATAAGTGCCGGTATGGCAGAAAAGTATCCTGTGCTTCATGCATTAAACAATAATGCCCAGCTTAAGCGGATGGATGCGGACGCACTGCGTGCGCTTGCGGCGGATATCCGCAGTTTTATTATTCAAAATGTAACCAATACAGGGGGGCATCTTGCTTCCAGCTTAGGCGCGGTGGAGATTTGCATCGCGCTGCATTATGTATTCAATACGCCTGCGGATAAGCTCCTGTTTGACGTTGGCCATCAGGCATATGCCCATAAAATATTGAGCGGCAGGCTAAACGATTTTCCCACGCTCCGCCAAAAAGACGGTATCTCCGGATTTCCCAACCGTTTTGAAAGCGAGCATGACGCATTCGGTGCGGGGCATTCCAGCACATCTGTATCGGCGGCATTGGGCTTTGCAAGAGCCCGTGAACTAAAGCATACCAATGAATCCATCGTTGCGGTACTGGGCGATGGTGCGCTTACCGGCGGCATGGTTTTAGAAGCCATGAATGACGCAGGGCAGAGCAAGCTGCCGCTTATTGTGGTGCTAAACGATAACGATATGTCCATCAGCCCAAACGTTGGCGCTATGAACCGGTACTTGAATGTTATGCGCGCCAGCATGCCGTATCAGGATTTCAAACGAAGACTGATCCGTTCGCTGGATAACAGCCGCATCGGCAAGCATTTGGGAAAGCGCATGGAACGGCTGAAAAACCGTATCAAATATTTTCTTATGCCAACCAATGTAATATTCGAGGCCATGGGCTTTACCTATCTAGGGCCAATCGACGGGCATGACATACAAATGCTCATCAAGGTGCTGCATAAGGCCTCCAGAATGCAGCGTCCGGTCATCATCCACGCCATTACCAAAAAGGGCAAGGGATATGCGCCGGCGGAGGAAGACCCGGAAAAATACCACGGCATACCCTCCCGTGAGGAGCGGGAGGAGGCGCAGGCGTATCCGGAGCGAAAATCCAACTCTAAGGTATTTGGAGAAGCGCTGGTGCGTTTGGCAAAGGACAACGAAAAAATCGTGGCGGTCACAGCCGCCATGCCCGCCGGAACCGGGCTCAAGCCCTTTGCAAAGGCGTATCCGGAGCGGTTTTTTGACGTTGGCATTGCGGAGCAGCATGCCGTTACTATGGCGGCAGGCATGGCAGCGGAAGGACTGCGGCCGGTGGTAGCCATCTACTCCACGTTTTTACAGCGCGCCTACGATTCGATATTACACGACGTGGCGCTGCAACACCTTCCTGTGGTGTTTGCCGTTGACAGAGCCGGGCTGGTGGGCGCAGACGGCGTTACGCATCAAGGCGTGTACGACATCGCCTACAGTGCGACCTTCCCGGGGATTCCCGTGTATTCCCCGGCCACGCAGCAGGAGCTTGTGCATATGCTGGAATATGCGCTGTCCCGCGAGGAACCGGCAATGATTCGGTATCCAAGGGGCAGCCTGATGCAGATGGTTTCCCAGCAGCCCGTTGAACTGGGCAAGTGGGAGGAATTGCAGCCCATTGCGGAGATTACGATACTTGCCTCCGGCAGCATGGTGCAAACGGCTGCGGCTGCTATCCGGCAATTACAGGCGGCGGGGATAGAAGGGCTCGGGTTTGTGAACGTACGCTTTTTACAGCCCATGGACGATGCGATGATCGATCTGATCTGTGCCCGAGCAAAGCGTATACTGACCGTGGAGGACGGGCTAAAAAGCTGTGGCTTTGGAGCAAGGCTTGCACTACGCTTACGGGAAGCGGGCGCGAATACCGCGCTGCGGGCGCTTGGCGTAACCGATGCGCCGGTGGCGCACGCAACGGTGGAGCAGCAGCGCGAATGCTGCGGCTTAACGGCGGATCATATCGCGGCTGCAGTGCTGCAATGGATGGAGGAAGTATGAGGCTGGACGTTCGCATGGCGCAGGACGGGCTTGCGGTAAGCCGCGAAAAGGCACGGGCGGTTATTATGGCGGGCGAAGTGCTGGTCAATGGTAAAAAAGCTGAAAAGGCAGGCATGGAGGTTCCCGATGCGGCTGTGATAACCGTAAAGGCGAACCCCATTCCCTATGTGAGCCGCGGCGGATTGAAGCTGGAAAAGGCAATGGCGACATATCCTATTTGCCTAAACGGCTCTATTGCCGCCGATATTGGCGCGTCCACCGGCGGGTTTACGGACTGCATGCTGCAAAACGGCGCAAAAAAGGTGTATGCCATTGATGTGGGCTACGGCCAATTGGATTGGACGCTTAGAAACGACAGCCGCGTTGTGGTGATGGAGCGCACCAATGCGCGCAACATGGAACCGGATTGGTTTCAGGAGGAATTGGACTTTGCATCGATTGATGTTTCCTTTATTTCTCTTAGGCTGATGCTGCCGCCCCTGTATCGCTGCCTAAAAAACGGAGGCACGGTGGTGGCGCTTATCAAGCCCCAGTTTGAGGCCGGCAGAAGCGAGGTCGGCAAAAACGGCGTTGTGCATAAGGAAGAAACGCACATCAGCGTATGCGAACGTATTTTGCAATTTGCACAGGATACGGGTTACACTGTACTGGGCTTAACCTTTTCCCCCATCACGGGCCCAAAGGGTAATATCGAGTTTTTAGCATACCTGCAAAAGAATGAGAATTCTCATCATATGGAAGAGCAGGGAATAGATGTAAAAACTATTGTTTTGACCGCACATCGCGAAATAGACGTGCATAAATAGCAAATCTGCATGTAATTTGTTGAAAAGCCGCATATTATGCTTGAAAACCTGTTTGTGAAAACGTTATAATATACAAGTAGTCTCTGCATATCTATTGTTTTGCTATGCATTGCTGCCAAGAAAACGGAGAAACTGCTGCCATGGAGATCACGGGGATCGCGTTTGTTGCCAACCCTGAAAAAAAAGAAGCTTTGGTTGCCAGAGAGGCGGCTGCTGCGGCGGCAGCCCGTGCGGGCTTTTCCTGCTGTATGGCGGATATTAGCGGCAACCTGCCCATTTTTCCAAACGAGTTTTCTCAAAACACCTCTCTTGTGGCGGCTTTTGGTGGAGACGGAACCATTCTTCGCGCCTCTGGTGCGGCGGTGCAGCTGGGAATACCCGTGTTGGGCGTTAATCTGGGCCGCGTTGCATTCTTGAGCGAGATTCAGCCGCAGGGCTTTATGCAGGCCATAGAGCGTGTGGTACGAGGACAAGCCGCCATAGAAGAGCGCATGCTGTTAGCCTGTACGGTAAACGGCAAGGAGCGCAGCCTGTGCTTAAATGATGCGCTGCTTTATAAAAGAGATTTTTCCGGCGTGACCCACATTCAAATGTTTGTTGGCGGAAAGGATGCGGGAGAGGTATCCTCAGACGGCATCGTGGTCAGCACCCCAACGGGCGCAACGGGGTATTCTATTTCGGCCGGCGGGCCGATCATCGCGCCGGGCTTGGATGCAACCATTATCGCGCCGGTGTGTCCGCATTCGCTGTGTGTGCGGCCTATCGTGACCGCCGCAACAGAAGTAAACAGTTTTCGGATGCTAAGCGAGGGCAGCCTGTATTTAGACGGACGGGCGGCAGGCCCGCTGCAGGAGGGCGATGTGATAGCGGTCACGAAGGCGGACGAGGTCGCAAGGTTTATCCGCTTTGGTGAGATCAACATATACGAATTGATCAGGGGGAAGCTATCTTAAATTCAATAGGGGGTAGAAGCAAATGAAAGCGGCACGACATGCTATGATTCTCGAATTAATCGAGAAAAACGACATCGAAACGCAGGAAGAACTTGCAGCATATTTGCGAAAACACAATTATGACGTGACGCAGGCAACTGTCTCCCGAGACATTAAAGAACTGCGGCTGATCAAGGCGTTAACGGATAACGGTACCTATAAGTATGCCACGGTGGATAAGGCGGAGGCAGGCTTACAGGAGCGTTTTATCCGTATTTTTTCGCAGTCTGTCATCAGCATCACGGTAGCCGGGCACATCATCGTTATCAAAACGATCACCGGCAGCGCGTCTGCGGCGGCAGAAGCGGTGGATTCAATGAAATGGAATGAGATAGCCGGGTCTATTGCGGGAGACAACACCATCTTTATTGCCGTAAAAGACAGCAAAATGGTGCCGGAGCTGATCAAGCGATTTCAGGCTTTGCTCAGATAGAGGTGAACTCGATGCTCAGGCGCTTATGCATCAAAAATGTGGCATTGATCGATCTGCTGGATGTTGAATTCCAAGCGGGTTTTCATGTATTAACCGGTGAAACCGGCGCGGGCAAATCCATCATCATAGATGCTGTTAATTTGGTGCTTGGCGGGCGCGCCAACAAAACGCTGATCAAAAGCGGTACCCAACGGGCTTCGGTAGACGCAGCATTCGAAAGCTGGAAACAGCCGGATATCCTGCAAAAGCTGGATGCGCTGGGCATCGATTACGATACGGACGAATACTTAATTTTATCACGCGAACTGAATAGCAGCGGAAAAAGCGTTTGCAGAATCAACGGAACGCTTGTTCCGTTGTCTGCGCTTGCGTCCGTATCAGAGCTTTTGGTAGACCTGCACGGGCAGCATGAGCACCAGTCTCTATTGGATGTAAAGCAGCATGTGCGGTATTTAGATGCCTTTGGCGGCGAACCTATAACGTGCATCCGGGATCGCTGCGCTGTACTTTCGCAGCGGTATCACGAAATACAAAAACAGCTAAATGCCGGGTTCATGAGCGAACAGGAGCGCCTGCGGCGCATGGATGTGCTGTCCTTCCAGATCAAGGAGATCGAAGCCGCAGACCTACAGGATGGGGAAGAAGAAGCGCTGGCTATGCAGCACAAACGGTTTTCCAACGCCCAGCAGATCATGGAGGCGCTGGAAACAAGCTATGCGCTGCTTTCCGGCGAGGGCGATAACGGGCAAACGATGGTATCATCGGCTGCCAAGCAAATGGAATCGATCGCGCAAATGGACGATGCCTACGGGGAGCTTGCCGCAAAGCTTTCCGATGTTTACTATACGCTGGAGGATATTTCCTTTGCACTGCGGGACGCTAAGGCCGGATTTGAATTCCATGGCGAGGAACTGGAACGCGTGGAGAAGCGGCTGGACTGCATCAATACGCTAAAGCGGAAATACGGCGGCAGCATTGCAGAAATCATCACGTATTTACAAAACATGCAAAACGAGCTGGATACGCTGACCGGCAGCGAAGCCCAGCGCAAGGAACTGACCCGGGAACGTGAGCAGGTGCTGGGCAGCTATCATAAAGCGGCGCAGGAGCTTACAGGCGTGCGCAAGGAGGCAGCCGAGCGACTTTGCGCGCTGTTGATGGAGCAGTTTCATGATCTTGGAATGCAAAAAGCGCAGCTTTCTGTATCCTTTGGAGAGGCAGACGACAAGCTGGTTTCGCCAAACGGCGCGGATACGGTAGAATTCTTGCTTTCCGCCAATGCGGGGGAACCGCTAAAGCCTCTTTCGCAGGTAGCATCCGGCGGTGAGCTTTCCCGTATCATGCTGGCATTTAAAACCGTGGCGGCGGATATGGACGAAATCCCCACGCTCATCTTTGACGAAATCGATACCGGCATCAGCGGACATGTGGCAACCGCGGTGGGTAAGAAAATGCGGGAGATCGCAAAAACACATCAGGTATTGTGCGTAACGCACCTGCCGCAGATCGCCAGCATGGCGGAGGTACATTACCGGGTGGAAAAAACAGAGGAAAACGACCACACCCGTTCCACGCTGGTGCAGCTTGGCATGGAAGAGCGGTACGCAGAGATCGCGCGGATCATGGGTGCGACCCAAACGGATACTCATGCCATGGAGCATGCAAAAGAACTGGTAATGCAGGCGGTATCCGGAAAGTAGAAAAGGTTCGCGGCGAACAGACGGCATAGCAAGGCCCAAACATGCCCATCCTAATATCGTTCATAATTACGAATTGATGGGGTGTTGTATTGATAAAGCGTATTGCCGGAATTACGGCTCGGGTTGTAGGTGCGTTGCTTTGCATGGGGCTGGTTGCTCTGAACTTTACGGAGCCGCTTCGCTCTGTACGGATGCTGTCCGGCGACGTATATCTGGAACATGGAGAATCTCTGCGACTGCCATTTTTGGCGGAAGCGTTTGTAACGGTGGAAAGCGAAAACAGGTCGATCACCGTATCCGGGCAGCAGGACGAGCGCCTCTCCGAGGTAACCGGAATAAGCGACGAGGCCGGCAGGCAGGTCGTCCAAATCAAGCTGTTGGGGCTGTTGCCCGTAAAAACCGTTACGGTGCACGTGCAGGATACCGTTGTGCTGGTACCGGGCGGAGATTCCATCGGGGTCACGCTGCATACCAAGGGGGCGCTGGTGGTAGGCGTATCCACCGTGGATACGCAGACGGGGCAGCGCATCAGCCCGGCGGTGGAAGCCGGGCTGCAGGCGGGCGACGTGATTGAAGCCGTCAATGGAGTAGAGATCAAGGATGCGGCGCATTTGTCCGCGCTTTGCAATCTTGGAGATAGCGCCTACCTTCTTACGGTACTGCGGCAGGGCAAGCGCTTTGAAACGGAGGTACATCCGCTGGTGGACACGGCGGACGGGCGCTCCCGGCTGGGCATTTGGGTGCGGGACAGCACCGCGGGCGTAGGTACGCTTTCCTTCTACGATCCGTCCTGCAATAAATATGCAGCGCTGGGACATGCCATTACGGATGTGGATACCAACTCCAATTTAACGGTGCGGGAAGGGGAAATCCTGCAATCCAGTATTGTTGATATCGTGCAGGGTGCACAGGGAGAGCCGGGGGAGCTTAGGGGAACATTCGGCACGGCAAGCCTGTCGCTTGGGAACATCGAGCGCAATACCGAGTACGGTATATACGGCAGCATGTATCAGGGTTATTACAATCCGCTGTATCCGCAAGGAATCCTCATGGGGTACCCGGATGATGCGGTAACAGGCCCGGCAGAGCTGCTTACAACACTGTCCGACGAGGGCATTGCCGCCTATGATTGCGAGATCATCAAGGTAAACCCGCAGAGCAGTCCTGCGCCAAAGGGATTGGTGATCGAGATCACGGATGAGGAGCTGCTGCAAAAGACCGGCGGCATCGTGCAGGGCATGAGTGGGAGCCCGCTGCTGCAAAACGGCAGGCTCATCGGCGTGGTGACCCATGTATTTGTAAATGATCCAACGAAGGGGTATTGCATGTATACAGACTGGATGCGGCAGATTGCAACGCAATAATTCTGACTAACATGGCGGGGGTAAAAAAGGAATGAAGCTGTTAGTAGCGGATGGGAACGTATTTGAACGGGACGAACTGATTAAGTGTTTTGAGGGGCAAACGGATGTAGAAATACTGCCGCCCGTGGAGGATGGCCAAAGCGTGCTGGATGTTTTATCCACGCAGCGGGTAGATATTTTACTCATGGATACCATATTGCCCAAGCTGGACGGCTTGGCGGTGCTGGCAAAAATGCGCCAGATCGATATGATAAAGCGCCCCATGGTGTTTATCACCTCCATATTTGTTACGGAAAACCTTCTGTTCGAATTTCAAAAGTATGGCGTGATCTATTGCTTTGCAAAGCCAGTCAGCGCCATGAACGTGATGAGCCAAGTGATCCGCTTTGCCAACATTCCTACCCGCAAAGAACGCGACGCCTATATCTATGAGCAATACCTTCCTTACGCATCCAAAACCCGCCTGCGTGAGGAAATCACAAAGCAAATCAGAGCCATCGGTGTACCCGCGCATTTAAAAGGGTATCATTACTTACGAACGGCAATACAGCTTCTGGTAGAGTCGGACGAACCCTCCAATGTGGCCATCACCAAGGATGTTTACCCGCTGGTGGCGCAGGAGTGCGGCACACGGGCGATGCTTGTGGAGCGGGCTATCAGAAACGCCATCGAGGTGGCATGGATCAGGGGCGACACCAAGGTCATTTACGAGTATTTCGGCTATACGGTCAACGATAAAAAGGGAAAGCCCACCAATGCGGAATTCATTGCCATGATCGCCGACAGGGTCAGAATGAAATTCACAAAATAAAGGATATATCTTAACAGCGCGAAGCAATCCTTCGCGCTGTTTTGTTGACCGAAAAAGAGGCGAATGATACAATCAACGTATCGGAGGTGAATGCTATGAAAAAGCGCGCAATATTGATCGTACTGGACAGCGCCGGGATCGGCGCAATGCCGGATGCATATAAATTTGGTGATGAAAAGGCGAACACCATCGGCAACATTTGCCGTGTTCGAGGCAGGCTTGATGTACCGAATATGACGCGGCTGGGGCTTTGCAACATCCAAGGAAGCACGCTTCCCGCCTATGCCGGGGAAGTGACCGGCGCTTACGGCAAAGCGGCGGAAAAAACCTTTGCCAAGGATACCACCTGCGGCCATTGGGAAATGGCAGGGCTTGCGCTGGAACAACCCTTTAGCACCTATCCCAACGGCTTTCCCAAGGAAGTGATAGACGAATTTGAAGCCCGTATCGGGCGTGAAACGCTTGGCAACTGCGTGGCCTCCGGCACGGAGATCATCCAGCGCCTGGGTGACGAGCATGTGAAAACCGGCAAGCCCATCGTTTATACCTCTGCGGACAGCGTGTTTCAAATTGCTGCCCATGAAGAAGTGATACCGCTTGCAGAATTATACCGCATCTGCGAGATCGCCCGTGCGATGCTTGTTGGAGAGCACTTGGTAGGGCGAGTGATCGCACGCCCGTTCTTAGGAACAATCGGAAGCTATACCCGAACGGAAAATCGTAAGGATTATGCCTTGGAGCCGCCCCGGGATACCATATTGGACGCTCTTGTAAAACATGGCATGGAAACCGTTTGCGTGGGCAAAATCGAGGATATTTTCTGCCATCGGGGTATCTCCACGGTGGATCACACTAAGAACAACAACACCGGAATCGCCGCCACCCAGCGAATCATCAAGGCGGGGCAAGGGGATTTTGTTTTTGTGAATTTGGTGGATTTTGATATGCTTTACGGGCATCGGAACGACGTGGAAGGCTATGCCGCCGCGCTGGAGCAGTTTGATGCGGCGCTGCCCGAAATGGAGCGCAGCTTACAACCGGATGATATTTTGATCATTACCGCAGACCACGGCTGCGATCCTACTACAGAGGGCACCGATCACACTCGGGAATACATTCCCGTATTGATCACCGGCGCAAATGTGAAGCCCGGCGTGTGCATCGGAACGCGCGAAACCTTTGCGGATATCGGCGCAACCGTATACGAATACCTGACCGGTAAGGCATGGACAGAGGGCGTTTCCTTCCTAAAGGAAATCATGAAGTAGCCTATACGCTTGGCGGATAAACGGGAAGGAGAAAAGATGCAGCAGTTGGAAAACGTTGTTATGCATGCGGTAAACGCAATAGAGCATGCGGATAAACGCAAGCCGCTGGTCGGCCTGATATTGGGCTCCGGCTTGGGCGGGTATTCCGAAACACTGGAGCATAAAACCTATGTGGACTTTTGCGACATCAAGGGCTTTCCTACTTCGCATGTGGAGGGCCATCAAAACCGATTTGTGATTGGCGAGCATCATGGCATGCCGGTCATCGCCATGCAGGGGCGCTTTCATTATTACGAGGGGTATTCCATGCAGGAAATGACCCTTGGCGTACGCGCTATGCAGTGCATCGGCGCAAAATACCTGCTGCTGACAAATGCCGCAGGCGGCGTTAACACCTCGTTTGCCCCGGGAACGCTGATGCTCATTAACGATCACATCAACTTCTCCGGCATGAATCCGCTGATCGGTAAAAACTGGGATGCCTTTGGCCCGCGGTTCCCGGATATGTCTAACGTATACGATAAGGCTTTGCGTATGGCGCTAAAAAGCGCAGCGCTTTCTCACGGGCTCACGCTGGAGGAAGGCGTGTACATGATGTTCTCCGGCCCGTCTTACGAAACGCCTGCGGAAATTCGCATGGCGCGTACCTTGGGCGCGGACGCGGTTGGGATGTCTACCGTGCCGGAGGCCATCGCGGCAGCGCACTGCGGTATGAGAACGCTGGGTATCTCTTTGATTACCAACGCCGCCGCAGGCGTAACGGAGGCCAAGCTGTCGCATGAGGAAGTGCAGGCCGTGGCAAAGGAGGCCAAGGAGCGGTTTACAGAGCTTGTGAACATTGCGCTGGAGGAAGTGCTTTTAGTTTAATTCGATACTGCTTTGCAAATCAAAACGAGCCGTTTCCGGCTCGTTTTTCGTTGTGTTATGCGGTTGGGGCTTGCTCTACCACAGGCGCTGTGTATATCGGCGGGCCTACGATGGTTTCGCCGTTGTACGGCTTATAAATGGTTTCGTCAATGAATTCCGTTCGCAGCTCCACACCGTCTTTCCAATAGGTTTTATAGGAATTGTACACGGAGCCGTTCTTCCGCTTGATATACACCTCGCTGTATCCGGCTGGCATCGTGTAATCCGTAATGTACTGGATGGGCCCGGTAGGCGTAAGGGTTTCTACCTTTTTAGAAGTCAGCGTGATTTCGTCAAAATCATCCGGCAGTGGATCGCCGTATAATTCCACATGGAAGGATTTGTCCTCCTCGGTGTCGATCACATAGCTAAAGATATAAATGGGAGAATCCGTATTGTTTTTCCATTTGAGATCGATTCGTCCGCTGTCGATGGTAGCGTCCAGCCCGCCGTTGATATATCCCAAGCGGCCGGAATGCCCCTGCCTGTATACGACCTCCAGCTCTCCCTTTAATACGGCAAGGTACATGGTGGTAGAGGTTTGGCAAACGCCGCCGCCTGCCTGATCCTCGTCGCGTCCCTGTACGATGGCGGGAGCGGCTTCCCAACCCGCAGCAAAGGTACGGTCTCCAAGCGTATCGTTCATGGAGAACACCTCGCCGGGCTGCAAAATCTTTCCGTTGATCAGTCCGCAGGCTTTTTTGATGTTATGTACCCGGCTTTCCCGGTTATACGGCTTTTTATTAAAGCTGGTAAACGCGGAGGAGCGCAGCACAACGTTTTGCTTAATGCCCTCCAGCGTAACTGCGGCGGTGGTTTTACTCACCGGAATATCGGTATCCGCAAAGCTTTTTGCTTCTACCATAGCAGCGATCTTCTCAACCAAAGCCTTTTGGTCTACTACAACGCCGTCCTGATCCTCGGTGTATATAAAGCGTTCTCCCTCCGGGGAAACGCCCTCCGGATTAGGTACAAAGGAGGCGTCAACAGGCGCACGGTCGATCTCACCGGCAAGCTTTGCAACAAAAGTGCTGACTGAGGCGGTATCGCATGCGGTATACGTGGTATCAAACTGCACGGGGGAAGCCTTTAGCGCCTCCAGCTCCTCTTGCAGCTCCTGCAACGTACCGTCACGGGCAATGGTTTTGGCCTCTGCCAATACGTCGTCCGTATTGAATTGCAGACCCAGATCGTTACCGGATACCGGATAAGAAGCGCCGTCCAGCGTAAGGCTAAAGGAGATAGCATCTGCCATGGCCTGTTCGGTTTCTCTTACCGCAAGCCGGGCGGATTCCTCCGTCATGTTCCCAACGGGAACGCCGTTGATCACAACGCCTTCCGGGTACAGGGGAGACTGTATGATGCTTTGCCGTACCTCTTCGTTCTTTTGCAGAACCGTATACGCAACAAACACGCCAATGCCCAATACCGCAAGGGTAATGAGCGAGATGGCAAGCCAATGAGACTTCTTTTTACGAGGACGCTGAGGTGCCAGCTCCTCTTCGTATTCGCCCTCCGGCGAGGGAATGAATTCTTCCATACTGCTATACCTCCGTCTACACGCTAGCCTACAATGTTCGGCTGTTTAGCAGATTAAACATTGACTTGTACATTATAAAAGGATATACCGGGGGTGTAAAGTATTTCTTCAAAGAATGAACGTTTATTTACAAAAGGAAGCAATGTTAAGACCCCGTACAGGTTTTCTGTTATACTAAGCTATAAGGATTTCCGAGGTTGACGGGATACCCTCGGCAGAATACAATATGATAAATATGTTTAAAATATCGGAGGAACGTGAATGAGCGGTTGGTTAAAGCTTTTTGAGGGCGTACTGGATTTCCGCTGGGAATACTTGGTGATGTACCTCATTGGCGGCGTATTGATCTATCTGGCTGTCAAAAAGAAATACGAGCCCATGCTGCTTTTGCCCATCGGGTTTGGCGCTATTTTGGTAAATCTGCCCTTCAGCATGGTGTGGATGGCGGACAATGCGCCGGGCGTGATGCGTATTTTATACGATGCCGGTATAATTACGGAGCTGTTCCCGGTGCTGATATTCATTGGCATCGGCGCAATGACGGATTTTAGGCCTCTGTTTGCAACGCCTAAGATGATATTCTTTGGCGCGGCGGCGCAGTTCGGTATTTTCTTTACCATCATTGCGGTGCTTGCCATCAACGAGCTGTTCCCGGCGCTGGGGTTCGATCTGTACTCCGCCGCCACCATCGGTATCATAGGAACGGCGGATGGCCCAACATCGATCGTTGTGGCCTCGCAATTTGCGGAAGACCTGATAGGCCCCATTTCCGTTGCGGCTTATTCCTACATGGCGCTGGTGCCCATCATCCAGCCGCCGGTC
>CAYZAW010000052.1:0-13151 GCA_964476505.1 uncultured Oscillospiraceae bacterium | reverse complement strand
ATAACCCCCTCAAACGGCCGCTCCGCGGGGGGTACGCCGCCTGTGGGCGGGGATTTGTTCAAAAGTTTCTGGGTTCTTAGGGGTTCTTTACAAAGAACCCCTAAGCCGCCGGAGGCAAGCTTAATTGGAGGCTCATTATGGAAGTCAGAACACGTTTTGCGCCCAGCCCCACGGGCTACATGCACATCGGCAACCTGCGCTCGGCGCTGTATGCGTACTTGTTCGCCCGGAAGAACGGCGGAAAGTTTTTACTGCGCATTGAGGACACGGATACGGAGCGTTTTGTGGAAGGCGCAACGGAGGTCATTTACGACACGCTGAAATCCGTTGGCATGTATTGGGACGAAGGCCCGGACATTGGCGGCGATTACGGCCCGTATGTGCAAAGCGAGCGCAAAAGCCTGTACATGCCGTACGCGGAGCAGCTGATACAATCCGGCGGGGCGTACCGGTGCTTCTGCACCAAGGAAGAGCTGGACGAGCGCCGGGCGGAGGCCGCCGCAAAGGGCGAAACGTTCAAGTACGACAAGCATTGCCTGCATTTATCGCAAGAAGAAATTCAAGCAAAGCTGGATGCTGGCGTACCGTATGTGATTCGGCAAAACGTGCCGGAGACGGGGGAGACCACCTTCCACGACCTGCTGTTTGGCAGCATCACGGTGGAGAACGCCACGCTGGACGATAACGTACTGATTAAGGCGGACGGCATGCCCACCTATAACTTTGCCAACGTGATAGACGATCATCTGATGGCGATCACCCACGTAATGCGCGGCATGGAGTATCTGTCCTCCGCGCCTAAGTACGACCTTTTATATAAGGCGTTCGGCTGGGAGATCCCGCAATACATCCACATGCCGCCTATCATGAAGGACGCACAGCACAAGCTCTCTAAGCGCACCGGCGACGCTTCCTTCCAAGACCTTGTGGCAAAGGGGTATTTAAAAGAAGCGGTATTGAATTACATCGCGCTGTTGGGTTGGAACCCGGGCGACGACCGGGAACGGTTCACGCTTGCCGAACTCATTGACGCGTTCGATATTTCCGGCATGAGCAAAAGCCCCGCAATCTTCGACCCGCTGAAGCTGACTTGGCTCAACGCGGAATACATCCGAAGCCTGCCGTCCGAGGAATTTACCGCCTACGCCATGCCGTATTATGAGCAGGCGGGGGTAGCGCACATGGATACCGATGTGTTTGTGCGCATATTACAGCCCCGGGTGGAGATATTCTCTCAGATACCGGAGATGGTGCAGTTTTTGACCAAGCTGGACGAAGGCTACGATATCGAGCTGTACACCAATAAAAAGTCCAAAACGGACGCGAATATTTCCCGGGACATCCTCGCCCGTGTGATCCCCATGCTGGAGGCGCTGCCCGCATGGGAGGAAACCGCCATCCACGACCTATTGATAGGCTATGCGGCGGAGCAGGGCATGAAAAACGGCACACTGCTGTGGCCGGTTCGTATCGCGATGGCGGGGCAGGCCGTAACACCCGGCGGCGCGATGGAGATCGCGGTGCTGCTGGGCAGGGAAGAAGCGCTTCGCAGGTTGAAGCTGGGGTTGAAGAAGCTGGGGTAATAAGCCGACAATCGTAACCCCTTTTATTGCTGTATGAAATATCGCCAGCGAAAACCAAATCGCCTGTCAGGCTACGATTACCGTAATAATGGCGCATACTTTATTACCGTATGCACCAAGGGAAGAGCGCCTTTGCTTGGCACAGTTGTAGGGGGCGATGACCACATCGCCCCATACGTTATGCTGTCTTCCTGCGGTGATGTTGTTGAAAAGTATGTAAGCAGAATAGCGGGCGTTGTTAAATATGCGATCATGCCCAATCATATCCATATACTCCTTCTTCTGGACTCCGCTCAATACAACACGTTTCCCGTAAGTGACGGGGCGATGTGGTCATCGCCCCCTACGGAATGCTCCAGATGTGTTTCTCAAATAGTAAAATCCTTTAAAACACTGGTGACGAAGGAAATCGGGTTCTCTATGTTCCAACGTTCTTTTCATGACCGCATTATCCGAAATGAGCAAGAGTATCAAGCCATATGGGAATACATTGATACAAATCCGCAGAAATGGGACATGGACTGCTATTATTCCTCTAACGACCCACAATAAAACGGGCGGCACGCAGCAGCCCGTTTTTTGTTCATCCAACTCGCATTGCAATCGTTATTTGATAATCTTTCGTCTCGTTGCGGTGTTTCGCATATACCCGCCTTTTTGCGATTTCACGTCGGACACGGTGATCACGGCGGACTTGCAGTTTTGATTGATGATATCCACGGCCTCCTGCAAGGTTTTACGCTTGAGCATCAGCATCAGCATATAATGGCGGCCTGCCTCCTTGCCCTGCACGTCCAGCATGGTCACGGCATAACCGCGATCCCTGAGCGCACACGCCACGGTGTCCGCCTCCTGCATGCCGGGCACCACTGCCTGTATGGAGGATAGGCCAAACGCCAAGCGCTCGTCCAGCCAAGAACCAAGGTAATTGCCGCAGCCAAAGGCGGCGGCATAGAATACCACCTTCCAAATATCGGAACGGAAGCCCTCCAGCACGGTGCTGGTGATCACCAGCCAAAGTATGATCTCAAACACAGCCAACAGCGAGCCTACCAAGCGCACGCCCCGGTTGATGAGCACGATGCGAAGCGTGGAGGTAGAGACCTCTAATATCTTCCCAAGAAAAATAAACGCATATACCCAAGGACTGCCGCTCATGCAAAACGCGGAAAGCGCCTCGAAAAACGATTCCATTTACGCTACCTCCCAGTTCTTTACGCCCAATCAGAGCGATGAAGCCAGATGATACCCTATTTTTACGAGCTTGTAAAGGCGGATAGAAAAGTATATTCCCGCCGCTTTCTTCATAGTATCGGAAATACGCCCCCGTTGCAAGCCTTACGCGCCGCAGTACGCAAGAATACCGTCCGCAATGGCAACAGCCAGCGTGTTTTGATAGTCCTCATCGAGCAGCTTTTGCTCCTCAGTGGGATTGGTCAAAAACCCGCACTCCACCAGCACCCCGGGCATGACCCCCTCCGCCGCCTGCAATACGAACAAGCCTAGGCTGTTGGGCTTTCGCGTGCCGCCGGTGGCTTTGTTGAGGTAGGGCTGCATCGCGTTTGCAAAGTCCTTGCCGATCACCGAGGATTTATCGTAAAACACCTGCGGGCCCGAAACCGCCGGGTCCTCGGGATAACTGTTCATATGGATGCTCACAAACGCCGCCGCAGTGGAGGTTTGGATGAGCTTGCCGCGCTTTTTCATGTCCGCCTCTTTGCTGTCGCCAAGTGCGTCCGGCGTTTCCCTGGTCAGCGTAACGGGGATCCCGCGGCTTTCCAGCTCCAGCTTTAGCTTTTGCGCCACCGCCAAGTTCATGTCTGCCTCCACGCTGCCGTTAGCGCCCGTTGCCCCCACGTCCGCGCCGCCGTGGCCGGGGTCAATCAATATCCCGCCGGTTACCAATGTGGCTGCGGCAGGCCTGTCCGGCTGTAAATAGTGAATGGCGATCAGCGCCCCGCCAATGCACAAAAGCAGCACGGCGATCAATATCAAAAGCGTTTTTTGCCTGTGATCCAGCTGCATATGATTTTTCTCCTTCGTTTAATCTTCTTCCCTAGAATACCATAGAAATCTGCCGAATTGTTTGAACAAAGCGCGAAAGTTGATATACTAATGTAGGAAACAGCGGGATAGGCTGTAAAAAGCCGTACCCGCACATAACATCAAAGGAGCGTTTCATGACAGACCTTACCGCAACCCTTGACCGGGTTTTTCACAACATCGACCGCCGTATGGAGGAAGAGTTACAGTCCATCTGCGCATTAGTGCAGATCGACAGCGTAAAAGCCGCACCCGCAGGCGAGGCTGCCCCCTTCGGCGCGGGCGCAAGGCAGGCGCTGACCGCCGCATTGACGCTTGCAGAGCGCTTGGGGCTTACCGCAAAAGACTTACAAGGCTACATCGGCGCGGCGGACTACGGCAGCGGCAGCGAGATGCTTGCCGTGCTTGCGCATTTAGATGTTGTGCCCGCAGGCCCCGGCTGGACGGTACCGCCCTTTTCCGCCACCCGAAAGGACGGGCGCATATACGGACGCGGTGCCATGGACGACAAGGGCCCCGCGGTGTGCGCGCTGTATGCCCTTTCCGCCATCCGAGAGGCGGGCGTTGCGCTGCCGAAAACCGTTCGCGTGCTGTTGGGCTGCGACGAGGAGCAGGGTTGGGGCTGCATCGAGCATTATAAACAAAGCGGGGAACCGCTGCCGGATATGGCGTTCTCCCCGGACGGGCATTATCCCGTGGTGTTTGCGGAGCGGGGCATCTGCCAAGGGTATTTTACTGCCAAGTGGACGGACAAATGGAGCGGGCTTGCCATTGCCTGCGGGGAACGCGCAAACGTTGTGCCGGGCGTGGCGGAGGCGTGGCTCCCGCGAGACATGGAGCCGGTTCCCGTTCCAGACGGGTTCACCGTTGAAACGGAGTACGTGGCAGACGCAACGCACATCACCGTACACGGCACAGGCGCGCACGCCTCTACGCCCGAGCAGGGCAAAAACGCACTCTTATGCCTGTTGCAGCTGTTGAACGCCCAGCCCTTGGAGGCTATGGAGCAAAAGATGATCTCCGCGCTTGCAACAGCCCTTCGGTATGACAATCACGGGGAGCAGTTCGATCTGGATTGCGCGGACGAGAGCGGGCGGCTAACGCTTAGCTGCGGCGTGCTGCATATGGACGAAGCTGGCGTGCGCCTTGCCATCGATGTGCGGCATCCGCTGTGCTTATCGAAGGAGGCCGTGTTGGAAAAGCTCTCTGCGGTACTGATGCCTGCCGGCTTTGCGTTGGAACGCGCGGAGGGGCAGCCGGGCTTATTGGCAGATAAAAACGGGGTTCTTGTAAAAACGTTACTGGATATTTACCGCAGACACAGCGGCGACGAGAAAGCGGAGCCGCTTGCCATCGGCGGCGGCACCTATGCCCGCGCGTTTACAAACGCTGTGGCCTTCGGCTGCGAGCGGGAGGGCGACCCCATGCTGGCGCACATGCCGGACGAGTACATCACGGAGGCAGACGTTGCGTTCCACACCAAGGTGATCGCGGAAGCCATCCTGCGGTTGTGCTACACGGCGTAAAAATATGCTATAATGGGTGTGTTATCATTTTAGCTATTTGAAAGGACACCCTGCCTGTGATGCGATTTTGCCCGTTGTTTTCCGGTTCCTCCGGCAACTGCTTATACTTGGAGGCCGGAGATACCCGGTTATTGATAGACGCGGGGCTGCCGGGGCGCACCGTTGAGCAGGCGCTTTCTTCCATCGGCGTTGCACCGTCCTCGCTATCCGGCATCCTTGTAACGCATGAGCATCGGGATCACGTTTCCGGCGTGGGGGTGCTTTCCCGTAAATACGGCTTGCCCGTGTTTGCAAACGCAAACTGTTTTATGGCAATGAACGCCATTGTTGGAAAGATCGCCCCGGAAAACCTTAGGGTCATCCAAACCGACTGCGATTTCTACTTGGGCGGGCTTTCCATACTCCCGTTTTCCACCCCGCACGACGCAGTTGAGCCGGTGGGCTACCGGTTTTGCTATCACGACATAACGCTTACCACCATGACGGACATCGGCTGGTTTTCCGACACGCTGTTTGCGCACGCCTCCGGCAGCGACCTGTTGCTAATCGAGGCCAATCACGATGTGGAAATGCTGATGGCAGGCCGCTACACATGGCCGCTCAAGCAGCGCATACTCTCCCGGCACGGGCATCTTTCCAATGAAGACTGCGGACGCGCGCTCTGCCGCTTGTATACCACGGGCGTTCGCAACGTGATATTGGGGCATCTTTCCGGCGAGAACAACACGGAGGACATTGCGCACCTCTGTGTGGAATCGGCGCTCCGGCAGGAGCAGATTTACGACATGCAGCTGTTCATGGCGCACAGGGACCGCCCCTGCGCCGTGTTCACGCTGGAGTAAGGAGGCAGCATGGTACAGATCAAGATCGTATGCGTAGGCAAGCTGAAGGAGGATTTTTACCGGGATGCCGTGGCGGAGTTCGAAAAGCGCCTGTCCCGCTTCTGCACGCTGGACATCATTGAGGTGCCGGACGAGAAAGCCCCGGAAAAGCTTAGCAATTTACAGCGCCTGTCCGTTTTGCAAAAGGAAGGGGATGCGGTGCTGGACAAGCTTGACCCGCAGGACTATGTGGTGGCGCTTGCCATCAGCGGCGTTGCCTACACCTCCGAGAGCTTTGCTTATACCCTTGGACGCTGGATGACCGAGGGCAAAAGCCGCCTCGCGTTTGTGATCGGCGGGTCGCTTGGGCTTTCCATGGATGTGATGCAGCGGGCAGACAGCACGCTGTCGTTTTCCACCATGACGTTTTCGCATCAGATGGCGCGGATCATATTACTGGAGCAGGTGTACCGGAGCTTTAAGATCAACAATAACGAACCGTATCACAAGTGATCGAAAAAGGCTAACGCCTTTTTCGAGACCCTTCGGGGGTTTGCACAGCCGCCTAAAATCACTGCGGTGATTTCCGCGCGGCGGCTGCGAGAAGCAAGAAAACCTTACGGTTTTCTTCCGTTCCGGCGTACATGCCGCCGGAGCCGGAACAAACCCACCCGTATCCTCCCCCGTCGAATATGTTCGGCGGTAAACGGGGTCTGGGGATGTATCCCCAGCGGGGGGTGGGGCAGCGCCCCAATATGCTGCATGAAGGAGCTTTTATGGACGAGCGTGAATTGCCCGTATATGAAACATTAGATAAGCTATCCATTCCTTACGAGCGTTTTTCGCACGCGCCTGCCATGACGATGGCGGACTGCAACGTGTTTGACGCGGATAAGAATGCCGCGCATTTTAAGAACCTGTTTTTATGCAACCGGCAGGGCACGGTGTTTTATTTGCTGCTGGTGGTGGGGGACAAGCCCTTTAAAACCAAAGATATTTCCAAACAGCTTGGCGTATCCCGCCTGTCCTTCAGCACACCGGAGCAGTTGTATGAAGTATTGCGGCTGACCCCCGGCGCGGTCACGCCGATGGCACTGGTGCATGACAGCGCAAGGGCCGTAACGGTGCTGATAGACCGGGACGTGCTGGATTGGAAAAGCGTGATCGTGCATCCCTGCGTGAACACCGCCAGCATTATTTTAAAAACCGATGATCTGATGCGGTTTATAGCGGAAATGGGAAACCCAACGGTGCAGGTGGATATCCTGCCCGTTGCGCCGGAGCCTGCGGACGCAGTTTAACGCATAACGCTTGCCTTGGAAAGGAGCCTCATGAGCGACGATCTGTTTTCAAGCCAGCGGCAAAGGAATGCGCCGCTTGCGGATCGCATGCGCCCACGCACGCTGGATGAATTTATCGGCCAGAGCCACATCGTGGGCCCCGGCAAGCTGCTTCGCCGCGCCATTGAGATGGATCGCCTGCAAAGCAGTATATTTTTCGGCCCGCCGGGCTGCGGCAAAACCACGCTTGCAGCGGTGATCGCCAACGTGACCGGGGCTGCGTTTGCCAAGCTGAACGCTGTGACCGCCGGTGTTAAGGACGTGCGGGAGATCATTAAGGCGGCGGAGGACAGGCTTGCCATGTACGGCGCGCCTACCTACTTGCTGCTGGACGAATGCCACCGCTGGAACAAAACGCAAAGCGACAGTATCCTGCCCGCGCTGGAAAAGGGTATCTTGCGGTTTATCGGCTCCACAACGGAAAACCCCATGATCGCCATGACGGGCGCTATCGTGTCGCGCTGCCGGGTGTTTCAGTTTTTCCCGCTGACCGTGGAGGACGTAAAAAAAGCCGTTTTAGCCGCGCTTGAAGATAAGGAGCGCGGATTGGGGCAGTACCGCGTGCAGTTGGACGAGGATGCCTTAGAGCACATCTGCATGATGGCAAACGGCGATTGCCGCAACGCATTAAACGCGCTGGAGCTGGCGGTTTTGACCACCGCGTGCGACAGCGAAGGCGTTATCCGTGTTACGCGGGAGATCGCGGCGGAGTCCATCCAGCAAAAGATCATCGCCTGCGACGAGCAGTTGTATTACGACATGCTCTCCGCATTTTGCAAGTCCCTTCGCGGCAGCGACAGCGACGCCGCCTTGGCGTGGTTTGCAAGGCTGATTCGCGCCGGTGTAGACCCTAGGATCATCGTGCGGCGGTTGATCGCGCATGCCTCCGAGGACGTTGGCATGGCAAACCCGCAGGCCATGGTGCAGGCGGTCGCCGCCGGGCAGGCGCTGGAATACAACGGCTTACCGGAGGCGCGCTTGAATATTGCGCAGGCCATTCTTTACATTTGCGAGTCCCCCAAGTCCAACGCCGGCATGATCGCCATGGAAGCCGCCTTTCAGGATGCGGAAACCACTTATGACGAGCCGGTGCCCGTACATCTTAGAGACAATCACTATGCCGGGGCGGGCAAGCTTGGCGCAGGCGCGGGCTACAAATACCCACACGACTATCCCCAGCACTGGGTACAGCAAAGCTATATGCCGCCCTCCTGCGAAGGGCATGTGTATTACCATCCCTCCGATCAGGGCAGCGAGGCCAAGATCGCAGAGAACAGAAAGCATCGGGGAAGAGAGTAGGGTACGGCCTCCGGCAGCTTAGGTGCTTTTGTAAAAGCACCTAAGAACCGAAAACTTTAAAAGTACTGTAATAGTATGCAAACAAACGAGTCTACGCTTAAATGAGTTTAAATATTTTAAAGGTTTTTGGGTTGTTAGGGTATTTTTGCAAAAATACCCTAACCCGCCAGAGGCACACACCCCGCCGGAGGCAAATCCGTAAATGGAGGTACGATATGATCATCATAGGTATCTGCGGCGCGAGCGGCAGCGGCAAATCCACGCTGGCAAAGCGCATTGCGCAATCGCTGTCCTGCGAGTGCAGGATCATCGGGCAGGACTGTTACTACCGGGATCAACCGGGCGTGCCCTTTGAGGAGCGGGTAAAAACCAACTATGACGAGCCGGGGATATTCGACCACGACCTGCTGTTTGCGGACGTTTGCACGCTGGGGGCAGGGGAGGCCATCACGACCAAGGCCTACGATTATGCGGGGCATAAGCGTGCGGACAAGCCGGACGAGCTGATCTACCCGCCGGAGGTACTTATTTTAGAGGGCATTCACATTTTTCACGACCCGCGGTTACGGGAGATGATGAGCCTAAAGGTGTACATGCATGTGGATGTGGATGTGTGCCTGCTTAGGCGTATCGAGCGGGATATCAAGGCGCGGGGGCGCACCATAGATAACATTGCGGCGCAGTACCTGACCACCGTAAAGCCCATGAACGAGAAGTACATATTAAAATACATCACCGATGCGGATTTTGCGGTGATGCGCGGCGGCAAAAACGAAATGGCGATCGACGCGATCTCCGCATACCTCACCACCAAGCTACTGGCGGAAAAATACGAGCGGGAACGCAAAATATTAGAAGAAGCAGAAGAACGCCCGGCGGAATGATCCACCGGGCGCGATAATGATAACTAGGCTGCGTTACGGCAATTCCAACGGGAACGGGCTTGTGAACTGCTTGCCGTTCAAATACGCCAGCGGACTGTTTTCAGGGAATTGAAACAGCATGCTGTAAGCCGTAAGAAGCTGGTGATCCGCCCGGTATAGCTTGTTTAGCGCCCGGTCACCGTACAGATCGTCCCCCAGAACGGGGTTGCCGATGTAGGCCATCTGCGCGCGGATCTGATGCGTACGCCCGGTGTAAAGCGTAACGGCGGCAAGGGATAACCCGCCGCGCTCCAACAGTACCCGGTACCCGGTTTTAATGGGCTGGGTATTGCGTCCGGGGTTTTCCTGTATGGATACCCGCGCCGCATCCGCGTCCTTTCTAAGATGCATTTCCAGCACGTCTGCCGGTAACGGCAGCCTGCCGCACAGCACCGCAAGATACTCCTTTTGTATGCCGTGCGTTAAAAACGCGGCCTCCAACGCGGCTTTTGCGGCCTCCGTGCGTGCAAATACCACCAAGCCTTCGGTGCCCGCGTCCAACCGGTGCACGGGATATACCCTGCCGTATACGTTTGAAAGGATATCTTCCAGCACCGTGCCCCGCATAAAGGGCAACAGCGCATCGTCAGAAGTGTTTACATCTGTGCCGCTCCCGGCTTCCGGGGCGGTTTTTTGATTGGCGGCGGGCGCATCCAAACTATCTGCCGCGGCAACGGTAATGCCCGCAAGCTTGTGCACCAGCACGACCGCATCGTCCGCATACACGGGAATGGCAGCATAAAAGGCGGGCGCGGCGCGAAGGATATCCGCATATGCGCTCCAAGCCTCCCCGCGCGGCGGGGCAAAAAACGTTAACGGTATCTGCCGGGTGGGATGGGTAAGGGTGAGAGAATACGCCCAAAGCGCGATCTGCCTTCCCGGCACGGCGCGGTCGTTATAGCGCTGGTCGTTCATGATCGGCAGGTCATGGGCGGCAAGCTGGGCGCGGATTTGATGCTTGCGCCCGGTCAACAGCTTCACTTCCAATAAGGCGGTGCTGCCATGTTTTGCAATGGTGCGGTATTGCAGGCTGGCAGGCTTTGCGCCGTCAAAGGGTACAGGCTGCACCAAGGCCCGAATCGCGTCCGGGTCTTTTTTGATATAATCGTCCAACCGTGCCACAGGGTCGGGCGTACCCTCCACGATAGCAAGATACCGCTTGTCCGTTTGCCGGGAGGCCAACTGCTCGGAAAGGCGCTTTGCCGCCTTGCTGGTGCGGGCAAACACCATCACCCCGCCAACAGGCCGGTCTAACCTGTGCACCAAGCCAAGGTATACCTCGCCGGGCTTGTTATATGCTTGTTTGATATAGGCTTTGAGCAGCGTCAATACGTCCGCATCCTTGGAGGCGTCTGCCTGCACGGGAAGGTTTGCGGGCTTTTCCACAATCAAGAGATGATTGTCCTCAAACAATACGGGAATATCCATATACTTACCACCACGCCCTGCCGGACGCGCCGCAGGGAAGCACAAGCCCGTCTCTTTTGATAGGCAAGCCCACCTCGCCGCACTCGATAGCAGCACCGCGCCCCTTTAGAGCAACGGCAAGCAGCGTGGACAGAACGCTTGGGGCAAGGCCCGTGGTGTAGGAATTGATAAGGAAAAAGCAGGGGTTCTCGGACAAAATATTGACGCAGGCCTCCACCAAGGGGTACAGGTCGCGCTCGATCTTCCACATTTCTCCCGTGGGCCCTCTGCCGTAGCTAGGCGGGTCAAGAAGGATACCGTCGTAGGTGTTGCCGCGCCGCGCCTCGCGCTGTACGAACTTCATCGCGTCGTCCACAATAAAGCGCACGGGAGCGGACGCAAGCCCGGAGGCCGCAAGGTTATCCTTCGCCCATGCAACCATGCCCTTTGCCGCGTCTACATGCACCACCCGCGCGCCCGCGTTGGCGCAGGCCACAGTAGCCCCGCCGGTATAGGCAAACAGGTTCAACACGCTTTTTACGGAGCGAGTGCGGCCAAGCCTCTCGCGCATCCAGTCCCAATTGACCGCCTGCTCGGGAAACAGCCCCGTATGCTTAAAGCCCGTGGGGCGCACGATGAACGTTAGGTTTTTATACGTGATGTTCCAGCTTTCCGGAAGTGTTTTGTTATATTCCCAATGCCCGCCGCCCGTTTGGGCGCGGTAGTATACGGCATCTGCCTCTGTTATGATTTGCTGTTCGTTTTCGATGGGCCAAATAGCCTGCGGGTCAGGCCGGTAGAGGGTGACCGCACCCCAGCGCTCCAGCTTATTGCCGCCGCCCGCGTCCAGCAGCTCGTAATCCTGCCAGCCATCTGCCAGATACATCATGGCACTGCCTCCGTTTGCTGCAAAAAATCAGCCAATAGGCGCTTCGTCGGCAGCGTCCGTATCGCCGGAGGCGGGGGACGCTTCGGCCACCTTGCCCCTGCCGCTGTAGCGCACGGGCGTTACCGTATCCACAATCACCGCCACAAAGCCTAACAGGATTGTAACATAATAGGTGAGTATGCGCCACACAAGCATGGCGGGAAAGCGCATGGCGGGCGTAAACAGGTTGGTAAACACCAGATAGAACCCACCCTCGCTGGCAATAGACGCGCCCGGCAGCGGCACAAAGCTTACCGCCACATACAGCATGCCCTGCAACAGCACGATGTGCAGGAAGCTGACCTCGTTAAAGCCGAAGCCGCGATAAATAAAGTACGTGACCGCCATGTAGCTGACCGCCTCGATCGCGGCGGAAAGCAGTATCAGCAGCATGCCGCGCGTATGCTTAAGCGCAAAATGCACGGCATCCGTATAGTCCGCAATGGTTTTTTCCCAGTTTTCGTGGGCGCGTTTCCATGTTTCGTTGCTTTTGATGAGCCTGTGCCGGTGCAAATAGTCCAGCAGGCGGTCGCCGGTGCGAAATACCCAGCTGGGCTTTAACAGCACCATGCCCGCCAGCACCACACAGCCCGCGTTCGCCAAGAACCCGATGATGTACATGATGAGCATGGTAGCGCCGCCGTTTAGGATGCTTTTGCCCAAGAAGATGAACCCCAGCGTGCCCAAGATCGTTATGACCAGCTGCCACGCGAGGAATTTTAACATCAGCACGGAGGTGGCGGTACCCACCTTCATGCCGCGCTTACGCATTTGTATCACCTGCATGGGCTGTCCGCCGGAGGAGAAGGGGGTCAGCGCGGAATAGAAATATCCCAGCATGGTGGTCACGATACCGTCCTTTAAGCGCTGCGGCGTTTCCATAAAGCGGCAGGCCAGCTGGTACATCACGGTATCAAAGAAATAGTAGGAAAGCATACATATAAAGGCCAGCGCCAGAAATACCGGCTCCACCTTTTTTAGTACCTCGTCCATACTGGAAAGGCTGGGGTCCATCAGGGCGATCACAACGATCACCACCAGCGACAGCAGCACAAATAAGAGCTTTTTCCAAAGCCCAGATTTCTTTTGCCCGTTTCCGTTCACTTGCGCGTTTTCTTTCATCAATGCTATTTATAACCCATTTACCGGCATTTAGACCGGCGCTCTTTCCGTGGTAACGTTAATCATATTAACATGTTGGGGTTTTTCCCGCAACCGGAAAAGGGAAACGTCACCGTTTTTTCAAAGTATCTCCGTTCGTGCGTTGCAAATACATGCCGC
>CAYZAW010000051.1:7927-13773 GCA_964476505.1 uncultured Oscillospiraceae bacterium | reverse complement strand
AACGACCCACTTCATGAAGTCCAGAGTAGCCTTGATGTTTTCTTCGGAAGCGGTGTTGTTGACCGCCCAGCAGTTCTCGGTGCCGCAGCACAGACCGGCTTTTTCTTCGCCTTCAACGCCGCAGTAGATGGGGATCATCGCCAGATCGGAAGCGGCAATGCCTGCTTCTACGAGGCTTGCGTATTCCCAAGTACCGTTCTGATAGAACACAGCCTTACCCTCTTTGAATTCCCCGCTAGACATGTCGCCGGTAGCGGTGGCAAGGTTTGCGCCGGAGGTAGCGGTATCGGTGATGTACAGATCCCAGATGTTCTTGTAAGCATCTAAGTACTTGCCGGTGATGGTAGCGGGCTGTGCGGTGATGCTATCGTCACGGAACTCATAGTACAGAGGCATGTTTGCAAGGTGACCGGAGAAACGCCAGGAAGAGGAACCGTCCAAACCGGCGGAGGAGAAGGCATCAAAGCCCAGCTCGGAAGCGCGGGCATGGATGTCGTCTGCAACGGCCTTCAGGGAAGCGTAGTCCTTGATGTCTGCCAGAGAGTAACCGGCCTTGGTCAACAGCGCCTTGTTCACGATGATGCCGAATGCTTCGTAGCAGTAACCGGCAGCCAGCACTTCGCCGTTAGCGCCAAAGAGGTTGAAATCGTCGGTGGTCATTTCTTTGTAGAAATCGGAGCCGGACAGATCGAGGCAGTACTCGCCCCAAGTCTTCAGAGCGCCCTGGTTGCC
This sequence comes from uncultured Oscillospiraceae bacterium, assembly GCA_964476505.1. Classification (GTDB taxonomy): domain Bacteria; phylum Bacillota; class Clostridia; order Christensenellales; family CAG-138; genus CAYZAW01. Next base: position 13,041 of record CAYZAW010000051.1, on the reverse strand, counting down.
GCACTGGAACAGGGTGGGTGCCTCGGACTTATCCATCTCGGAAGTCAGGGTGTTGTTGTACTCGCCGGAAGCGGCAGTAACAACCTTAACGGGAACGCCGGTCTCCTGCGTATACTGCGCAGCCAGCGCCTGCCAGGCTTCATCAGCCTCGGGCTTGAAGTTGAGGTAGTACACGCTGCCGGTGGCGGCGGGCGCTTCGGGCTCGGCGGGAGCTTCCGGAGCGGGCGCTTCGGGGGCGGGTGCTTCAGGAGCGGGAGCTTCCGGAGCGGGAGCCTGCTGTGCGCAGCCTGCGAAAACGGCAGCACAGAGAGTCAATACTAACAACAGGGCAATGATCTTCTTCATGTTCTTACACCTTTCTTCTTCTTAATTAGGTTTATTGTCAGCGAAACGAACAGGTTTTATCCGTTTCGCGAACAACCGTGGTTGCGGCGGCTATTGGACAAGCCGCGCTGTGGACGCGCCCTCGCGCAAGGTGGTTGCAAACAGCTTGTGGGTGTTTTGTGCGCGCCCTTCCATTAGATCTGCCAGCTGATTGGCGCTCTCGGCCGCCATAGCGTCCGCGGGCTGCTCCAGCGTGCAAAGCGTGGGGATGGTGTAGCTGGAAAGCTCCAGCCCGTCGATGGCGATGACCGAGCAGTCCTCCGGCACGCGCCAGCCTTGTTCCACAAGGGATTTGATGGCGGCGATTGCCATGGCGTCTGCAATGGCGAACATGGCGGTAAATTCCACGCCGGTCTCTAAAAAGCGGTTGGTGGCGGCGTATGCGCCCGGCATGGAAAAGTTGCCGGAGCGGATCACAAGGCTTGGGTCAAACGGAATGTTGTTTGCCGCCAGCGCCTCGCAGTAGCCCCGGTAGCGCAGTTCGCTGATGGAGCCGTCCTTTTCGTCCTCGATCAATACCGCGATGCGGCTGTGCCCCAGCTCGATCAGGTGCGATACCGCGCGAAACGCTTCCTTTGTATCGTCGATGGCAACGGAGGAATAGGTATCCTTGGGCAGGTGGCCAAAGGTGTTGGTGTAGGTGCACATCACATAGGGTACAGAAATGGCCTCCAGCTCCTCCTCCGTGTAATTGAACCTGCCGCCTAAAAACAGTACGCCTTGCAGCTTCTTTTCTGTTGCTAAAAGGGCGGCGGTGTTGACTTCGTCCGCGTCGGAGCCGATCTGATGCATGGTGAGGGTGTAGCCCCGGCGGTTGATCTCCTGCTCAATGACCTTGATAAGCCGCACAAAGAAGGGATTGCCCACGCCGCGCACGATGAGCGCCACGGTATCGGAGGTGGTCTTGACCAGATTGCGCGCGCTGTTGTTGGGAATGTAATGGTACTTGCGGATGGCATCCATAATGAGTTCCCGAGTGCCCGGGCTCACATCCGGATGCCCGTTGATGGCGCGGGACACGGTGCTGACGCCCACATGGCAATGCTCTGCAATATCCTTAATGGTCGTCATGCGCTGCTGCTCCCTTTGCCCACAAGGCCAAAGCCTAGGGCGCTTTTCTGGTTGATTGTGCTTGGCTGCTGTTGGATGCCCGCGTGGTGTGCGGTCAATGGCAAAAGCCGGTCGAATTGTTGTAAATTTGTTGGCAACGTTTCCGGCAACGATACCGGGAACGTTTCCAGTAGTCATTATATATACCGCTCCCCCGAAAGTCAACGGAATATGATTCCCGGGAATCGTTTCCGGTATGTTCCAAAAGGATATGCATAGAACGTTTGGTATCTTAATGGTTTTCGGAAGAAAAAGGAAGCAAGAACATGCGGAACAAGCATATCGAAGGGTTTACGGCAACGGTATGGCCGCTATAAGAACGCCGCCAATGCATCGAAGAGCCGCTGGTTTTCCCAATAGGCCAACAATACGTCCCACCATGCAAGCGGGCAGGGGCCGCGGCCGAATTCTACGGTGAGCGATGGCACGCCCTGCCGCTGAATCATCCAGTCCTTAAACCCGCCGAAGGAATTACCGCTGTCCGGCAGCACGGCATAGCCGTTTACTGCTGTTGCCCGTTCTGCCAGCGTTTTTCCGGCGGCGTTTGCCAAAAGTGCTCCCACGGCTTTTAACGGATCGTTTGGCGCGGGGCAAAACTCATAGTACAGCTCCCGCCCCGCCGCATGATAAGACAGTGTAAATGTAAACCTGCGGGAATCGGCGTAGCGCATCAGTGCCCGCGTTTCCGGTTCGCTGGCGGCGTAAGCGCCTTTATACCCCTCGGCCGCGGGGGCGGGCAAGGCCTCCACGCGCTCAAAGCAGGCGGGAAAGTTTCGGTTTAAATCCACACCGCGGGCATTGGCCTTCCAGCGGCGCAGATATGCTTCTAAGGGCACGCCCGCCGCCTTCCCCTTAGGGTCTTCATTATATAAGGAAACCAAATAAGGCGTTTTGGCACGGCGTATGCTGATCTCCACGCCGTCCGGGTTCGCCATGGGGATGATATGCCAGCACACACCGGGGTTGATCCCGCGCCGCAAAAGCCCCGCCGCCTGCCGCAAGAGTATTTGGCTTGTGCCGTACTCCCGGGCATGGATAGAGGCCTGCACCAATATGTGCTTAGGGGCGTTTTCCCGCCCCAGCTGTGCCAAGAATATCATTCTTCCCTGCAAGGTTTCGCCTATGCTGTGCAAACGTACCGCCTCCGGGTACCGGCGTTTTAGCCCGCGCAGGGCTGCTCTTGTTTCGGCGTAGGTCATGTGCAATTCCATCCCCTCCCACACATTCTACTGCGCAGGAAAACCGTGCATGCGGAATTTGTAAACGAATTGCAACGCCGTGCCGTGCACGCTTGTATAAAAGGAAAAAACTTGATAGAGTAATGAAGAAATAACGATTGGGAGGAACGCCATGAAGCGCATACTGGCCTGCGTGCTTGCGGGTATACTGCTGCTTTTGCCCGCCGTTGCGCTTGCGGAGGTACTGCCGGGCTACACCAGCAAGGTAGATTATGAGAACACCGACCCGTCCCGCTACCGCATTGAGGTAGACCGGGTCAACTGTGTTGTAACGGTTTACGAGCGGGACGACCAAGGTAACGACGGTGCCATCGTGCTGCAAGGGCTCTGTACCCCCGGCAGCCCCGAGCATGCCACCACCAGCGGCGTGTTTGAGCTGGGGCATTTGAAGGAGCGCTTTGGCTACTTTGTGGCGTACGGGCAGTACGCCCAGTGGTGGAGCCAGATCACGCGCGGTATTTATTTCCACACGGTGATGTACGACACCAAAAGCCTTGCCTCTATGTCCGAAAACGCCTATCGGCAGTTGGGCAGCGCCCGCTCCCACGGCTGCGTGCGCCTGTTGCCGGAGCATGCCAAGTGGATCTATTACAACTGCCCGCCCGGCACCTTATGCGAGGTCACAAAGGCCAAGCCTAAAAACGCTGCCTTGGTGGAGCGCCTGAAAAAGCAGATGGTGCCCTACGCGGAGTATCAGCAGCCCATAGATACCAAGCCCGAGCCCCTCATGCCTTACGCGGTGGTCAATACGGACGATACCCGCATGCGCTCCGGGTTCTCCAGCATGGACGCTACCGTTGGTTACCTGAATGCCGGAGACGCGGTGCATATTTTGCAGCTTGGCCCCGACTGGTGCAAGGTGGAAACTGCCGACGGTTCGCTGGGCTATATTAAAACGTATTACCTAACGGTTGATCTTTCCGGCAACGCACATTTTGTTCGCGAGGCTTACGCCACGGCGGATACCGCCGTGTATCAGGTGCAGGACACCGAAGGGCTCACCCTTGCTGACATTCCCGAGGGCTCTGTTGTCAACGCCACGGCGTTATTGAACAAGTTCTGGTACTTAGGCGGGTACGAGGGGGTAAACGGCTACCTTCGCGCCAAGTACATCAAGCACCGGGCGACCCTTATTAAAAACGAAGCGCCTCCCGTACCTGTTTCGATTGACGATATCCCCGTTGTGGAGGAGATCCCCGTGGACGAGATCCCCGAAATCGACGGCAACGCCATGCTAAAGCCCACGCTGGATACGATCAATCTGCGGGAAGGCCCCGGCACACGCTATCCCATCCTGACCACCCTCGCCCCCGGTACCGACCTGAACATCTTAGGACAGGCCGGAAGCTGGTACGAGGTGGAGCAGGACGGCGCGAAGGGATACATCAGCGTATTGTGCGTGTCGTAGGGTACGGGGAACGTGCCTCCGGCGGGTTAGAACCTTTCTGTAGAAAGGTTCTAACAACTCCAAAGACTTTTAAAATAAAAAGTTGCAGGGAATGTGGTTTATCATTTCCTGCAACTTTTTGGTTTTGGGTGCTTTTATGGGTCGTGCGCCGTGGGCGCTGATTTTGCCTTAGTTTGCCACGATGTTGACCACGTTCTTTACAACAATGATCTTACGGATGGTTTTGCCATCGAGGAACGGCTTTACTTCCTCATGCGAGGTCGCCAGCTGTTCCACGGCTTCCTTCGCCATGTCGGAGGGTACGGTGATGCGGGCGCGGATCTTACCGTTTACCTGCACTGCCATCTCCACGCTCTCCTCTACCAAGGCTGCCTCGTCATAAGAAGGCCAAGCGGTGGCGTACAAAGGTGCAAACCCTAAGGTTTCGTTCATTTCCTCTGCGATATGCGGGGCAACGGGGTCGAGTATGGTCAACAGCGTATGCAGCTCGTCACGCGTGATGCTGCCCTTGGCGTAAAAGTCGTTTACCAGCGCCATCATAGCCGCGATGGCGGTGTTGAACTTCATGCGCTCGTAGTCTTCCGACACTTTTTTGATGCAGGCGTGCAGCTTGCCGCGCATATCTGCGCTTTCGCCCTCACCGGAAAGCATATCCTGCAAGCGCCATACGCGCTCCAAGAACCTGCGGCAGCCGCGCGCGCCCATGGTGCTCCAGGGGATAGGCTGATCGAACGCGCCCATGAACATTTCGTACAGGCGGAAGGAATCCGCGCCAAGGTCGTTCACGATCTCGTCCGGGTTGATAACGTTGCCGCGGGACTTGGACATTTTTTCGTTGTTTTCGCCCAGTATCATACCGTGGCTGGTGCGCTTCTGGTACGGCTCCTTGGTGGGTACCACGCCGATATCGTACAGGAACTTGTGCCAGAACCGGGAATACAGCAAGTGCAGCGTGGTATGCTCCATACCGCCGT
>CAYZAW010000051.1:0-7901 GCA_964476505.1 uncultured Oscillospiraceae bacterium | reverse complement strand
ACCGGGCACCAGTATTCCAGCTCCTCCTTGGAGGCCAGTTCTTTGTCGTTATGCGGGTCGATATACCGCAGGAAGTACCAAGAGGAACCCGCCCAGTTGGGCATGGTGTCCGTATCGTGCTCGGCAGGGCCGCCGCACTTGGGGCAGGTGCACTTGATCCAATCCGTGGCGCGGGAAAGCGGAGAGGAACCGTCCTCGGCGGGCATGTATTCCGCGATCTCCGGCAGCTTTAAAGGCAGCTCGTTTTCGGGGATGGGCACCCAGCCGCACTTGTCGCAGTGTACCAGCGGGATAGGCTCGCCCCAGTAACGCTGGCGGGAGAACACCCAGTCGCGAAGCTTATAATTCACCTTGCGGGTGCCGATGCCCTTTTCCTCCAGCCAGTCGATCATCTTGGCGATGGCTTCCTTGACCTCGAGGCCGTTTAAGAACTCGGAGTTGACCAGCTTGCCGGTGGCAACGTCTGTAAACACTTCTTCCTGCACGTTTTTGCCGCCTGCAACCACCTCAACGATGGGCAGGTTGAACTTCTTGGCAAAATCCCAGTCGCGCTCGTCGTGTGCGGGAACTGCCATGATGGCGCCTGTGCCGTAGCCCATCAAAACGTAATCGGAAATCCAGATGGGGATTTCCTTGCCGTTCACGGGGTTGATGGCCTTGATGCCCTTTAATTCCACACCGGTTTTGTCCTTGGTGAGCTCAGAACGCTCAAAGTCGGACTTCTTGGCGGCGGCAGCCTGATACGCGCGCACCTCGTCCATGTTGGTGATGCGGTCTTTTAATTGCTCCATCAACGGATGCTCCGGGGATACTACCATGTACGTTGCGCCAAACAGCGTATCCACACGCGTGGTGTATACGCGCAAGCCCTCGGCGTAGTCCTTGATGGGGAACACCACCTCCGCGCCGGTGCTGCGGCCGATCCAGTTTTTCTGCTGGATCTTTACCTTTTCGATAAAGTCGATATCGTCCAAGTCGTCGATCAAGCGTTGGGCGTATTCTGTGATCTTGAGCATCCACTGGCTTCTGACCTTACGCACGACCGTGCCGCCGCAGCGCTCGCAAACGCCCTCCACCACTTCCTCGTTGGCAAGGCCGACCTTGCAGGAGGTGCAGAAGTTGATGGGGATCTCCGCCTTGTACGCCAAGCCCTTTTCAAAGAGCTTTTGGAAGATCCACTGCGTCCATTTATAATACGAAGGATCGGTGGTGTTGACCTCGCGCGACCAATCGAAGGAGAAGCCCAGCCGCTTTAGCTGCTTGCGGAAGCGCGCCACGTTTTCTTCCGTGACCTTGGCGGGATGGATGCCGGTTTTGATGGCGTAATTTTCCGTGGGCAGGCCGAATGCGTCCCAGCCGATGGGATACAGTACGTTGTAGCCCTCCATGCGGCGCTTGCGGCAGATGATGTCTAGCGCCGTATTGCTTCTGGGGTGGCCAACGTGCAGCCCCATGCCCGAGGGGTAGGGGAATTCGATCAGCCCGTAAAACTTGGGCTTTTCATGGGAGGCTTCTGCCTCAAAGCAGTGCGCGTCTTCCCATTTCTTTTGCCATTTCAGCTCGATTGCTTCCGGATCGTAACGCTCGACCATGTTGTATGCTCCTCCAATTTCTGTCGCTTTCCAAAATAAAACGGCTTTCCTCTTATGAAAGAGACGAAAGCCGCCGTTCGTGGTACCACTCTTTTTCGCCGCAGGCGGCTTGCCGCCCTTGGCCTTTTTCCCTTTAACGCAGGGGTACGCCGTGCTTACATTCCTTCGGCAGCGGTGCTCCGCGGCGAGTTGTGTGAACCTTCGTGCCGCCTTGCACCAACCGGCGGCTCTCTTAAAACGTTGTGTTCACGCTGCTCCGCATCACAGCATTTTATTACAGATGCGTTTATTCTACCATCCGCCGCCGAAAAGTCAAGGTAAATTGCGCAATCTGTTCCGTTACATTGCCGCGGCGATCTTGGAAGCCAGCGCAACATTGTTGAACACCAGCTCGATATTGGAGGCAAGGCTGTTGCCGCCGGTCAGATCCTTCACCGTTGCAAGGAGGAACGGCGTTGTTTTTTTGCCCTTGATGCCCTCTGCCTTTGCCATCATCAGCGCTTTTTCGATGGCGGCGTCTATCACGGCTTTGTCCATGGCGTATTCCTTGGGGATGGGGTTTGTGATGAGCATGCCGCCCTCGTACCCAAGCTTGCGCTGTGCGTTGATCGCAGCCGCGATCTCTTCCGGCGTATCCATGCGGTAGTCCACAAAAAAGCCGCTGTCCGGGCAGTAGAAGGCGGGCATTTTATCCGTGCCGTAGCCTATCACGGGCACGCCCTTGGTTTCTAAATACTCCAGCGTGAGGCCAATATCCAGTATGCTTTTTGCCCCGGCGCAGATAACCGCAACGGGGGTTTTTGCCAGCTCCTCCAAGTCCGCAGAAATATCCATCGTGACCTCTGCGCCCCGGTGTACTCCGCCGATGCCGCCGGTGGCAAACACCTTGATGCCCGCCATTGCTGCAACGATCATGGTGGCAGCAACGGTGGTCGCGCCGTTTTCACCGCGGGAGGCCAGTATAGGAAGGTCGCGCCGGGAGGCCTTTGTTACCTTTTGCCCTTCGCGGCCCAAATAGTCGATCTGCTCGTCCGTCAGTCCCGCGCACAGCTTACCGCCGATCACCGCAACAGTTGCCGGCGTTGCGCCGTTCGTTCTGGCGATCTCTTGGCATTTCAATGCCGTTTGTACATTTTGCGGGTACGGCATGCCGTGGGAAATGATGGTGCTTTCCAATGCGATGATAGGCGTTCCCGCATCCTTCGCCGCCGCCACCTCGGGCGATAGCGTTACATAGTTGCTCATATTATCCGTTCTCCTGTTCCGAAATTTCCAGTACACGCTGTTTTTCCATAAAACCCTGCGCTGTTTGCAGCGCCGCCGCCGCACAGCCCAGCTTTGCGCAGTCCTCGGTGGACGCGCCGTTTTGCAGCCCGTAAACCAGCGCCGCAGTCATAGCGTCCCCCGCACCGGTGCAGTCCATACCGTCGTGCGGTACATGATAGGCGGGCACCACGCCGTGATGGTCAAAAGCGTCCGCATAATACACGCCGTCCCCCGAAAGTGACAGGAACACTCGTTCCACCCCCGCGTCTAAGAGCCAGTTTGCCGCTCGCGTTACGCCGTCCATATCCTCGCAGGGGATGCCGGTAAGCGCCTCCGCCTCATAGCGGTTGGGCTTGATGGCTAAAAGCCGCCGAAGGATGGGCAGGGCTCTTGGTGCCTTTACCGCGCTGACGGGGTCTAATACCAAGGGCGCGGCAGTACATTGAGCGATAGACAGCAGCATTTCCTCCGGTACGTTCGCATCCAGCACGATCATAGGCGCGTCTTGCAGCGCCTCTGCGAACTGCGGCAGGCAGTTGGGTAAAAACTGCTCCATTGCCGCCATTTCGTTCACGGCGGAAAGCATGTCTCCCGCTTCGTCATGCAGGCACAGGTACGCCCCCGATGGTGCATCCATTTGCACGGCGTAGGATAATCCCACGCCGCCCTTGGCGCAGTCTGCGATCAGCGCCGGGGCAAACGCATCCCGCCCCAAGGGGGTAATCAGCTCCACCGGCACGCCCAGCGCCGCCAGCCCGTGGGCAATGTTTCTTCCCACGCCGCCGGGACGAAGCGTGATGCTGCCGATGTTGGATTCCCGCAGCAGCAGCGCATTCTTCGGCTTGCCAATGATATCCATATTCATGCCGCCGATCACGATGGCGCTTTTTTGCTCCATATTACAGCTTCTCCACATCCACGCTGCCGCAAAACGCCACGGCGGCGGGACCCGTCATATACACGTGATTGTCGCTTTCGCGCCATTCTATATGCAGTGTGCCCAGTTCCACTTGCACGTCTGCCTCGCGCCGCGTCAGCCCGTTCAATACGCAGCATACCAGTGTGCCGCAAGCGCCCGTGCCGCAGGCCAGCGTTGGCCCGCAGCCACGTTCCCATGTGCGCATTTCGATATGCGTATCGTCTAGCACCCGCACAAAATTAACATTGGTGCGCTCCGGAAACAGCGGATGATGCTCGATCGCCGGGCCGTAGGTCGTTAGATCACAGTTCGTTGGGTCGTCTACAGGCACCATGGTATGCGGCACGCCCAGCCGCACGCTGGTGACCGAAAACGCCTTGCCTGCCGCGGTAATGTGCTCCGCAATGCAGCGGTGCATAAGCGTTGTGGGAACATCCGATGCTTCCAAGCCCGGTTCGCCCATATCCACGCAAACGCCAGTGACCGTTCCGCCTTCCAGTACCAGTGCGGGCTTCATGATTCCCGCCAGCGTTTCCACCGTAAAGGCGGGGGCGTTCACCAGCCCCGCTTCATATACATATTTGGAAAACGCGCGGATGCCGTTGCCGCACATTTCCGCCTCGCTGCCGTCGCTGTTCACGATGCGCATGCGGATATCCGCCGTGTCGGAGGGCAGTGCCAACAGCAGTCCGTCCGCTCCTATGCCCGTTTGTCTGTGGCACAGCTTCGGCGCAATCGCGTTGAAATCATACGCCGTTTCCTGCATACAGTCAATGAATACAAAATCATTGCCCAACCCGTGCATTTTTACGAAATCCATGCTATGTCTCCTTTATCATACTTGGGGCTCCGCCCCAAACCCCGCTGGGGATTACATCCCCAGACCCCATTTATCCGCCGAAAATATTCGGCGGGAGATAAAGAGTAATCCCCGCCCACAGGCGGCGTACCCCTCCACGTAGTGGCCGTTTGAGGGGGTAGCAAGAAATGCGTAGCACTTTCTTGCTACGGGTTCGGTGCCCGTTAGGGCAAAAAACGTACCAGTGATACGTTTTTAGAACCCCGAGTTCCGCTGTTTAGGGTTCGATTCTCCCCCTTGCCCCTTGGAAAAGAAACGTTTATCCCACATCTATCTGTTTCCTTTATGATTTAAATATTATAGCAAAGCTTTCTTAACTATACAAACAGCGGTTTTCGCGCTAAAATGACAAAGAATGATGTTGAAGCGTCATAGAGGGGGAAACAATATGGCAAAGCTGCATTTCATCGTAAACCCTGCCGCCGGCAGCGGCGCATCCTTACGGGCCTTTGAAAAGGCGGAAGCACTCCTTCGCGAAAAGGGCGTGGAGTACACCTTTGAACAAACAGAATATCCCGGGCATGCCACCGAATTAGGCCGCGCCGCCGCAGAGAAAAACGACGGACGCATCGTGGTAGCCGTAGGCGGCGACGGCACGGTAAAGGAGCTTGCCGAGGGCTTGGTGCATACCGGCGTTCCCATGGGCGTATTACCCTGCGGCACCGGCAACGATTTGATTCGCGCGCTGTGCATTCCCTTGGATATTGAAGCGGCGCTTACGTTGCTTTTAACAAAAGATGCCTGCCCGGTGGACACCTGCATGGCAGGAGAGCAGTTTTTCATGAACGTGGGCGGCTTTGGCTTTGATTGCGACGTACTGGTGCAGGTGGAGCGTTTTAAGGCCAATCACGACGGAAAAACCGCATACCGCATGGGGCTGTTTTCCGCGGTAACGCACTTAAAAACTCGTAAGGTGAAGCTCACGTTTGACGATGGGCGTGTGATCGAGCAGGGCAGCGTGATCACCACCTTTAACAACGGCACGCACTTTGGCGGCGGCATGAAGGTTGGCCCCCAAGCCGACCCTTCAGACGGCTTGTTGGATGTTTGCGTGGTAGACAGCGTGAACTTCTTCGGCTTTGTAAAGCTGATCGGAAGCTTTATGAAGGGCGAGCACCAGAAGATCAAGCAGATCAGTCACTATACCGCACGCTCCGTTACCGTTGAAAGCGACCCGCCCTCTCCCTTGGACTTGGACGGCGAGGTAACGGGCACCACGCCTGTAACGTTTTCCATCGTACCCGCGTCGCTTATGATGGTATGCGGGCTGTAGGCGGCTATATCACATGCCGGGCCTTCAGCAAAAAATAGAGCCATACTAGCGTACCGATCATGGCGGCGAATATGGCAAAGAACAGAAAGAAAAGCGGTGCACGCCGCTTTTTTTGACCCTTGCGGCCTTTGTATTCCATCCCTGCGATGACAATGCCCAGTATGCCGGAAAGCGTTGCGGTAAACTGGGGCAGTTGGTAATATATGCTTCCGCCGTTCAATAACAGCTCCAGCACAAGGCCGATGGCAAACAAAGAGCATAAGGCGGATAAAAACAGCGTCATGGTGGGTTCGCCTCCCAATAAAATGTGTATGTATTATATCATATTGCCACGATTTTTTCTTAATTTACTGGTGGCGGGGCGCTTTTCCCCGTGGTATACTGAAACGAATCGTGAAATAATAGGCAATCCGGTGCGGCAGGGCAATGTATAAGCCCGCCGGTACTGCTTGTTTGAAAGTTGAAGGAGGTAGTTTTCAATGCAGGTTTCCCGCGAAGTGGAAGAAATGGTATGCGTGGCAAAAGGCGCACGCCATGAGCCCGCGCCCATCCCCGAGGAGGGCAAATGGGTCAAGGCAAAGCAAATCAGCGATATTTCCGGCTTTACCCACGGTGTAGGCTGGTGCGCACCCCAGCAGGGCGCGTGCAAGCTCTCGCTCAACATCAAAAACGGCGTGATCGAAGAGGCGCTGGTTGAGACTCTTGGCTGCAGCGGCATGACGCACTCCGCCGCTATGGCTGCCGAGATTCTCCCCGGCAAAACCATTCTGGAAGCGCTCAACACCGACCTCGTTTGCGACGCTATCAACACCGCCATGCGCGAGCTGTTTTTACAGATCGTGTACGGGCGCAGCCAGAGCGCGTTCTCTGAGGACGGCCTTTCCATCGGTGCAGGCTTAGAGGACTTAGGCAAAGGCTTACGCAGCCAGATCGGCACCATGTACGGCACCAAATTAAAGGGCGCACGCTACTTGGAAATGGCCGAGGGCTATGTTCTCAAGATCGGCTTGGACGAGAACAGCGAGATCATCGGTTATCAGTTCGTATCGCTTGGCAAAATGATGGATGCCATCAAAAAGGGCGTGGATCCCAAGGAAGCCTTCGAGAAGAACATCGGCACCTATGGCCGCTTCGCGGACGCCGTGAAGGTCATCGACCCGCGTAAGCAGTAAGGAGGGAACACTATGGTAACGTTTGAAGGATATGAACGGCGCATCGAGAAGATCAACGCTGCGCTGAAGGAATACGGCATCAAGGATTTGGAAGACGCGAAAAAGGTCTGCAATGACCGTGGCGTAGACCCGGAAGCCATCGTGCGCTCCATCCAGCCCATCGCGTTTGAGAACGCAGTTTGGGCATACACCGTTGGCGCTGCCATCGCCATCAAAAAGGGCTGCAAAACTGCCGCAGAGGCGGCAGAAGCCATCGGCCTCGGTTTGCAGAGCTTCTGCATCCCCGGCTCCGTTGCCGATCAGCGCAAGGTTGGCTTGGGCCACGGCAACTTAGCCGCCATGCTGCTTCGCGAGGAGACCAAGTGCTTCGCATTCTTGGCAGGCCATGAGAGCTTTGCCGCAGCGGAAGGTGCCATCGGCATTGCAAAAACCGCTAATAAGGTGCGTAAGCAGCCCCTACAGGTTATCTTAAACGGCCTCGGCAAAGACGCGGCTTACGTGATCTCCCGCATCAACGGCTTTACCTTCTGCGAGACGGATTACAACCAGTACACGGGGGAGCTGAACGTGGTTTCCACCAAAGCCTTCTCCGATGGCGACCGCGCCAAGGTACGCTGCTACGGTGCAGACGATGTGAACGAGGGCGTGGCTATCATGCGCCATGAGAACGTGGACGTTTCCATCACCGGCAACTCCACCAACCCCACCCGCTTCCAGCATCCCGTGGCCGGCACCTATAAAAAATGGTGCGTGGAAAACGGCAAAAAATACTTCTCCGTAGCCTCCGGCGGCGGCACGGGCAGAACGCTCCATCCGGACA
>CAYZAW010000050.1:0-14866 GCA_964476505.1 uncultured Oscillospiraceae bacterium | reverse complement strand
TGATTTCGCCGGCTGCACAGCCGCCTGTATGCAAGATCATGGATTACGGCAAGTACCGTTTCGAAATGATCAAGCGTGAAAAGGAACAACGTAAGAATTCCAAAACCGTAGAGTTAAAAGAAGTCCGTCTCTCCGCCACCATCGATCTGCGCGATATGGAGATCAAGGCCAAAAACTGCGTCAAATTCCTGAACGACGGCAACAAGGTCAAGGTTTCCATCCGCTTCCGTGGCAGACAGGCAACCCACGGCGATATCGGTCTGAAGGTCATGGATGACTTTTATCAAATGGTAAAAGACGTTGCCGTGATGGATCGCCCCGCCAAACAGGAAGGGCGCAATATGCAGATGATACTTTCTCCTGCCAAAGCAACCGGCGAGAAAAAATCATAAATAGGAATTTAAATATAGGAGGAACTCCACATGCCAAAGATCAAAACCCACCGGGGTGCGGCAAAGCGCTTCACTCTGACGAAGTCCGGCAGAATTAAACGCGGCAAAGCGTACAAAAGCCACATTCTGACCAAGAAGTCCACCAAGCGCCTGCGCGGCCTCCGCCAGACCGGCTACATTGCCGATTGCGAAGCCAAGAAGGTACGCGAGCTCATCCCGTATAAGTAAGGAGGAAATGAAAAATGGCCAGAATTAAACGTGCAGTCAATGCCGTAAAAAAACGTCGTAAGGTATTTAAGCTTGCCAAGGGCTACTATGGTGCAAAGAGCAAGCAGTACAGAAGCGCTTCCCAGCAGGTCATGAAGTCCATGTCCTACGCGTACGTAGGCCGCAAGCTGAAGAAGCGCGATTTCCGCCGCCTGTGGATCGCCCGTATCAACGCCGGCGCCCGTATGTGCGGCACCACCTACAGCCGTATGATCAACGGTCTGAAGGTTGCCGAGGTAGATATCAACCGCAAGGTTCTGGCGGATCTCGCCGTTACCGATATGGATGCATTCCGCGAGCTGGCGGAAATTTCTAAGGGCAAGCCCGCCAAGAAGGCTGCCGCGAAGAAGCCCGCTGCCAAGAAGGCCGCCGCTGCTCCCGCCGCCGAAGAAAAGGCTGCCGAGTAAAGCAACATGCTACATAAAGCCCGGGCATTTTGCCCGGGCTTTTTCGTATGCATTCCCCATAACACGGATGCAATTTCTAGCAGTGTATGGTATAATGGCTTCGCTTCCGTATGCCGGAGGCAAAGGAGCGCATATGGTCATAACCAGCCGCAGCAACGAATCGGTCAAGCGCGCCCGTACGCTGGCAACCGCCAAGGGTAGGGCGGCATTGGGCTGCCACATGATAGAAGGCCCCAAGCTTCTTACAGAGGCCATCGCCTCCTGTATGCAGTTGACCGAAGGCTTTGTGGAGGAGGGCAATGAGCTTTACGAGGCCATCCTTGTTGGCAGCGGCGCTGTGGTACACACGGTTTCCCGGGAGGTATTGGAATCGATATCCGACACCCAAACGCCTCAAACCGTTTGCGCCATGGTAGAGACCCCGCCCACCGCCATGCCGGAGGTCTTTCCCGAAGGGATGCTGGTGGCGCTGGATACCGTGCAGGACCCCGGAAACCTAGGCACTATCCTTCGAACTGCGGACGCGATGGGGGCAACGGCTGTGCTGTTATCCAACGGCTGTGCCGATCCGTATTCCCCCAAGGCCATTCGTTCCGCCATGGGCTCCACATATCACCTCCCCGTGTACAAGGGAGATTTAAACGCAGCGCTGCAACAGCTCAAAAATGACGGGTATATCTGTATTTGCGGGCATTTGCAGGGGCAGGAAGCGTTGCCGGATCCAACAGGCAGATGTGTCATCGTCATCGGCAACGAAGGCAACGGCGTGGCAGAGGAAAACGCCGCGTTGTGTGCCCTCTACCGCCTTCCCATGTTCGGTAAGGCGGAATCCCTCAACGCATCGGTCGCCGCAGGCATACTGATGTACGAGGTTGCCAAAGCCATGCATTGATTGCATAGCACAACACATTTGCAGGAGGATCATACTATGGAACAAACCGCGCAAAAGGGCGGCTGGATTCGCCGCGCCTTCCGCCGCTATTTCATCGACGCCATGAGCGCCATGGCGCTGGGGCTTTTTGCCTCGCTTATCATTGGGCTGATACTCTCTCAGCTTTCCAACATTTCTTTCTTATCTTGGTTAAAGCCCTTTGCAGACATGGTAGCCGCCTCCTCCCCCGTGGTAGGCGCGGCCATTGGCGTTGCCATTGCTTACGGCCTCAAGGTAAAGCCGTTAGTCATGTTCTCCTCTGCGGTGACCGGCGCGATAGGCTATGCCTTGGGCGGGCCGGTAGGCGCGTTCTTTGCCGCCGTAGTCGGCGCGGAAGTCGGCAACCTTGTTGCCGGCAAGACCCCGGTGGATATCGTATTGATCCCCATTGTAACCATCACGGCAGGCGGCTTGGTTGGCACATTTGTAGGCCCCGGCATTTCTGCCGCTATGACCGCGCTTGGCAGTTTTATCAATGAAGCCACATACCTCATGCCCGTGCCTATGGGCATCATCATCAGCGTTGTGATGGGCTTAGCACTAACCGCACCCATCAGCTCCGCCGCTATCAGCATTTCCCTTGGGCTTTCCGGCATTGCGGCGGGCGCTGCCTGTGTGGGCTGTGCCACGCAGATGATAGGCTTTGCCGTTGCCTCCTACCGCGAAAACAAGCTGGGCGGCTTACTCTCCCAAGGCCTTGGCACCTCTATGCTGCAATTTGGCAACATCATGCGTCGCCCTGTTATCTGGCTGCCGCCTACCATTGCCTCTGCCATCCTTGGCCCTATTTCCACCGCCGTGTTCGCCATGGAAAACAACGCCATGGGCGCCGGCATGGGCACCAGCGGCCTCGTTGGACAGTTTGGTGCATGGGCAGCCATGGGAGAAGCGGGCTTTGCGCCCATCACTACCCTGCTGTTGATATTACTGATGCACTTTATTCTCCCCGCAGGGCTTACGCTGTTGATCTCCGAGCTGTTCCGTAAAAAGAACTGGATCAAATCGGGCGACATGCAATTGCAATTATAATCATGGGGCGCTGCCCCATACCCCGATCAATATGGGGCGCTGCCCCATACCCCGCCGGGGATGTATCACCGAACCCCATTGACCGCCAGAAATATCCGGCGGGAGGAAGATAAAAAACGTAGGGGCCGATGACCACATCGGCCCGCAGAAAAACAGCGCACCGTGTAAGCTATCACACGGTGCGCTGCTGTTTTATTCTTGTTCGCTTACTCTGCAATCGCAGGTGTATCCTCCGGCATATCCCGGGTAATGTTCTTCATCCATTTATACCGTTTATAATGCGCGTACACAACGGGCATTTTGATGAATTCATCCAAGCACAGGATAAAATACACCGTCATGGGCGGCAGCTTGAACACAAACGCGCATAAAAAGCCGATTGGCACCATCACACACCACATGTCTATCGCGTCGCAGATCACGCCAAAGCGTGAGTCCCCGCCGGAGCGGAACACACCGCAGATCACCGTGGTATTCATAATTACGCCGATAACATAATAACTGCTGATGTACAGCATACTGCTCAGGTACTGTGTGGCGGTCTCATTGAGGGTGGTCACCACATTAAATATCACAGGCCGCAAGAGGAGTATCCCCAAGCCGCCGACAACGCCGCACAACAGCGCCACGCGGCACAGCTTGGAGGCACAGCGCTTTGCCTCCTCCAGATGGGATTGCCCCATTTCCTTTCCCAGCATGATCGCGCCGCCGTACGCCACGCCCATGCCAACCACCATGGCAAGATCACGCACAACGGTCACAACAGCGTTTGCCGCCACCAGATCGGCACTCAAATGTCCCATGATGACCGCATACATGGAAAACGCCGCGCCCCAGATGGCCTCGTTGCTCATGGCAGGCCAAGAATAATGCCAGAAGTCTTTGGTCAGGATACCGGTTGGGCGGAATACGGCAGAAAAGCGCAGGCGCAGTACCCGGTTACGCTTGGAATCGATCACGCACCAAATCAGCTCCACCGTACGCCCCATCAGCGTGGCAAGGCCAACGCCGAACACGCCAAGCTTGGGCATGCCAAACCAGCCGAATATGAATACGGCGTTGAAAAACACGTTGGTCAAAAGGGAGCTTGCCGCCATCATGGTGGCCTTTTTTACCCGCTCCAAGCTCTTGATGGTGTTAAGGTACATCTGCGAGAAGGACAGCACCAAAAAGGACACGCCTACGATCTGCAAATACTTCGCGCCCTCCGCGATCAGCGCCGGGTCGTCCGTATATATGCGCATCAAAAACTCCGGGAAAAAGCAGCTCGTCCCGGAAAATACCAATCCAACACATATGGAAAAGCGCAAAGACACGCCAAATATCTTTTCCACGCTTTTGGTATCGCCCTTGCCCCAATATTGCGCCACCAGCATCATGATTCCGCTGCCAAGCCCGGCAAAGAACATCCACATGATCATTTGGATTTGGTTGGCAAGAGACACGGCGGCTAGCGCCGTTTGCCCAACAAAGCCCAGCATCACAACGTCCGCCGAGCCTACCGCCGCGCTCAACAGGTTTTGCAGCGCTATGGGCATTACCAGTGTAAATAAGCTTTTGTAAAATTCTTTGTTTTCCAGTTTCACGTTTTTTCTCCTTTGGTATCGCGCTGCCGCATACAGCGCATGCTATTCTATCACAGCCTTATAAAAGAATACAACGTATTTTTAAGCCTAGTTTCATCGGCTCACACAAAAAAGCTGCGGAGCAGTTCATTCCGCAGCTTTCGGCATTTTTGCCTGCATCCATTATAATAGGATACAAATGAGCCCGTTGCAACCGTCGTTCACGATTCTCTGCAGCGTTCCGCGCAGTTTTTCCTGCACAGCGTCCGGCATTCTTGATGCCTTGGTGGTCATACCCTCCTGCACCAAGTCGTACAGGGGCTTGCCAAAGATGTTGGTTTTCCAAATGGCAGCCGGGTCTTTTTCCACCGTATCCAGCAAATACTGCACCAGTGCGGCGCTTTGCTCCTGCGAACCCACGATGGGATTGACCTCGCTCTCGATATCCATGCGGAACAGCTGCAAGCCGGAGGCACGCGCGCGAAGCTTTACCCCGTACCGGCTGCCCTGCTGTGTGATTTCCGGATCGTCCAGCTCCATTTCCTCCATCAGCGGCGGCACCGTGCCGTAGCCAAGGGACTTTGCCTGCGCCAGCGCGCCCTGCATGCGGTCGTACTCGCGCTTGGCCTCCATGAACTCCCGAAGGGATGTGACCAGCTCGTAATCGTCCGCGATCTCTACCCCGCAGGCCTCGCTCAATATCTGATAAAACAACTCCTCCTCCGGCCACAGGCGAAGCATGACCTCCCCCGTGCCCAGCTCTGCCCGCTCCATAACAGCAGGAGAAAAGCCCTCCACCTCGGACAGCGCCTCCACCAGCGCCCGGTGATCCTTTACACGGGAAAGCCTTGGCATGGCCTCGCGAATGGGCTTTAGCAGCCGCTCCATCAGCCAATGCTCCTGCGGCAGCGCCATAACATATCCCGGCAGTGTGATGGCGGCGGTGGTCATGGGGAATTCCAACAACAGCTCCTCCAATATGCCCGCTGCCTCTCCCGCCGTCATATGCATGGCATCCATGGCAAGCACGGGCACATCGTACCGTTCCAAAAGCGCGGCACGAAGCATCTGCGCCGTTTCGCCCTCGGGCATGGTGCTGTTCACCACGATCACAAACGGCTTTCCCGCCGCCTGCAGCTCGCGAATCACGCTCTCCTCCGCTTGCACATAGTTCTCTCTGGGAATCTCGGTGATGCTGCCGTCGGTGGTCATCACCACCCCCACCGTGGCGTGGTCGGTAATGACCTTGCGCGTGCCGATGGTTGCCGCCTCCTCAAAGGGAATATCGTGCGGGAACCACGGA
This sequence comes from uncultured Oscillospiraceae bacterium, assembly GCA_964476505.1. Classification (GTDB taxonomy): domain Bacteria; phylum Bacillota; class Clostridia; order Christensenellales; family CAG-138; genus CAYZAW01. The sequence continues at coordinate 8,972 of CAYZAW010000050.1, read as the reverse complement.
GTCCGCACCATGCGGGGCGCGTCGTTTTCCATGTTGCCGATAGCGCCCGGAATCCAATACCCCACGCAGTCCACCATGCGCACGTTACACACGGCGTTATCCTCCAACTCAAGGCGCACCGCCTCGTTGGGCACAAATTTGGGCTGGGTGGTCATAATGGTGCGTCCGGCGGCGCTTTGGGGCATTTCGTCCACCACACGCGCCTTAACATGCTCGTTTTCTATTCCGGGCAGCAAAAGCAGATCCAAAAACCGCTTGATAAACGTGGATTTTCCCGTGCGCACGGGCCCCACCACGCCGATATACACATCTCCCTGGGTACGTTTGGCAATATCTCTATACAGCTCCATCCGTTCCATTGTTGAGCCTCCTTTATGTCTCTTTCAACTATACCTATGTGATAAGTGCGCCATACAGAAGGAGATTTTCCCAGATGTTTCAATTCCTTCACAAGGCGGTGCTTGATATCAACAGCGGTTTGTGTACAATGGAAACCGTAAGGAAAATCGGAGGTATATGTATGCTTACCATTCAAAATCTCACCAAGACCTATGCCGGCGGAAAAACCGCTGTGGATCATCTGAGCTTACACGTAAGCCCCGGCGAAATATTCGGTTTTATCGGTCATAACGGCGCGGGCAAAACCACGACCCTCAAGGCTGTTTCCGGCATTATGTCCTTTGACTCCGGAGACATCATCGTAGACGGCAAATCCGTGCTGCAAGACCCCATCGGCGCAAAGCAGGTGATGGCCTTTTTGCCGGACAATCCCGACCTGTACGAGTTTTATACCGGCATCAAGTACCTTACCTTTATCGCGGACATGTACGGCATTCCCAAGGCGGAGCGCACGGAGCGCATTGGCCGCTACGCAAACGCCTTTGGCATGACCGGCGTACTTGGCAGCCCCATTTCCGGGTACAGCCACGGCATGAAGCAAAAGCTGGCGCTGATTTCCGCATTGATTCGCCAGCCCAAGCTGCTGATATTAGACGAACCCTTCGTAGGCCTTGACCCCAGCGCGGCGCATCTTTTAAAAACGCTTCTTCGTGAGCTTTGCGACAACGGCGGCAGCGTGTTCTTCTCCACGCATGTGCTGGAGGTGGCGCAAAAGCTTTGCGACCATGTGGCGATCCTTCGAAACGGCCAACTGGTCACGGAAGGCCGCATGGAGGATATCGTGGGCGATTCCTCGCTGGAGGACGTGTTCCTTGAGCTGACCGAGCAGGAGGCGGACGCATGAACGAGCTTTCTCCCTTCACGCAGTTTCGGGCGCTGTTTCGGGTAGGCTTCCGCTCCATGACCACCAGCGTGAATGTGGGCAACGGCGCGAAGAAAAAGCGTAAGCCCATTACCGGCATGGGCGCCATCGTGTTTTTGTGCGGCATCTGCCTGTACATTTCCACCATGTATTCCATGATGTTTGCCGAGGTATTGGCTCCCATGGGCGCGTTGGATGTGCTGCTGTTGATGATGCTGGTGATAGGCAGCCTGTTCATGTTCCTGTTTACGGTATTCAGTGCGCAAAGCGTGGTGTTTGGCGGCCGGGATAACGAGCTGTTGTTTTCGCTGCCCGTTTCCCCGTTTTTAGTGATGCTTTCTAAAATTTCCGCCGTGTACGCGGAAAACTTTTTGATGGGCTTCTTCTTTGCCGCGCCTCCTGCCGTGATCTACCTGTTAAACGGCGGCACGGGTGGTATCGGCTTTATCGTGATCATGCTTGTTGGCATCGTGTTTTTGCCCATGGTTCCGGCGCTGCTGTCGCTGCTGTTTGGCTGGCTGATCTCCGTGATCTCCGCCAAGATGCACAACAAAACGCTGTTGACCAACCTCATTAGCATGGTGCTGTCTGTTGGGCTGTTTATCGGCATATTCAGCGCTACGCAGAATTTAAATGAATACTTAAGAGACCCTGCCGCCATCCAGTCCGCCATGTCCTTCTTCCTGCCTGCGGTGCTGTTGGTAAAAGCGGCGGTCACGCCGGACTTGTTATCGCTGCTGTATGTGGCGTTGATCTCTCTGCTGCCCTTTGTGCTGGTGGTGCTGGTGCTTTCCCGCCGGTATCAGCGCACGGTCAGCATGCTGCAAAACCGCACCGTGCGCAGCGATTACAAGCTGCGGGGCGTTTCCGTCAATTCCCAGTTAACGGCGCTTATCAAGCGGGAGGCCGGGCGGTATTTTGGCGTATTCATCTACTGCATGAACACGGGCTTTGGTATGATACTACTGCTGCTTGGAACCGGCTTTGCCTGCGTGAAGTCCGCCGATGTGCTGGAGACCATCGGTATGATTGGAATTCCCGAAAGCCTGCTTCCCTATATCGCGGGTGCAATGCTGTGCATGTTCATATCTCTTTCCGGCACAACATATGTATCCATCAGCTTGGAGGGAAAAACGCTTAGCATCATCAAGTCCATGCCGGTTTCCACATGGCTGCTGTTCGAATCCAAGCTGTTTTGGAACCTGATCGTTGTGCTGCCTATCGCGCTGCTTTGCACCGTGGTGCTGGGGCTGGTGTACGGACTGGGGCTTACCGGTATTTTAACGGCGTTTGTGCTTCCCCTGTGCTTTACGCTGTTTGTGGCAACCTTTGGCCTGTATGTGAACCTGCTGTTACCCAAGCTGGACGCGCCAAACGATACGGCAATCGTAAAACAGTCTGCCGCGGCAATGCTGGGTACCATGGTTCCCATGCTGCTGTTGATCGCCATTGCCATCCTGTATTTCACCGTGCTGTCTCCCATGATCTCGCTCACCGCCTTCTATTGGTGCTGTGCGGGCATATCGCTGCTGGCGGCGGCGGTGTTTACCCTTATTCTTAACACTTGGGGTCAAAAACGGTTTGAGCAGCTTATATAATGGTAAAAATACATAGAACGTCATGGAAGGAGGCTGCCGCATGCTTCGAATCGCGGAATGTACCGACACGTTTTTGCCCATTGCCGACGGCGTAGGGCGCGTTACGTTTGAATATGCCAATGCGCTTGGCGCCCGGGGACATGAATGCTATGTGGTGACCCCCTTAAAATACTACGGCTACCGGGGAAATTACCCCTTTGAGATCGCGGATTACACCGGCGTTTCCGTGCCGGGCTCTCCACAGTATCGCACGGGCATTGCGTATTTGGATAAGCATTACACCTCCCGTATGGACAGTGTAAAGCTGGATATCGTGCATTCCCACAGCCCCGGCCCTGCCGGGCTGGAGGCGGTTCGCTTGGCAAGCCGCCTGCGGGTGCCGCTGATCGGCACCTTTCATTCCAAGTTTTACGACGATTTTCTTCGCGTGACCCACAACGCCAGCTTGGCACAGCTTGGTGTGCGGTTTGTGGCGGATTATTACGAGCGCTGCGACGAGGTTTGGGCAGTCAGCCAGCAGGCAGCGGAGACCCTCCGCTCCTACGGCTACAAGGGCGATGTGCTGGTCATGGAAAACGGCATCCGCATCCAGCCCTACGACCCGCTTGCCGCCGCCCGCGCACGCACCCATTTTCGCTTGAGCAATGCACCCATCCTGCTGTATACCGGCCAGATCGACTGGAAAAAGAACCTGCGCTGCACCGTTGAGGCGGCGGCGCTGCTCTTCCGGCGCGGCGTGCCCTTTCAACTGCTGCTTGCCGGGCAGGGACAGGACTTAAAGGCCGTGAAAGCGCTGGCAGAGGAATTCGGCATTTCGCAGGTAACGCATTTTCTGGGGCATGTATCCGACCCAACCTTGCTAAATGGCTTATATGCCGCGGCGGAGCTGTTTGTGTTCCCCTCGCTGTACGATACGGCAGGTTTGGTGGTGCGGGAGGCCGCCGTAATGGGCACTCCCTCTATTGTGCTTCGGGGCAGCGCACCCGCAGAATGCATCCAGCCGGGCGTAAACGGATTATTGTGCGAGAACTCGGCGGAAAGCTTGGCAGGCGAGATCGCGGCATACTTATCCAATGCAGATTTACGGCGCTCTATGGGCGCTGCCGCCCGAGAGACCATCCCCGTTCCCTGGGAAACGGTGATCGACCGGGTGGAAGCCCGGTACGAAGCCCTTGCAGACCGTGACCGGATACGCATCAAGCGCAAGCGCGGCCCCTTCCGCAAGGAGCTGACGAGCATCGATCAAACGTTGGAAAAGCGCACGCTGGACTTAGCGGTGCACCTTATCCGGCATGACCTGCAAAATGTATACAGCTACCCCCGCAAGGCTACCAAAAGCAAGCGCGCCATTGCGCCCGCCCTTCCCAATTCCTCCGTTCTTCCCCGTTCCACGCCGGAGGAGCAGGGTATTAAAAGTGCAAGCATGCTGGCGCTGTTTGACGCGGTCAACAGCGACCCGGAAGCCTGCCCCCACGGCATGCTGGTCATGCGGCATGGGCATGTGATCGCCGAGGGTGCTTGGGTGCCCTACAACGATCAAACGCCGCATGAGCTGTACTCGCTATCTAAGAGCGTAACTGCCACTGCCATTGGCATGTTGGTGGACGAGGGCAAGCTCTCCATAGACGAAAAGCTGACGGACATTTTTGCCGATGAAATCAAATCGACTGCAGAGCCGCATCCGTTGGAAAACGTGACCGTGCGGCACCTGTTGACCATGAGCACCGGCTCCCGCTTCAACGAGATCGGCTCCGCATTGGGGCCGGATTGGGTAACGGAATTTATGGCAGCCGGGGTAAAATTCCCCGCAGGCTCTGCCTTTGAGTACAATTCCATGAACACCTATATGCTATCGGCCATCGTACGGAAAAAAACCGGCCTAACGCTGATGGAGTATTTAACGCCCCGGCTGTTTCAGCCCTTGGGCATTGAAAGCGCCACTTGGGAAACCTGCCCCATGGGCACCGAAAAAGGCGGCTGGGGATTGTCACTCACGCTGGAGGACGTTGCAAAGCTGGGGCAGCTGTATCTGAACCGAGGCCTTTGGACGGTGGACGGCGAGGAGAAGCGGCTGTTAAGCGCAGAATGGATAGACGCCGCCACCCGCGTACAGATCGAAACGCCCAACGGCGAATGCCGCTACGGCTACGGCTATCAAATCTGGATGACCTCCTACCCCGGCAGCTTCCTGTTTAACGGCGCGTTTGGGCAATACATGCTGGCGCTGCCTGCGCTGGACGTAGTGGTGGTGCTGTTTTCCGGCACGGCAAGGCTATTTGCGCAGGGCGGCGTAATGTCTTATGTAACGCAGGCGTTTATGGACGCTGCCGATAAGCCGCTTGCGGAAGATCCGGCAGCACAGGATACGCTGCAAACCATGCTTTTGGCGCTGACCTGCCGGCAGGCGGACAGCGAGTTTTGCGGCAACATGCTCCCGCTACCCTTTTCAAGGCTTTGCAGCCATATGGACAATCAAGCCTACTGCTTCCCGGAGGGGAATATCGCAGGCCTGTTTCCCATGATTTTGCAAAGCACCCGCAACAATTACACCTCCGGCATCGAAGCGGTAAAGTTCCAAGCCAAGCGGGACAGTACCCTTGCCATCACCTTTGAAGAATGTAAATCTAAAAACACCGTTTTGATACGGCCTAACTGCTACACGCCAAGCGTTGTTTCGCTTCGCGGAGAGGCGCACAGAGTAAGCTCCTTTGCGGAATACGGGATCCTGCCCACAGGAGACTGGGTGCTACGGGTATACGTGCATTTTATCGATACGCCAAACACCCGCCTGCTTACGTTTTACATCAAGGGCAAAACCCTTACGCTGGAGTGCGACGAACGCCCGTCCTTAAAGGACGCCACCGCCATGCTGCTGGAGCTGGCGGGCATCAGCCGCATCGAGCTGTTTAGAAAGCTGCTGCCGCTGCTAAGAAAAGAGAAGCTGCAAAACAGGCTGCGTACCTTTACCACCGTAAGCGTGCAGGGAGAGCTGATATAGCGGCAGAAATGAGGCACAATGAGCATGGCGCAAAAACCCGCTTCCGTGAAAAAGCCGGTGCTGCTTTGTATTGCGGCGGCAGTGCTGGTAATCATCGGCCTTGTGCTGATAAACTGGGGCCCCGCGATATTCCAGCGCGGCAACCCCATCCCATATTTGATCGCCACCGCAGGCATCAGCGAAACGCAGCCTTATGTGCCGGTAAACGACGGCCAAGGGATATACATATCGCTTCGCGGCCCTTGCCCGGCTTTGTTTGATGCCGTGGAACGGCAGTACGATGTTAACTATTTGGAGCAGGGCGGCAGCGCCTACCTGTTTGCCAAGGGAGAGCGGCACGTTACCGCCTTTTCGGAAACTTACTGGAGCCGTTACACTGTTTGGGAAGTACGAGATATGTCATAAGCATCAGCAAAAGAAGCTGCACAGTGCAGCTTCTTTTTTATTGTGTGATTGATGTGTATTCGGCTTTTTTATTGTTCCCGCAGGCTCGCCCGCACATCGATCAGCTGCGCCGCGATGCTAACTGCGATCTCCGCCGGTGTTTCGCTTTGTATGGGGATACCGATTGGGCTGGTGACGCGTGATAGATCGTCCTTTGTGAAGCCTTCTGAGAGCAGCATTTTTTGAACGGTTTGTATTTTGGTGCGGCTGCCCACCACACCGATGTAGCAGGCGGGCGTGTTTAGGGCAAAGCGCTCCACCGCCAAGTCTCCCAAGTGTCCTCGCGTTACGGCGATCACATAATCCCGCTCCCGCACCGTTACATGGCGGGCGATATCCGCATAATCGCAAACAAGTACGTTCTCTGCATCCGGAAAGGATTCCTTTTTTGCGTATTCCGGGCGGTCGTCCACCACCACACAGCGAAAGGCCAAGTGCGATAACAGCGGCACCAGCTCCCGCGCCAAATGCCCGCCGCCAAACACATACACGATGCTGTTGTTTTGCAGCTTTTGCACATAACAGCGCCCCCTTGTGCCCTCCAGCACTCCGCAGTCCGTTTCCATGATGTTATCAAAGGTGAGCCCGGCTTCGTCGTCTCCCGTAAGCCCGTCCTCGCCGTAAAACGCTATCTGCGTGCCGGAGCAGGGCAAAAGCAGCCAGCCCGTTTGATGGCCTTCGATGCACAGGGATATGCGTTCTATCACCGCCTTTATGGAGTCGCTTGCCGCAAGGTACGCAAACAGCGCCTGTACGCTGCCGCCGCAAACCATACCAAGCTCTGCCGCCCGGTCGTTGGTAAGGGAATACGCAAAAACGCCGCCCTGCCGCTCTTGTAACATAGCTTGCGCCTTTTGTATCGCCTGAAATTCCAGCATGCCTCCGCCAACGGTTCCGGCAATGCGCCCTTCCTCCCCCACCAGCATCAAAGCGCCGGCGCTTCTTGGAGAGCTGCCGTGCTGCTCCGTCAGCGTGATCAGCATGGAGGGCTTGCCCTGTTGTATGCGGCTGTTAAGCGCTTGTATCAAGTTTTTCATGGTTGCTCCTTATTTGGCGGTTCAATGGTCAGCAGTTGATTCCACGCAGGAATAAACACATGCCGTTCATCTAATTTTACCGCATCCGCCATACTTTTGCAGCCCGCATATTTTGCCTTTACAAGCGCGTCCTGATTTTGGAATACCGCTTCGGTATCGCCGGTGCATATGATACGCCCCTCCGCGATCAAAGCGGTGCTTTTACAAAGCGCGTATGCCTCGCCGGGAGAGTGCGTCACCAACAGAACCTGCCTGTCAAAGCGCTCGAGCGTGCTATGCAGCTCCTCCATCAGGTCGTCCTTCAAGCGCCCGTCCAGCCCGGTAAAGGGCTCGTCCAACAACAGCAGCTCGGGCTTGCCGATCAATATTCGCCCCAGCGCCGCCCGCTGCCGTTCCCCGCCCGAAAGCTCCGCAGGCTTGCGCCGTTCCAGCCCAGTCAGCCGCATGGCTTGTATCATTTGCATAACGGCTTCCTGCCTGCTGTGCTTGTTGCATTCCATACGGATGCCGCAGGCGATGTTTTGCGCCACCGTCATATGGGGAAACAGCGCGCCGTTTTGAAACAGATACCCCACACGTCGCTTCTGTGGCGGCAGGTTGATGTGTTGGTCGCTGTCAAACAGCACGCGGTCGTTTAGCACAATGCGTCCATCATCCGGTGTTACGATGCCCGCAATGGCCTTTAGCGTAAGGCTCTTGCCGCTGCCGGACGGGCCTAACAGCCCCATAGGGCTCTGTTCTGCCTGAAACGCGGCGTTTAGAGTGAAGCCGTTCATTCGTATATTGATTTGCAGTTGTAAGCTCATACCCGTTGCCGCCTTTGCTTGCTTTCTAACAAATTCACCGCCAACAGCACCGCCATGCTGATTGCCAAATTGACCAGCACCCAAATCAGCGCCCCTGCGTTATCGTTGGTGCGCCAAAGCTGGTACACGGTGGTGGAGATGGTCGCTGTGCGGCCGGGGGTGTAGCCGATGAGCATACTGGTTGCGCCGTATTCCCCAAGCGCCCGGGCAAAGGCCAGCACCACCCCCGCCAGTATCCCTTGCTTGCAAACGGGCAGCCGTATCCGCCAGAAGATATAGCTGTTGGAAAGCCCCAGCGTTTTGCCGCTCCATGCCAGCGTTTCGTCAAAGCTTTCAAAAGCGCCCCGGGCGGTGCGGTACATCAACGGAAACGCCACCACAACCGCCGCCAAAACGCCGCCGTACCACGTCATTACAAATTGAATGCCTATGCCTTGCAAAAACTGCCCCACGGGATGCCGCAGGCCAAACAGCATCAGCAAAAACCAGCCGCACACCGTTGGCGGCAGCACCAGTGGCAGTGTAAGCAGTACATCCAGCACGCCCTTTAGCCACCGGGGCAGCCGCGCCACGTAATATGCCGCCAAAATACCCAGAAAAAACACGATAACGCCCGTGATGGCAGCAATGCGCAGGCTGTTGAATAGAGGATACCAATCCACTGTATCTCCTCCCTAAATCGATGCTTTACGCTACAGGGCTAAAACCGACCTCTTGAAAAACCGCCATAGCCTCCTCCGTCAGCAGATAGTTCAAAAACGCCTGCGCTTCCTCTTTATGCGCGGACGTATTCAACACAGCCGCCGGATAGATCACCTGCCCGCACAT
>CAYZAW010000049.1:0-14971 GCA_964476505.1 uncultured Oscillospiraceae bacterium | reverse complement strand
AAGCGTCATGCTTCCTTTTTTCTTTCTACCCCAATGTTTAGTGTAGAACCTTTTTTATTACGAAAATGCGGTTGTTTGTGTTAAATATAGATGTTTATGGTTTATTCATTTTTACAGGGTTCATTTACATAGGTTTGCATGATACAATGACCACAAACACGAAAAGGAGTGATGAGAATGAGCAAGAAACGTATTGCTGCAATGATCTCTATGACCCTGGCGCTGATAACAGTATTGGCCATGGCGCTTCCCGCAGCTGCTGCGCAGAGCGTGGATCAAACCGCCATGCTGAAGGTAACGAACAAAACCTATCTTTCGGCAAATCAAGGTACGGCAAAGAAGGATCGTATTGCCGAGCTTCCCAAGGGCTCTCTGGTCAATCTGGTAGAAGCGGGCAGTAAGTATTACAAGGTTTCTGTCGGCGGAACGCAGGGTTATGTATTAAAGAAGAACCTCAGAAGCAGCTGGGGGTACGGGCCGGTCGGCAATATCAAGATCAACGGCACAAAGATCAACTATACCACTGCCATCGGCAACGACAACGCATACTATATGGCCTACACCGAAAAGGATAAAAAGTCCAAAAACGGAGCGATATTCTTTGATTTCCGTAATATGGACGTTGACCGCAGGCTCAACCTGATTCTCTACGGACATAACATGAAAAACGGCAGCATGTTCGCAGGGCTGCACAAGTATGAGGACGCGTCGTTCTTTAACACGAACAACACAGTCAGGCTGGGCTTTAACACTGGGTTCTCCTTTACCGGCGGCTACAAGGAGTATCGGGTATTTGCGGCGGCAGCCTTGGATACCGGTGCGGATACAAACTTCTGGAAAACGGAGTTTGCCAATGCCAGTGCAGTGCAAGGCTATGCAAACAACATGTATACCTTGTGCAAATCCAAGGAAGGCGGCAATGTGATGGAGGGCTTCTCCAGCTCCAACGTCAGCGAAATGATCACGTTGATCACCTGCACCAGCCCCACTGACCTGACCGGTCGTTATGTGGTGTTTGCCTACCGTTAACCCAAGTGCAAAACAGCCCGCGTGAATGCGGGCTGTTTTTTATTGCGGATTTTTGATATACTTAAAGGTAATCAATTGGGAGGCAACACATGCCGGAACAAAAGGTAAACGGAAACACGGCGGGAATCAAAGCCACGCTGCTGCACGAGATCGCGGCGCTGTATGAGCATAAGGAGCAGCAGGACTGCTTTGCGTCCCCGGAGCTATTGGAGCTGCTTGCAAGCTATACTGCGGCGATAGGACGAGAAATCTCCGTATATATCAAGCGCAACGGTGTTGTGGTGGACGTTAGCATCGGAGACGCAGCTACCGTCAGCATGCCGAACATGCGTGTTGTAAGAAACGAGGATCGCCTGTGCGGCGTGCGCTGTATCCATACGCACCCAAACGGCAGCGCACGCCTTTCCGATGTGGACTTGGGCACGCTTCGCACCATGCGGCTGGACTGCATGGCGGCGCTGGGGGTTCAGGAGGGAAAGCCTACGGCGCTGTTTGCGGGATACATTGGCGAATGGAACGACGCGGAAGGCTATACCACGCCTATCTACGGCCCCATGCAGCCTATGCGGCTGCCACAGCGGGCTTTGATGCGCGAAATCTACGCTGCGGACGAGCGGTTGAAAACCACCACGGCGCAAATCGTGTCCCAACGCCCGGAGCGCGCGATACTGGTGGGCTTGGAAAGCGACGCACCCTACGATACGATCGCGGAGCTTGGCGAGCTTGCAAAAACTGCGGGGGCAGAGGTGGCGGCAGTGAGCATCCAGCGCCGCAAAATACCGGATAACGCCACGTATATCGGCTCCGGTAAGGCGGAGGAGCTTTCCTTGCAGGGGAGCGCGCTAGAAGCAGACCTGTTTATTTTTGACGATGAGCTTTCCGCCGTACAGCTGCGCAATCTTGAAAACCTGCTTGGCCGTCCGGTGATAGACCGTACCACGCTGATATTGGATATTTTTGCCGCCCGCGCACAGACCCGGGAGGGCAAATTACAGGTAGAACTTGCCCAGCAGCAATACCGCCTTCCGCGCCTAGCAGGCGAAGGGGTGGCACTGTCCCGCTTGGGCGGCGGCATCGGCACCCGAGGCCCCGGTGAGAAAAAGCTGGAGATCGACCGGCGGCGTATCCGGCGGCGCATCTATGAATTGCAGCAGGAGCTGGAGGAAATCGAAAAGCAGCGGAAGCTCCGGCGGGAAAGGCGTAAGAAGAACGCCGTGCCGCTGGTGGCGTTGGTGGGGTACACAAACGCCGGAAAGTCCACGCTTTTAAACGCTCTGTCCGGCAGCGACGTGCTGGCGGAGGACATGCTTTTTGCCACATTGGACCCGGTGGTAAGAAAAGTGACCCTTCCAAACGGCACGGAAACGCTGTTTTCCGATACGGTTGGGTTTATCGGTAAGCTGCCACACGAACTGGTGCGGGCGTTTCATGCCACGCTGGAGGAGGTAACAGAGGCAGACTTGATTCTGCATGTGGTGGATTGCACCAGCTCCTATTATGACGCGCAGATGCATGTAGTAGAGGACGTTTTGGCAACGCTTGGCGCTGCTGACACGCCAAGAATCAACGTGTATAATAAAACAGACATGGAAGCTGCCGCGCCAAACGACCGGGGCAGGTTTGTGCATATCAGCGCCAAAACGGGTGGCGGCATGGCGCAGCTGCTAGAAGAAACGGAGCGGCTGTTAACAGGCGGGCAGGTAAAAGCCTCCATATTGGTGCCGTACAGCCGGTATGATGTGATGAACACATTGCGAAGCCTTGGCCGCATCTTGGAGGAGGAGCATCAGGAAACCGGCACCCGGGTATCCGTACTGTTGCCGGAAGAGGCGCTGGCGCGCGTGCACGCCATGCTCAAATAACCGGGTTATACCATCTTTTCGTAGGAGGAAACGGCTGTGACGCATTATTTTTCTCAGCAGATTCCAATATTGAAGGCTTTGGCGGATGAAGAGCGGTTAAAGATCGTACAGATGCTTACCTGCGAAACCATGTGCGCCAACAGCATATTGGAGTGCTTCTCCATGTCGCAGCCATCCCTATCGTATCATATGAAAATCCTGACCCAGTGCGGCTTGGTGCTGTCGGAGCGGCAGGGCGGGTACACCATGTACCGCGCCAACCCCGCCGCTTTGGCACAGGTGCGGGCGTTAATGGATACGCTGCTGTCCGGCAGCGAAATTGCAGCGCCGCAGGCATAGAGCGCTGTTTCACGGATAAACTGCATTGCTATTGTGTCACAGGAATGCTATAATTTTCTTGCGTGTTTCTTTCACAACCACAAAACTACATAATTCTGAAAGGGGAAAACTTATGAAAAAGCGTGTTCTCTGTCTGGCACTCGCGTTGCTTATGGTTCTCTCGCTTGCGCCTATGGCGTTTGCTGCTGAAGATGCAGCCGGTGAGGTCATCATTCTGCACACCAACGATGTACACGGCTATTACAACGAAGGCGTTGGCGTCGCTAAGATCGCGGGGTATAAAAAAGCGTTGCAGGCCGACGGCAAAGGCGTTGTATTGGTAGATGCGGGCGACTTTACGCAGGGCGCTCTGATGGTATCCCTGTACAAGGGTGCCACGGCTTATCCTATTATCAAGGCTGCCGGGTACGATTACATGACCCTTGGCAACCATGAATTTGACTACGGCCCCACCACCTATAAAGCCCTTGCCAAGAAAGCGGGCGCTAAGGTGCTGGTTGCCAATATCGCAAAGGCCGGTACCAAAGAACTGATTCTCCCCGGTTGGGAAGTGAAAGAGATTGGCGGCGTGAAGATCGGCTTCTTCGGTCTGGCTACGCCGGAAACAAAAACCAAAGCCCATCCCGACAACACTGCCGGCTTGGACTTCAAAGATCTGGCGGTAACCTCCCAGTATGCGGTAGACCAGCTGAAGGCAGCAGGCGCACAGTACATCGTTTGCATCGGCCACTTGGGCATGGATGTTGAAAGCAACGGTGTGCGCTCTATCGATGTGGTCAGCGCCGTGAAAGGGATCGACCTGTTTGTAGACGGCCACAGCCACACGGAGCTGCCCACCGGTTATAAGGTAAATAACACGCTGATCGTATCCACTGGTGAAAAGTGCACCAATCTGGGTAAGGTCACCCTGACCGTGAAGGACGGCAAGGTAACCGCTACGGCAGCGGCTCTGTTGAATGCGGATGCCATGAAGGACGTGCAGGCGGACGCGAAAACCGATAAGCTCATCAAAAAGCTGGTTGCAAAAACCGAAAAAGCGACCTCTCAGGTGATCGGCAGCACCCCGGTGCTCTTAGACGGTACCCGCGCCAAGGTACGCGGCGGCGAAACCAACCTGTCCCGCTTTGTGACCGATATCTTCCGTGATGTGACGGGCGCAGACGTTGTTATGACCAACGGCGGCGGCATCCGTGCCAGCATCGAAAAGGGCAAGATCACTGTTGGCGACGTTCGCACCGTATTCCCCTTCGGCAACTCCATCGTTGTAAAGGAAGTAACGGGCTCCGTGATTCGTTCCATGATGACCTTTGGCTTAAAGAGCTACCCCAATGTGAGCGGCGGTATGCCGCAGGTCTCCGGCATGACGTATAAGATCAAGGCCGGCGGCGGCGCGCCCTACGACATTATGATTGGCGGCGAGCCCTTGGTGGACAGCAAGGTTTACACACTGGCCACCAACGATTTCACTGCGGCAGGCGGCGACGGTTACGACATGCTCAAGCCCTGCAAGCTGGTGGCGTATTATGGCGGTATGGAGCAGATCATCATCGATTACATCAAGAAGAACGGTGTGAAGCTTGACGATACCCCGCGCCTCATTGTTGAGTAAGTAAAGCAAGCATACGAAAAGGCGGCTCCGTTGAGCCGCCTTTTCTTATTGCTCCATTTGTTTGCCGATGAAGCCCGCGGCGGTTTCCGCCACTTTCCATTCCGGGTCGCCCATCACAGCGTTTTGATCCTTGGAAAGCAGCACCACCGCGCCGATGGCGTCTCCCTCGGAGAGTATCGGCACGATCATCTGTGCCGGGTACCGCCCTGCGCCGTCCTCGTCTGCCGTAATGTGCAGCAGATGCTCGCCCGAGGAGGCGTTTCGCCGTATTTTTTCCCGGTTGGCCATCACGCGCTCAATATCCTCATGGATGGGCTTCTCTAAAAGATCGCGTTTTGCCCCGCCGGATACGCTGATGAACACATCCTTGTCGCAGATGGCGGCAATATGCCCTAAGGAAAGCTGCATGGCCGCCGTATACTCATTGGCAAAGTCTCCCAGTTCCCCAATGGGTGAGTATTTTTTCAGTATGATCTCCCCTTCGCGATCCGTAAAGATCTCCAATGGGTCGCTTTCCCGAATGCGGAGCGTCCGGCGGATTTCTTTGGGAATGACCACCCGTCCCAACTCGTCGATACGCCGTACAATACCCGTTGCTTTCATATTTTACTTCCTCCTGCCAATATTACGTTTCATTGGGCTTAGTATCTGCATTCCCTATGGCATTATACGGGCGGCTTAGCAAATCAAGCGTACACTTTTTCATGCGAAATCCAATCCAAAAGGTACATTTCAGGCGCAGGTATGGTAAAATATAAAAAATGGCGCTGTAAAGAAGCGTTGTGAGGAGGCGTCGGTATGGGAAATTGTGTAATTACCATTGGTAGGCAATTCGGCAGCGGCGGGCATGAGGTTGGCAGGCGCTTATCGGAGCGGTTGGGGTTCGCCTTTTACGATAAGGAGCTGCTGACGCATGTGGCGGAGAAAACCGGCTTTCATCAGGATTATTTACAAGAGCAGGACGAAAAGGTACACAATGTTTTCTTTGGCGGCATGATGATGGGCAAGCATGCGTCGTTCTACCAGGAATCTCCCTCCGATAAAATATTCATCGAGCAGTCGTTTATTATTAAGGAACTGGCAGAAAAAGGGAATTGTATTATAGTGGGGCGTTGTGCGGACTATATCCTGCGGGATATGGGCAGCATCAACCTGTTTATCCACGCACCTATGGCAGAGCGCGTGCAGCGCAAGCTGGAGTTGCTGCAAGAGCCCTCAGTCACGGCGGCAGAAATGGAAAAGCAAATACGTTTGGTGGATAAGCAGCGTGCCCAGTATTACAACTACTATACGGAACAGAAATGGGGCAGGTGCGATTGCTATCATCTTTCCATCGACACGGGCAAGGTAGGTATAGACGGTGCGGTGAACGCCATCGTAGCGTATTTGGAAAACTGCGACACCCCCGGCATACTGCCTGATTAACACGCACACAGCCGCAGCAGCAGCGCCGAATATGCGGTGCCGCATACCTGCGGCTTGTTTTATAAGGAGATAGCATGAACACAGCAGCTTTACCGGCAGGCTACCGGGAACTGGAAAAGATCGACCTGCAAAAGGATAAAAAACTAGCGATTTGGGTCAATGTATTGGCCTTGGTGGTCATGGCGCTTTTGATCGTGCTGGGAAGCGTTGTTATGCCCTTTCAAACGTATATCGGCGCGGTGGTACAGCAAATGCTGGCTTGGGAAATAGAGCCGCTTCTGGGCGTTTTGCTGCTGGTATTGGGACTGCTTATCGGCATCGTGGCGTATGTGCTGCTGCATGAAATCGTGCACGGTGTGTTTATGAAAGCGTTTAGCCATGTTAAGCCCCATTACGGGTTTACCGGGCTGTATGCCTACGCAGGCAGCAGCGCGTTCTTTGACCGAAAAAGCTACATCATCATTGCGCTGGCACCGGTGGTGATTTGGGGCGTGGTGCTGGCGGTGCTGCAAGCGGCGCTTCCCGCCTTTTGGTTTTGGCTTGTGTATTTTATACAGATCATGAATCTGTCCGGCGCGGCGGGAGATCTGTACGTTACCGTTAAAATGATGAAGATGCCCAAGGACATATTGGTAAACGATGTGGGTGTGTCCATGACGGTGTATTCCAAGGAAGACGCTTCCTGCTGATCCAGTAACTGCCGGTGCGGCAGCGCAGGGCTTGTGCTACAATAGAAAAAAACACCGGACGGTGAACGGCAATGAAGCAGGGAAATGAAAAAGTAAAACAACCTTGGTCAACAACGAAAAAAATCCTTGTAGCAGCGCTGGCGGTAGCATTTGCAGCGCTGCTGTTTGTTGCTGCCCGGCTGTTGTATGTAATGTTTGTGGACCCCATGCGGGCGTTCGGGCAAGCGATGGTAACACCGGCACCCACAGCCACGCTAATGCCTGTTCCTACGCAAACACCAGTTCCTACCGCCACGGCAACGCCGCCTGCCGCCACGCCGGATGTTACAAAAACACCGGAGGCAACGGCAACGCCGGAACCCACGCCAACACCTGAGCCTACGCCAACGCCTGAGGCGCTTTATACGGAATTCATGCAAAACCGTATCAATGTGCTGCTGGTAGGCTACGATTCCAGCCCGGAACGGCTGGACGAGGAATCCGATGTGTACAGAGACGAAACCAACAACTTCCGCTCTGATGTGCTGATGTTGGTTTCTATCGACTTTTACAATAAAACCGCAGACATGATCTCCGTGCCCCGGGATTCCTATGCGCCCATTTATAAGGCCAACGGAGAGCTGTTTGTCAAGACCGGCGGCAGGTATAAAATCAACGCCGCCTTCGCCAAGGGCGGCGCAAACACCAAAAATGGCTACCGCTATGCCCTGAATACCGTAAGCCATCTGCTGGGCGTGCCCATCGACTATTACGCAGGCGTGGACATCACCGGTCTCAAGGGCGTGGTAGACGCTATGGGCGGCGTGGATTACGATGTGGACGTGGAGATACACCTAAACGGGCGCACGCTGCACAAGGGGCAGCAGCACCTAAACGGGCAGCAGGTGATGGATTACTGCCGCGCCCGCAAGGGTATCAGTACCGATGTTGGCCGCAATGATAGGCAGCAGCGGATGCTCCTTGCCATATTCGAACAAATGCAGTCCAGAGAGCAGTTGGCGAACTTTGGGAAGATCTATCGCAGAATGAAGCAATACATCACCACCAACCTGAATACAGAGCAGGTGATGACCATGGCGGCGTTTGGCGCAACGCTTTCCAGCAAGAATATCAGCCGTTATACGCTGCCGGGAGAGTATCATTCCGATACGCCCTATTCCTCGGCGGGTTATTATGTGATCGATAACACGGCGCTGGTGGAAATGATTCGCAGCATCTTCGGGATCACAATCCAGCCGAATCCGCGCTACGGCTTAGAGTATGTGCTGGCGGATATTGCGGCGGCGGCGGGGAAGGACGACCTGAAATGTGCGGACTATGTGCTTTCCTTAAAAAAGGTAACGGAGGCATATCCCAAGGACAAGGAAAGCGGCGCATATATCTTAAAAGACGATATCCTGCAAAAGGTGCTGGATAAATACGCGCTTTTGAAAAACAAGTGTTACCGGCAGGAAGGATCAGACAAGAATAGAAAGCTAGATAAGGACGGAATCGAGCATGCACAGCAGGCGCTGCAGAAAGCCTTGACTGCTCTTTGTAAAGAAACCGGCGTAACCAGAAAAGACGTAAAACGAAGCAGGCTGCCGGAGACCGTATATCTGGCGCTGCCTGTAAAGGAGCCAGAGGTACCTGTTGCGCTGCCTGCGGCATAGTTGGCATCAATAAACACAGAAACAAGCGCCAAACGCGATCATTGCGTTTGGCGCTTGCTGTTGCGGCTATACCAGTTGATCGATGCAGCCGGCTTGTATGGCCTTGATGTTTTTTGCGATCCGTTCCCTTGGCCAGTTCCACCATTGCAGCTTCTGCAAGGCGGCAACAACCTCCTCGGGAAAGCGCATGCGGATAGGCTTTGCGGGAACGCCGCCAACGATGGTATAAGGCGGCACGTCCTTGGTGACCACCGCCCTTGCGCCGATCACCGCACCGTCGCCTATGGTCACGCCCGAGAGTATCACGGCCTCGTAGCCGATCCATACATCGTTGCCGATCACGATGTCGCCCTTGTTATCCCATGCGGTGGTGATATCGGCGGTATCCAGCCCCCATTCCTCATAGAAGATGGGGAAGGAGTATGTGGCAAGCGAATGCAAAGAGTGATTGGCGCTGTTGAATAAAAAGCGTGCGCCGCAGGCAATGGAGCAAAACTTGCCGATGATCAGCCGGTCGTGATTAATGGGATACTGATACAGAACATTGTTCTGCTCAAACTCTACCGGGTCGTGTACAAAATCGTTGTAAATGGTGTAATCTCCAACGATGATATTGGGGTTCTTTACGACCGATTTCAAATAAACGATCTGCTTGTCCTGCGTGCGGGGATAAATTTTGTTTTCCGGAATAGTCATAACATCCTCCTGTATTTATTTCGTTATTGTACTATTCCAGTAAATACAATGCAGCGCTTCAATGCGAATCACTTCTTTCTATAGATTTGGTTATCAAGCCATCCGGTTCTCCGTATTACAGTGCAGCGGAGAAAACAAACAGGGGTTACTCGTAATGGTGGGTCACGCGGTAACCGGTTTTTCGGTCAACGGCGTTCAAATACGGTTCATCGTGTAAAAACCGGCGCACGTTTTCAACCGCCATGTCCACAATGGTGTCGTAGGTGGCGCGCAGGTGAAAGAACCCGCTGATATGCGGGGTAACGATGGCGTTTTCGCAATCCCAGAGCGGATGCGCCTCCGGCAAGGGCTCCGGGTCTGTCACGTCCAGCGCCGCACCGGACAGCTTGCCGCTTTGCAGCGCTTCATACAGCGCGTTGGTATCAACGGCATTGCCCCGCCCAACGTTTAAAAGCAGTGCACCGGGCTTCATGCGCGCTATTCTATCGGCGCTAAACAGCCCGGCGGTCTGCGGGGTGTTGGGAAGGGAGAGCGCCACAACGTCTGCCTGCGGCAGCAATTCGTCCAAAGAGGATTGCAGGTATACCTCGTCCACATAGCCGGGCTTGTCTGTGCCGGAGCGGCGAACGCCTATTACCTTTGCGCCCATAGCCTTGCACAGCGCCGCGTACCGGCTGCCGATGTCTCCCAGCCCTACGCACAGCACCGTCATATCGGAAAGAGAGGTCACCTGCCCCATGTCGCGCCAAGCATGCTGCTGCATGTTATCTCGATAGAGGTGCAGCTTTTTGATGAGCATCAGCGTACAGGCCAGCATATGCTCGGAAATGGCTTTGCCGAATGCACCGCTGGCATTGCACAGCGCCACGTTGGGTGAAAGCACACCGGGGCGGCTGTACGGCTCGGTTCCCGCCATGGTAAGCTGCAAAAGCCGTAGCCGGGGCATGCACGTTAGCATATCAACAGGCGGCTGCCCGATCACCATATCCGCCGCAAGCAGCGCTTCCTGATACAAGGCGGCGTTGAATGCCTGCGGCTGTGTGTGCGGCAGCGTTTGGTCGAACGCATATGTAATACGAACGCCGGAAGCTACCTTTTCCAGTTTTTCCCGGGAAATGTCATCAAAGGGCGTTATGACAGTCAGGTTCATGGTCAAACTCCCTTCGCATACACAAGCGTTAAATCCTTTTGCGGCTGCAGTTCGCTGTAATCGTCTGTGTTTTGGATCATATAGTTTGCCCAGTATTCGTGATAGGTAACAAAGCCCTTTTCCCGCATATCCGTGGCAATGTCAACGCCGATATACCGCCAATGCCACGGCTCAAAGCCAAAGCCTGTGATATCGGATTTCCCGGCAGGGTAGCTCAGTATAAAACCGTATCGGTAGGCATTCTCGCAAAGCCATGCGTATTCGCGGGTGGTTTCGTAGCGGTATTCGCTGAGATATTGATAGGACACGTTCTTTTTTCTAAGATCGAACGCCAGCCCGGTTTGATGCTCGGAATGCCCCGGCCATGCGTACCACAGGCTGTTGATGCCGCCCCGCTTGCGATTGGTGCGGTAGCCGGATTTGATGTACAGCGTGAGCCCCTCCTGCTCCATATCCTTTGCCATCATTAAAAACGCCTCATAGCAATCCTTCCGCAGGCGAACGCCGCTCTGAGCGTATTGCCGGTTAACGGAGGTAAGCTGCTTCGGCTTATAGTCCTTTGCGATCGCATAGTGCTTACTCACAAGCACCGTTAGACTTTCAGGCTCGTTGGTGGTGTATATATTGGAGTAATTCTCCTCATCCAGCTTTAAATTGACCGCAGTAAGGATATCCCCGTAGGTTTTATACGGGTTTGCCATGGCATAGGCATTGTAACGGTCGGCAAAGGCCGGTATATAGTTCATGACCTCCGCTAAGGCCGGAGCGGCGGCAGCCAGTACAAGTAATGCCGCCAGCAGCGGAAGAAATTTTCGTTTCATGATTACGGCTTCTTTCATCATTCATTGATGCGCAATCCTATTCGCGCTGAAGCAATTATAGCATATTTTGTGCTGTATTTTGATTGCTGAGTTGTAAATTTTCATGGTAGTAGAGTATAAAAACAGTCCCTCCTGCGTTATAGCGCAGGAAGGACTGATTGATTATGATATTCGGTTTTATTAACGGAAACAAAAGGGCTTGTGTTTCTACTGCCCTTTCGGTGCATACATAGCAGGATGCGCGGTGCTCGATTTACGGACTGATCTGCATAAAGGTGTTTTCCTTGCCCTGCTCCACATGCGTGGCATGAAGGCGCACTTCCAACCGACACTGCTGCATTTCCGGTGCGCGGCACTTACATACCGTTTGCGCGTCGTCACGGGAATTGGCGGCTAATATGTACACCTGATCCCCGTCCTTGTTCAATACCCAGTAAAGATTCATCCCAATACCTTCCTCTTCCAACACCGAACGTTGGTTTACGAACGGTGTGCTGTTCTAAGCGTTGAGAATCAATGAATACCAAATTTCACCTTCAATTCCAGAAATTATTATATAAAAAATAAAATGGAATGACGATACAATCTTTTCCAATTCAACAGAGGTATATTGTCGTATTTTTGCTTATTGCTTAAAAAAAGCGCCTATCGCAGCGGATAGGCACTTTTACATAGAATAAGGTTTGGCTTTACGAAAGCGTTAGGAGACCTTTTCCAACGCGCAGAAATCGCAGGGGTCTTCCCGCTTGGCATCAAAGGCTTCATCGATAGAGCCGGAGTAAATCACCTCAGAACGCTGCAGCGTGGAACAATCAGAATCCAAGTGGTAGGATTTTCCCCAGCGCGTCCAGTAAACGGTACCGTCGCCCACCTGCGCTTCCGCAGAAGCCAGATCCTCCTTGGAGGCGGGATCGTAATCCACGGACAAGCCCACTGCCAAGAGCAGTGCGGCGGCAGCCACGATGGAAACGATCTTCTTCATTTTTTTATCGAGATCCTTGTTCTTCAGCAAGATCACAACGATGGGCACGAACGCGATGATCGCCATGATCACGCCCAACTGGCTCTGCAAGAAGAACTTGACCTTGTTTGCTTTAGACGGCGGGTCGATATGGTTGGCCTTTTTCCAAAGCAGAGAACCGATGACCACCATGACCAGGTCGATGCCAAGGCCAATGAGAAGAAGGGTCATTTGGTCGCCGGGGATATACAGAGTGCCGTTGAGGTAGAGTATCGTTAAAACTTCCGCGGCAATGGCTAACAGCCAGAACACAAACGCCAGCACGCGCAGCCCGGTAGCGCTGCCGCTTTGGCCTTTGGAAGCGCCGCCCTTTTTCCGCGGAGCAGCCTTCGGTTCGTCATCATCTTGTTTTCTGGTGGATTTTGCGGCAGCTTCCTTTGCGGGAACGATTTTGCGTTCAATCTTTTTCTTTTCTGCCATGCGAATGAAACCTCCCCAAATACAAATAATTGCACCATCCATTGTGCGTACACATCATATCAGAATTCGACAATTTTTGCAATCATTCACAAGCGCCTTATCATTTACAAGGGCTGCGTTACCTGCCTTAGCCAAGCCTGCTCGTTCTCGTTAAGAAGCGGCGCGATTTCGGCGTACACCTGCGCATGGTAGGCGTTGAGCCATTGCATTTCTTCGGCGTTTAACAGCGAAGGCAGCAATGCCTCCCGGTCGAAGGGAACCAGTGTTAACGGCTCAAAGGCATAAAACGCGCCATACTCCGTTTCTCCTGCGGCAACGCAAAGCAGTTGATTTTCATGCCGGACGCCGTACGCGCCCTGCACATACAGCCCCGGCTCGTCGGACAGCACCATGCCCGGCTCCAGCGGAATAGGTGCGGCGGTTTGCCAGTTAACGGCAACAGGCCCTTCATGCACGCATAGGAATGCGCCTATGCCGTGCCCGGTACCGTGGCGGTAATCCAAGCCATCTGCCCATAACGGGCCGCGGGCTAAAACGTCCAAATGCCGCCCGGTGATTCCCTTGGGAAAACGCGCCTGCATCAACCGCAGCATTCCCTTGAGCACCAGCGTGTAATCTCGCTTTGCAGCAGCATCGGGCGTACCGATGGCAATAGTGCGGGTAACATCCGTGGTGCCCTCGAAATACTGACCGCCGGAGTCTATTAACAGCAGTCCGTTTCCAACAATGGCAGCATCATGCGCCGGTTCTGCGTGGTAGTGCACGATGGCACCGTGCGCGCCGAACCCGGAAATGGTATCAAAGCTGGGGCCGATGCAGCCCGCCTGCTCCATACGCAGCGCATCAAGCGCCGCCGCCGCGCTGATTTCGGTAACGGGTTCATTGAGCAGGCCGGTTTTGAAACGGTAGAGGAAGCGGATCATTGCAACGGCATCTTTTCTGTGTGCCTTTCGCAGGTTCTCCTGTTCCACGGGGTTTTTCACGGACTTCTTCAGCGTTGTGGGATTGGGCGCGTCCACCACGGTCGCTGGGGAAACAGCCTGAAACAGCGTTTGATTTACCTGCTTTTTATTGAGGAGCACGGTATCAAAGGCGGTGTACTGCGCACAAAAGTCATAGATCGCTTCATAAGGGTACAGCGTAACGCCCAGTGCTTGAAAGTAAGCGCGAACGGAAGCATCCAGCTTTGCGCCGTCAATAAACAAAAAGGCGTTTTCGGTTTCGATCACCGCATAACACAGGGCAACGGGGTTAAACGGAATATCCGCGCCGCGAAAATTGAACAGCCATGCAATGTCGTCCAGCGAGGTCAATAAATGCACGTTTGCGCCTTTTTGCGCCATCACCTGCCGCAGCTCGGCAAGCTTTGCTTCAGCGCTCTTGCCGGTATAGCATTCCTCTAATAAATAGATGGGCGCATCAGACAGCGGCGGGCGATCCTGCCAAACATCGCCAGCCAGATCCACATCGCAGCAAAAGGATATGCCCTTATGGCTTAAGCGCCTTTTTAGGCTTTCAAACCGCGCCGCGTCAACGGTACGTCCGTCCGTACCAACAATACCGTTCTCCGGTACAGCGCGTTCCAAGTACGCTTCCAAGGTGGGTGTGCCGGGCTCCCGGCTGCGGCAAAGCCGGATGCAGCTGCCCCGTAGCTCCTCCTCTGCCTGTAAAAAATACCGTCCGTCTGTCCAAAGCAGGGCTTCCTCCTGCGTGACCACCAGCGTTCCGGCAGAGCCGGTAAAGCCGGTAAGATACCGGCGCGTTTGAAAATGATCCCCAACATATTCCGAAGCGTGATAATCGGAGGTGGGAACGATATATGCCGCCATATTGTGCGGGCGCATGTGCGCCCGGAGCTGTTGGATGCGGATATCACTGCAGTGCATGATACGTCCTTTCCCTCGCGCCATATACGGATGAAAGCGCGGGCTAGATGCTGTTTTTATTATACTATGAGACGGTATTTTGAAACAAGCGGCACGGCTCACGGGATAATGCCCGCATAAAAAAGGCGCTGCATCTACAATCTGGAAAATGGAGAAATGTGTATTGACAGCGGCGAGTTCTCTGCGTTATACTATCACTTGTCACGCGGATGGGAGCATAGCTCAGCTGGGAGAGCATCTGCCTTACAAGCAGAGGGTCACAGGTTCGAGCCCTGTTGTTCCCACCATTTGCCCCGAGCAATCGGGGCATTTACGGCCCGGTAGTTCAGTTGGTTAGAATGCCAGCCTGTCACGCTGGAGGTCAGGGGTTCG
>CAYZAW010000048.1:0-15333 GCA_964476505.1 uncultured Oscillospiraceae bacterium | reverse complement strand
TGGCTCTCTTGTAACTTTTGTTTGCGCTCTACCCCAACTATTGACATAGAGCCAAAAAAGCCGCAGATACGCTCCGCGGCTTTGATTGCTGTATGCAAAACTATTGCACGTCCTTCACTTCTTCGGACATGGTGTTTTCGGCGGCAACATCCTCCACGGTGGAGATAGCGCCGCGGGCAAATACCAAGCGTACTTTGTCCGGACCAACGATCAGGGTGATTACATCGTCTTTTACGGAGCCGATGGTGCCATAGATACCACCGATGGTGCGCACACGGTCACCGGGCTTCAAGGCGGCCAGCATCTCCTTGACTTTCTTATCGCGCTTACGCTGCGGAATGATCATGATGGCGAACATTGCGACCATCAAAAGAATCAGTAAACCGGGGCCACTGAGAAAACTGGCAATACCTTCAGACATGTAAAAATACCTTCCTTTTCAAATATTACTTATTGATTTTATAGTAAAACGCTACAAGCGTCAAGCATTTCCCGACTACTATCATTTATTTTACGGGCACGGCGTCGTATTTCTCGATCAGCTTAACAGGATCGTAGGAGAGCTTGGCCTTTCGCATACCCTCAATACCCATATCCTCTTCGCGGTTGATCAGTTCAACGTCCGAAAACGCATGCTCGGCAAACTGCTGATTGATCACCGCATACAGCTCCGGGAACAGGTGTGAGGCTTTTTCGATGTGCACCACCGCAACGTCCGGATGCAGCTTTTCGCCCACGGAGAACGCAACGAGTGCGTTATCCACAAAGATTCCGCCCGCAAACAGCTGCAGCTCGTCCAATTTTGGCAGCATGAATTCCAGCGCACGCCGCTCCCCCGCTATTCCGGGGATGGAAGGGTCTTTATGCTCCATCCACTCCTGATACAGCGCCATGCAAGTTGCGGCATCTTCCGAATGAAGCGCGCGGTATTCAAATGCAGTTGTTGCGCGAAACCGGTTGATATGGTTGCGCTTGCTGTGCAGCTTTTTTCCGCGAAGGGTAACGAGGCTTTCCGCAAGGTAAACGTAATCGCAGGTATCCCGATCCAGCGTTAGGGTATACTGCGGGCATTGGGCGGCAAACAGGTCAACAAACGGCCCGCAAACAGAACGGAACTTCACAGGTGCGTTCTCTGCCTGTAATGCTTCTGCTGCAGTTCGTACAAGCGCCGCGTAATCACAGCGATCCGGCTCCTTGGGAACGGGCGGAAAGCAAAACGGCGGAAGCTTTGGATCGTATTGTAAACGGATATAAAGAGCTTCCTTCGTAGCCGCCCATTTGATTTTATCGTCCAGTCCCCAAATCAATAGATTGATGAAGGACAATTCGGAGTTTTCCAAATGCAGGGGTTTTGTAAAGGCCTCGATTGCGGCACGGTCCGCAACGGTAACAGGTTGAAACGCTAGCATAATACAGTTCCTTTTCTTTATGATGTCTAAACCCTATTGTACTGCGATTATTTCCCGATGCAACGGAATTCGCACATTCGTAACAGAAAAAACATAGCATGGTCAAAAAGGAGCGGAGGTAAAAAATGAAAAAAAATATCCTTGCCGCCATACTGATTCTGGCGCTTTTACTTACGTTTGCGGGTTGTACGCAACAAAGCGGTCTTAGGGTGGTGGAGCTAAACGAAGTAACGAGGTCTGTGTTTTATGCCCCGCTGTATGCTGGAATAACAAAGGGGTTCTTTGAGGAAGAAGGGCTGGATATACAGGTGACAACCAGCGGCGGCAGCGATAAAAGCATGACCGCGCTCTTGTCCGGCGAAGCACAGATCGCTTTGATGGGCCCGGAAACCGGCGTGTATGTGGTCAACGAGGGCAAAGCGGATCATCCCATGATCGTTGCACAGTTAACCAAGCGGGACGGTTCCTTCATGGTTGGCCGTGCACCCGAGGAAAACTTCCAGTGGGAAAACCTGCGCGGAAAATCCATTATCGGGGGTCGCCCCGGCGGGATGCCATATATGACTCTAGACTACCTGCTAAAAAAGCACGGCTTGCAGCCGGGTGTGGATGTGGATGTGATCAGCAACATCCAGTTCAGCCTGATCGCGGGCGCATTTGAAAGCGGTACCGGAGACTATGTTTCTCTGTTTGAACCTACGGCTTCCCAATTCGCACTGTCAGGAAAAGGACACATCGTTGCGAATGTGGGCGAAGCCTCCGGAGAGGTGCCCTATACCGTGTTTATGGTAAGCCAAAGCAAAATCAAGGAAGATCCCGCATTTGTGTCCTCGTTCGTTCGGGCGCTGTATCAGGCGCAAAAATGGGTGTTAGAGGCCGATAACAAAGAGGTTGCGGAAGCCATGCTCCCCTACTTCCCGGATACCGATATTGCCATGTTAGAAACCGTGGTAAACAGCTACCGCGAAACGGACTCCTGGACTTCCGTGCCTATGATGACGGAAGACGCCTTTACACGGTTACAGGATATCATGGAGAGTGCTGGCGAGCTTTCCGCCCGGGTTCCCTTTGAGGCCTTGATAGATAACAGCTTTGGCGAACAGGCCGTTAAGTAAGAACAATAAAGCAAAAGAGCGTTTCTTAGTGCTTGGCTAAGCAACGCTCTTTTATATTCCGTAAGGAAAGAAAAGCTATATTGAATCCATAGTACTACAGTTGCATAGACTGCAACAACAACCGGACAAAGCGGCAAGCATCTGCCATGCATCCGCCGGAGCGAACAAGTTATGCGGCGGTGTTTTCTTCCATTTGCGTATGCTTGGGCTTCCACTCAGAACGCAAATCAGAAACATACAGGGACTTTCTGGAGGCAACAGCATGATACTGCGGTTTCCTTTGAGAAGACGGTTTTACCCGGCTGTTCTTCTTTTCCTTATGACGTGCGCCCTCTCCCAATAATAAACCGGCAAGGATACCCGGAACAACAAAACATAAAAACATACCAGCCATAAGAACCTCCCTACAATGTTTCCATATTGGAAACCCTTTTTGAAAATAAAATGGCATTCGTTCAGGCCAATGCCATTACAACAGTGAAAAAGTGTCCGTACCAGACCCTACACATCGATAAATACTGTGCGTTTTTGCTATATTTGTATTATAGTGTCTTATACGGACACTGTCAAGAGCAATTTTCGAAAATACTTCTTGCAATATGGTTTCCAAATAGGATACAATAGATACAGCAGATAACAGGAGGTATCCTTATGAACCGTATTCGTGAGCTGCGCATGCAGCACGGTTATACGCAAGACTATCTTGGCAATTACTTAGGCGTTCAAAAATCCGCCATCTGCAAATACGAAAACGGGCGTGCCAACCCGCCGCAGGAATCGCTAATCATGCTGTCGGAGTTGTTCTCCGTTAGCATCGACTATATCCTTGGCCGGGAGGACCCCGCTCTGTACAACATCAAAGCGCAAAACACCATCCCCATCCCTATCGTTGGCAGAGTACATGCCGGAACGCCCATACTGGCAGAAGAGAACATTTACGATTATGTTTCCGTTCCGGAGGGTGAGGTGCGCGCGGGCGATTACTTCTATATGGAAGTAGAAGGCGATTGCATGGTAGACGCGCACATCGTGGAAGGCTCCTTGGTACTGGTACGCATGCAGAACCGTGTGGAAAGCGGGCAGATCGCCGTGGTACGCGTGAATGACGAAATCGTTTTGCGCCGTGTGAAGTGGCTGCAAAATCAGTTGATCCTCTACCCCGCCAACCCCAATTACGAGCCTATGATCATCGCCAGCGGCGACGTGCAGATCATTGGCCGCGTTATTGAAACCCGTATCCGCGGATTGTAAACACCGGTCTGCCTCCGTATTGAACCGGATATCTATTTTAACAAAACACCGCCCGTTCCGTATGAACAGGCGGTGCGTTTTTTTACTTGAGCGTTCTTTCTATGACAGCAGCTCGTCGATGGGCGCGGTCACATTGGTCAGCATGTGATAGTAATTCACGGTTTCTGCTGTGAATTTGTAAACGCAGTAATCCTCGTCGTCCACGCCCTTCGGGTAGTACATTTCAAAGCCTTCCCGCCAAAGCATCGCCTTCGTTTCATGGTCGGTACAAACCTCCATCGTTCCGGTAAATAGCGCTCCCTTATACTTGTCCTTCGTTTCGTCGCAATAGTAAATAGAAGCTTTGGGGTTGCTTTGAAACTGCGCAACCCGTTTGGAGCTGGTATTGGTGGAGAAATAATGCGTTTTCATGCTTTCATGCTCCAATACAAGCATTCCCTTGATCTGCGGAAAGCCGTCTTGATTAACGGAACCCACATAAGCGATTTTTGCATTCTCCCGCAACGCGCGGACCTCGGACTTTACTGCGTTATTCATTACAGTTCTCCTTTTTGATAAGATTTTCAAGCACTTTCCCAAGAGCCGTTTCAAAGGCGCGTATTTCGTCATCGGAAAACCCTCCGTAAAACACCTGATTCATTTCTGCGGATACTTCATCGTATTGGCGCTGTAAGCGTTTTGCAGCGTCTGTCAGCCGGATGCGCACCGTTCGCCTGTCACGCGGGTCGTAGATGCGCTGTATATGCCCCGCCGCTTCTAATCTATCCAGCATGCCGGTCAGCGTTGTTTTTGCCAGCCCGGTTTTCGCGGATAACTGCTTGATGGGAATACCGTCTTCCTCCCAAAGCACAAACAGTATTCGCCCCTGTGCGCCGTTGAATTCGTGTATGCCGTGTTCAGTTAGCAGCTTTTCGAATATGCGGCCTTGTATCTGTTTGATTTTTGAAATCAAAAACCCACCGTTTGTTTCTATCATGCGCTTCCCCCTTTCGATATTTCTATTATAGTACTATATAGTAATGTTTGCAAGCGTATCATAAAAATAGTACGAAAAAGCGGCTGCCAAGAGGCAGCCGCTTTCAAAGTAAAGGGTATGCTTATTTCTTTTCGATTGCGCCGAACTTGCACTTCTCCATGCAGGTGCCGCACTTGATGCACTTGCTCTGGTCGATGGTGAAGGGGCTCTTGACAACGCCGCTGATGCAGCCCACCGGGCAGTTCTTGGAGCAAAGGCTGCAGCCCTTGCACTTGTCCGGATCGATCACATAAGACAGCAAAGCCTTGCAAACGCCGGCCGGGCAGCGCTTTTCGTTGATGTGTGCTTCGTATTCGTCACGGAAGTAACGAATGGTGGAAAGCACCGGGTTAGGCGCCGTTTGACCAAGGCCGCACAGTGCGGATGCCTTGATGTTCTGGGCCAGCTTTTGCAGCTTCTCGATGTCGCCGGGCTTGCCGCGGCCTTCGGTGATGTCCGTCAGCATTTCCAGCATGCGGCGCGTACCGATACGGCACGGCGGGCATTTGCCGCAGGACTCGTCAACGGTGAACTCCAAGAAGAACTTGGCGATATCCACCATGCAGTTGTCCTCGTCCATAACGATCATACCGCCGGAACCCATCATGGAACCGATGGAGATCAGGTTGTCGTAATCGATGGGGATATCCAAATGCTCCGCAGGAATGCAGCCGCCGGAGGGGCCGCCGGTCTGCGCGGCCTTGAACTTCTTGCCGCCGATGCAGCCGCCGCCGATGTCGTAGATGATCTCACGAAGCGTGGTGCCCATGGGGATCTCCACCAAGCCGGTGTTGTTGATCTTGCCACCCAGAGCGAACACCTTGGTGCCCTTGCTCTTTTCAGTACCCATAGAGGCAAACCAGTCTGCGCCCTTCAGTATGATCTGGCAGATGTTGGCGTAGGTCTCTACGTTGTTGAGCAGGGTGGGCTTGCCAAACAGACCCTTGACCGCCGGGAACGGAGGACGGGGCCTAGGCTCGCCGCGGCCACCCTCGATGGAGGCCAGAAGAGCCGTTTCTTCGCCGCATACGAATGCGCCGGAACCAAGGCGCAGGTCGATGTCGAAGTTAAAGCCGGTGCCGAAAATATCGTCGCCTAAGAGGCCGTATTCACGCGCCTGCTTGATGGCGATACGAAGACGCTTGACCGCGATGGGGTACTCTGCGCGAACGTAGATGTAGCCCTGATGTGCGCCGATGGCGTAACCTGCAATCGCCATTGCTTCCAGTACGGTATGAGGGTCGCCTTCCAATACGGAACGATCCATGAACGCGCCGGGGTCGCCCTCGTCGGCGTTGCAGCAAACGTATTTAATATCGCTGACGGGCTTCTGCGCAAGGCTCCATTTGATGCCGGTGGGGAAACCGCCGCCCCCACGGCCGCGCAGACCGGACTGTTTTACGATGTCCACAACCTGCTCCGGGGTCAACTCGGTCAGGCACTTGGCCAGTGCTTTGTAACCGTCGAAGGCGATATACTCTTCGATGTTTTCCGGATCGATCACGCCGCAGTTACGCAGCGCAACACGCTTTTGCTTTTTGTAGAAATCCACCTCGTCCAAGCCGAGGATGTTCTGATGTTCGTCCAAGCTCTCTTTGTATAAGAGATCGGTCACGATTCTGCCCTTGATAAGGTGTTCGCTGACGATGCGGGGAACGTCTGTTACCTTTACATGGCTGTAAAACGCGCCTTCCGGATAAATGATAACCACAGGGCCGTTTTCGCACAAACCGAAGCAGCCAGTACGAACGACCTTTACTTCTTTGTCTAGCTTAGCGGCAAGAATCTCTTCCTCAAATTTGTTGATGATCTCATGAGCAGACGAGGAAGAACAGCCGGTACCGGTGCAGCAAAGAACCTGCGAACGGAAAAATTCCATTATAATAACCTCCTCGTTTACTTATTTGTTGTGCGTTTCGTAATAACCGATGGTGAATTCCTCCACCGCCTTGTTATTCACGATGTGCTCCGTTACGATACGGCCAACCATATCAGGGGTCACCTTTACATAGGTCACCTTGTCCTGATCGGGCTTATACACCTCAACGATGGGCTCCAAACGGCATACGCCGATGCAGCCGGTTTGGGCTACGACCACGTTTTGCAGGTTCCGCTTTGCTACCTCGTCCATAAAGGCAGTCAGTACCGGACGCGCGCCGGCAGCGATACCGCAGGTCGCCATACCCACAACGATACGGGTACCTTCGTGCTCTTTACGAAGGTTGATGGTATCGAGTGTTTTTTTGCGGATAGCTTCGAGCTCCTCTAACGATTTCATTATTCAAACACCTCCGTTTAATTCGTTTATTCCTTCTATTAAATACTCTTTCATCCAAGACACAACGTCTGGCATGTTCAGGGGAACATCCTCTCCCAGTGCGCCGCGGATCTGTTTTGTATCGAAGCGGAACGTATTACCGTCCACCTGATAGTCGTAAACGAAATCCAGCTCCGGGTTGCAGGCCACCGTGGCAACCATGGTTTCTGCCATATCGCCAAGCGGCGGGCGGTCTAAATGGGAAATTTGGTATTCCGCCTGAATGAAGGTTCCCTCGCCCGGCTTGGAACGGATTAGGAAGGCGCCGCCCGCCTGCTCCGCTCCGGCTTTGAACATTGGAATGCCCAGCCCGACCTTGCGGGTGGTGCGGCTTGTGGTAAAGGGGCTGATCACTTTTTCCAGCATGGCTTGATCCATACCGCAGCCGTCGTCGCCCACCGCCACGCGCATCCAGTCCTTGGAATGCCGAACCTCGACCTCAACGGTAATGTGCTTTGCGCCCGCCACGATCGAGTTTTGCACGATATCTAACACGTGCAGGGAGATCTCCTTCATCATCATAGGCGTTAGCCCAGTTCGCGGTACTTCTTAATGATGCCGGGTACGTCGGAAGGAACCAAACGCCCGTAAACTTCGTCGTTGATCATCATAGCGGGAGCCAAGCCGCAGCAGCCGATGCAGCGGGTCGCATCCAATGTGAACAGTCCGTCGTCGGTGGAGTCTCCAACCTCAACGCCCAATTGATTGGACAGCGCCTCGATCACCTTTTTGGAACCGCGCACATAGCAGGCGGTGCCAAGGCATAGGCCGATCTTGTACTTGCCCTTGGGCTTCAGGGTAAACAGGGAATAGAACGTGGATACCCCAAAGATGGTGGCTACCGGGATGCCGGTTTTCTCAGAAATGTAATTCTGCACTTCCTCGTCAACACAGCCCAGGATCTCCTGTGCATGCTGCATGATGGGAAGCAAGCCGCCCTGCTGATCTTTCCACTCGGCAATGACGGTGTCTAGCTGCTCGAATTGCTCTTTTCGAGCGCTGTTTGCGTTGGACATAGATGCGTTACCTCCTTATGATCAATAATCAATAACCATTTGATATTAAAATAACATGTACCTTGATGATTGTATCACACCCGCTTGAATAATGAAAGGAATTTATGATATATATACAGTATTTTGCAAGAGAAAAATCTAGGGAAATAGCCACTTTATCAAGTATTTTTAATATACTGCATTCCCATTTCGGTTGCGATGGCATGCATGTTTATGTCATGACTTTGCATGGGGATAGAAGGCAGCATTTGTACAAAAAAAGCAAAGCCGATAAAATACGCGTGCGTGGTGGCAAGATAACGGTCGTAATACCCCTTCCCCCTGCCAAGCCTTCCGCCGGAGGCGTCAAAGGCAAGCCCCGGCACGATCACAAGCGCAATTTCCTCCGGCTTTACATGTGTTGCTGTTGCATAAACGGGCGTGCGAATACCGTACTTCCCTGTTTCCCATCCGTTTTTTACAGCCGGTATCAGCGCCTGCATATCCCGATCATCCACGCAGTACGGATATGCCACCCGCTTTCCAAGCCGTTGGGCAGTTTCTGCTAAGTATGCGGGATCGGCCTCTTGCGGCAGCGCCTGATAGCAAAGTATGGTGCTTGCGTTTTGAAAAACGGGGCTTTCCATCACGTTTTTACATATAAAAAGAGAACGCTCCGCCAGCAGCGACGGTTCCGTTCCCATCAATACATGTTGTATTTGTTTACGAAGCAGGGCTTTTTCCATGATGCACCTGTTACGCGCCGTTAGTCCTCCAATATGGCTTGTGCAACCGCCAGCGCCTTGATATGAGAAATGGATACATGCAAATTCGCGCCGCCCAAATCCTTCATACGCTGCCGTGCCGTAGCGTGGAGCTGCACGGAGGGCTTGCCGCTTTCCTCATGGAGGATTTCAATATCCCTAAGCGCTATGCCGTTAAACCCGGCAGCAAGCGCTTTTGCCGCTGCTTCCTTTGCGGCAAACGTACCGGCAAGGGTTTGCGCATTAAACCCGCAGGCTTTGTAATAGGCCTGTTCGTTGGTGGTAAACACCCGGTTTAAAAACGCTTCTTTTTTAGCGGCATGCTCGATACGATCGACCTCGATGATGTCGATACCGGTTCCAACTACCATGAGAACCTCCATCCAACTACGGCGGCAGAATTGCTTTGCAACCGTTTTCCCCTAGGATGATTATACCCAATGATGATACAGATTGCCAGCATAAAATGAACAAACTGTTAACAAAATCTGTTATATCTGCCTAAAACTCCCGTATCATGGCTGTAAAGCAAATGATATATTTTTCTGCATTTTGCTGTCAACGGATAAACGCAACCGGCAGTTGACAAACTGGAAAGCAGTCTTGGTAGCCTATCCGTGTTGGATATGGTATCCTTCCCTAAGAAAAGGAGGCGATTGTCGTATGTCGATCGGAGCAAAAATCACAATGTTGCGAAAATCCGCCGGGTTGTCGCAGGAGCAGCTGGCCGGGCTTCTGGGTGTAAGCCGTCAGGCGGTTTCTAAATGGGAGAATGACCAATCCGTTCCGGATATCGCTTATATTACCGCTTTGGCACGAGCGTTTCAGGTAACAACCGATTCCCTGCTGTTGGAGGAGAGCGAAACCTCTGCCGGAGAAAACACGGCAACTCACAGCCTTGAAGCTTATGCGGCGAATACTATGCGATTTAAAACAAGCCTTGCTTATATGGCGCTTGGCATTGTTGGCATTGTACTTGTATTTGTGTACTACATTTACTTTGGCAGTCAATTTGAGCCGTATTATGTATTGGGTATTGAAATGCACGGCGTGTGGGCTTGGATATTTCAATGCTTCAACGGGTATTCCTTTAACCCTTTGCCTCTCTTGCTTCTTTGTGCTGGCATCGGTGTGTTGGCATACGGAATCTACCAACTGAGAAAACCGCTCCGGTAATTTATCTTGCATTCCTTTTAAGGAAAAGCCCGCCAGCTTTTGATCAGCTTGGCGGGCATGTTCATTTGTATGCTATTGATCGTCCTGATCCACAGGGCGTACGCGCCGCACCTGATTTTTCCCTGCGGGGCGTGTTGCCTGTACCTCCTGCACCGGCGAAGCGGGCTTTTGCATCGGCGGCTGTTGCACGGGACGCGTTTGTACAACAGGCTGCTGCGGACGCATCTGCGGCGATACCGGCGCTTGTACGGGCGGCTGTGAAGCGTATCCCTGCTGTACGGGCGTTGGCCGTGGCTGCGGCGCATAACCCGGTTGTTGTATAGGTTGCTGTACAGGCTGCTGCGGATATCCGTTTTGCTGCGGTACGGGAGCCTGCGGCTGCCGATATCCTGTTTGCGGTGCTTGCGCAGGCGCACTTGGGGCATACCCTGTCTGCGGCTGTATCGGCGCTTGCGGCTGCTGATAGCTGTTTATCGGTGTTTGTACCGGCGGCTGCGAAACAGGAGCCGTCGGCCTGTTATAACTGGGCGATACAGGCTGAGCCGGACGCTGCACAGGTGCTGGGCGCTGTTGCGGTGCTTGCGGCTGTGCCTGAGGTCGTGGAACAGGCTTTTGCTGCTGCGGCTTTTGCATGGGCGGCTGCTGAGCGGCTCTCGGCTGGGGAGCCGGTTTTTCATTGCGCGGCGCATGCGCCGGTTTCGCAGGCTTTTCATGCTTTGCGGCAGGCGGCGTTACCGGGCGTTTTTCGGCTTCCTTGCGCGAAACCGTTTGCTTTGGCTTGGCATAAGGCAGGGATTCCTTTTCGTCAAAGCCGATATCATCATCCCCGTCATCATCGTCATAGTCATCGTCGCTGTCACCGATCAGTCCGCGGCGATTGTTCTTTTTCTCATACATGGAAAGCGCCAACAGCGCAATACCTGCAACCGCCATCAATACTGCCAGCACGATCAATACGGTAAGCAGCGTGCCAGAAATACCGGTTGGCTGGGCGGCGGGCTCCGGCGTTACCTCCGGTGCAGCATCGGTAGGCGCGGCGGGCGTTTCCGTTGCCAGCGTTACATAAGCTGCGTTCAGCTTGGAATCGTAGGTATGTGCTGCACCGGAAGGGTCTTTTGCCGTTAGGGTAAACTGCAATTCCCTTGGGCCGCCGATCAATAACTCCTTTTCCACGGAATACTCACCGGCAGCCAGTACGCCGATGGTTTCCACCACGCCGTATTCCGCTTCCGATATTACGGCCTCCTGCAGCTCCGTAGCGCTGTTGTTTTGCACGGTAAACTTCACTACGATCCTGCCGGAATCAGAGAGCGGCTGTACAACAGCGGTCAAAAGCGAAATGGATATGGTGCTGGGGTCAACGTAGGGCGTGACCGCATAGCTTTTTGTTTTGTTCTCGTAGGGCTGATTTTGCGCGTCTATGCCAGTGATGGTAAAGGCAACGTTTCTAAGGGTATCCGTCACCACGTTATAAGTCAGGCTTTCTTCCTTGCCGGAGGCTAGAGAGAACGTATCCTTGTTGACCTTATTCCCCTGCTCGTCCGTCACCTGAATCTTACTGATGGTTTGGTTGCCCTCGTTTCTTAAAACGATACTGAACTGCGTGCCCTCGGGCGTGGTTTCGCCTTGAGAAACCACTGTGTTCAGCTTAATACTGACTACCGATACGGTAAGCGGAGCGATCGTTAGGCTTTTATTCTCGCCGTTTACTTGATAGGTTACCGTGGGCGTGCTTTTAGCGTCGGCAGAACCAAGCGTATACTCGTATGTAAACTCCTTGGTTTCACCCGCCGCTATGGTGGCGTTGCCTGCAATGTCTTTATCGGCGGCAAGCGTGTCCTTTAACACAACGTTTGTCATGGGAACTGCCGCAGGATTGGTCAGCGCATAGGTCAGCTTGATCTTATCCCCCTCCGCGCCGGAGGCTTTGTCGGCGGTTACTTTACCGGTCATGTCCGGTGCAACAGCCGTGGTTCCGCTAAGAGAAACGGATACCGATTGAGACATCGCCGCGCCGTTTTCCGTCCAATGCAGGGTAAACTCTAATGGCTGCCCCACCATGCCGGCAACCACCTCAATGTTTTGCAGCGAGAAATTTAGCCCTTGCGTTGGCACTATGGGGCCGGGGGTTAGGTCTTTCGATCCGGAAATGCCATAGCCGGAGATGCCGATATTCTCCATGGAATTGGCGGACGTATTCATAACGCGGAACGTCATTGAAACAAACCCCGGTTCTGTTAACACCTGCGGGCTTGGAGAAACCTGAATATCCACCTGCGCCAGAGCCGCCGGACATATCAGAAAGGTCAGCAGCAGCGCCAATACGGCAGCAACAGTTTTTTTCACGGGAATCACATCCTTTGCGGTACAGTCCATACACAACTATACGGTCATGCTGGAGCTTGTATACCAAATTTACAGAAAACACGGCGGCGTATCAAGCTTGATCCACCACCATGTTTCCCATTCTGATACGAATTCTATACGCGAACCATCCAGTTATGGGTATCCTTGCCTTTGCCCCACTGGATTCCGGTCAGCGTATCGTAGAGCTTCTGCGTGATCGCACCGATCTCGCCGTTGTTTACGATCACGCTCTCGCCCTTGTAGGAAAGCTCGCCAACGGGCGATACAACTGCCGCCGTGCCGGTGCCGAAGGCCTCCTGTAATGCGCCGGATTTGCCCGCTTCCATCAGCTCTGCGGCGGAGATCTTGCGTTCCTCTACCTGATAACCCATTTCCTTTGCCAGCGCAATGATAGACATGCGCGTGATGCCGGGCAGGATGCTGCCTTCCAGCGCTGCGGTGCAGATGGTGTTGTTGATCACGAACATCATGTTCATGGCGCCAACCTCTTCCACATACTTGCGTTCTACGCCGTCCAGCCACAATATCTGCTCAAAGCCCTTCTTTTCTGCTTCTTCTGCGGCAAGCAGGCTGGCAGCGTAGTTGCCGCCGGTCTTTGCAAAGCCGATACCGCCCTTGACTGCGCGGACGAATTTATCCTCCACATAAATGCGGATAGGCGCAAGCCCGCGGGGATAATACGCGCCGGAGGGCGAGGCAATGATGTAGTAAATATAATGACTGGAGGGATGTACCCCCAGCTCTGCGCCGTCCGCGATCATTGTGGGGCGAAGGTACAAAGAGGTACCGTCGTTATGCGGCACCCATTCGCTCTCCACGCGAACCAACGCTTTTAGCGCTTCCAGATTGTCCTCAACGGGAATGGTGGGCATACAAAGGCGCTCTGCGCTGTTGTTCAAGCGCTTGCAGTTTTCCTCTGGGCGAAACATTTGTATAACGCCCTCTTGGGTGCGGTATGCCTTCAGCCCTTCAAATATTTCCTGCCCGTAATGCAAAACAGGCGAGGCAGGATCGAGAGAAAGGTTGTGATACGGCTCAATGCGCGCATCGTGCCAACCAATATTGGCATCATACTCCATAATGAACATATGGTCGGAAAACAGCTTGCCGAAGCCAAGCTTGCTTTCGTCCTGCGGCTTTGCCTTAGGAGCATTGGTCTTTACGATTTTGATGTCCATACTGTCTCCTCCTGTATTAGTCTGATAATTTCTTTTCAGCGCTTTGCGGGAAAGGATAAATTAGCCGTTCCGTTTCCTCCGGCTTGATTTTGCCGTCCGTTTTTTGAACGACTCCCTCGCAAAAACGCGCAGCATCTTTCTCAGGTACTAAAAGCGTTACCGTGATTGCTTCCGTAAAGGCAACGTTTTCTACCAAACAGCATTCCCGAAAATAGGATTCCATTGCACCCCACCGAGAATACTCCAACGTAACGCGCATACGGCGGCAGGGCTGCATTTGCACGATGCCCGCTGCGTCTACCGCGGCTGCCGCTGCCTTGGAATAGGCGCGTACCAGCCCGCCCGCGCCCAACAGCACGCCTCCGAAATACCGCGTAACCACCACCAGCAGGTTGGTGATGTTTTTCTTGTGCAGAACCTCCATCATAGGAAGCCCCGCCGTTCCGCCCGGCTCACCGTCGTCGCTGTAACGGGCGATAGAACCCGTTTCGCCTATGGAATAGGCAAAGCAGTTATGGCTGGCGTCCCAATAGGTTTTGCGAAGCGCCTCCAGTATTTGCTGGGATTGCGCCTCGCTTTCCACCGGATAGCAATGCCCCAGAAATCGCGATTTGTTGATCACGATCTCTATATGGGCCTCCTGTTTTACTGTGGTATAGCCCTTCACTCGCCCAGCTTTACCTTGCAGAAGCCTTTTTTGCCCTTCTTGAGGATAATACCTTCTCCGGCAAGCTGCCCCTTCTCCAACGCTTCCGTGGGAGAGAGCACTTTATCGTCGTTTACATACACCGCGCCACTCTCAATGAGCCTGCGCGCCTCGCTGGTGGATTTGGCAAGCTTGGCTTTTACCAGCAGGTTGGGAATCCGAAGCCCGGTTTCCTCTACATCCGCAGCGGATAAGATGGCTGTAGGCATATTGGAGAGATCCCCGCCGTCCGCAAACAGCGCTTCCGCAGCCGCCTGTGCCTTTTGTGCCTCTTCGGTGCCGTGCACCTGCTCGGTCAGCGTAAAGGCAAGCGTGCGCTTTGCCGCGTTGATATCCGCGCCCTGCAGCCTTCCTAAGCGGCGCACCTCGTCCATGGGGAGAAAGGTCAACAGCGCCAAGCATTTTTCAACATCTGCATCGCCCACGTTGCGCCAGTACTGGTAAAAATCGAACACGCTGCACTTGTTCTTATCCAGCCAAACGGCGCCCTTTTCCGTTTTGCCCATCTTTTTGCCTTCGCTGTTGGTTAAAAGCGCACAGGTCAGGGCAAAGGCAGGCTTCTGCTCTTTTCTGCGGATCAGATCCGCACCGGAGAGGATGTTGCTCCACTGGTCGTCTCCGCCCATTTGCAGCACGCAGTTTTCCGTACGGTTGAGCATCAGGAAATCATAGCTTTGCATCAGCATGTAGCTCATTTCAAAGAATGTGAGCCCCTGCTCCATGCGCTGCTTGTAGCATTCCGCAGCAAGCATCCGGTTTACGGAAAAGTATACGCCGATGTCGCGCATGAATTCCAAGAAATTCAAGGGCAGCAGCCAGTCTGCATTGTTGCGGATAACGGCCTTACCGGGGCCGAAATCCAACAGCCGCGCCATCTGCGCCTGAAAATGATCGGCGTTGCTTTGAATTTCCGCCTGCGTCATCATACGGCGCATATCGGTTTTCCCGGAAGGATCGCCGATCATGGTGGTGCCGCCGCCCAACAGCGCGATAGGCCTGTGACCGCATTGCTGCATATGCGCCATTGCCATGAGCGCTAC
>CAYZAW010000047.1:0-16112 GCA_964476505.1 uncultured Oscillospiraceae bacterium | reverse complement strand
GAGTTTTTGACCTCCGATAAATGGCTGGGCATCCCCAAGGACAAGCTGTATTTCACCTGCTTTGAGGGTGATGCGGATGCCCCCCGTGACGATTTCTCCCACGACTGCTGGGTGAAAAACGGCGTTGACCCGTCGCATATCTTCTTCCTGCCGAAAAAGCACAACTGGTGGGGCCCTGCCGGTGAGACCGGCCCCTGCGGCCCGGACAGCGAAATGTTTTACGATACCGGCAAGCCCGCCTGCGGCCCGGACTGCAACCCCTCCTGCGACTGCGGCAAGTACCTTGAAATTTGGAACGACGTGTTCATGGAGTTCAACAAAACAGCAGACGGCACGTTTGTACCGCTCACGCAGAAAAACGTGGATACCGGCATGGGCTTAGACCGTACCGTTGCAACCTTACAGGGCGTGGAGAGCGTGTACGATACGGACGCGTTTACCGGCATCCTTGCAAAGATCAGCGAGCTTTCCGGTCGCCAGTACCGGGACGATCCGGACACCACCAAGGCGTTTCGCATCGTGGCGGATCACATTCGCTGCGCAACGTTCATCCTGGGCGACCAGCGCGGTGTGACCCCCTCCAACCTGGGGCAGGGCTACATCCTGCGCCGCCTTATCCGCCGCGCGCTGCGCTATGCGCGGCAGCTCAACATGCCGGACGGCTCCCTTGCCGAAGTGGCAAAGGCTGTGCTTTGCCAGTACGATGATGTATACGCGGAGCTTGTGACCAATCGCGATAAGATCATTGAGGAGCTCAATAAAGAGGAGCAGCGTTTTTCCCAGACATTGCAGCGCGGCATGAAGGAGTTTGCACGGCTGGTTCCCACGCTTATGGATAAGCACATCGACGGCCCCGCCGCCTTCCGCCTGTACGATACCTTTGGCTTCCCCATTGAGTTTACCGAGGAGCTGGCCCGTGAACAGGGCATCACGGTAGATAAAGCCGGGTTCGAGGCCGCTTTTGCCGAGCATCAAAAGAAGTCTCAAGCAGGCGCGGAAGCCATATTCAAGGGTGGTTTGGCAGATCACAGCGAGATCACCACGTCTCTGCATACCGCCACGCACTTACTGCAAGCGGGCTTACGCAAGGTGTTGCAGGACGAAAACGTGGCGCAAAAGGGCAGCAACATCACCCCCGAGCGTTTGCGGTTCGACTTTTCCTTCCCCCGCAAGGTAACTCCCGAGGAGCTTGCCGAGGTCGAGAAGTTTGTAAACGAGGCTATTGCCGCTAAGGTAGATGTGATCTGCGAGGAAATGACCGTAGAAGAAGCCCGGGCTGCCGGCGCTATCGGCCTGTTTGGCAACAAGTACGGCGAACGCGTAAAGGTATACACCGTGCCCGGCTTTAGTAAGGAGATCTGCGGCGGCCCGCATGCCGCCAACACCGGCGATCTTGGCAGGTTCAAGATCAAAAAGGAAGAAGCCTCCTCCTCCGGCGTGCGCCGCATCAAGGCCGTGCTCATCAAGGACTAGCAAAAGGATACGGTTTTTACCGGGCTGAAACATCAGCCCGGTTTTTTGTGCGTTTCATGTGAAACAAAATATGTGTTTTATGCCTCCGGCGGGTTAAACCCTTTTGTAAAAGGGTTTAACAATCCTAAAACTTTTAAATATAGTTAAAAATAGGCAAGATGCTCCGTCATCTTGCCCCCTTAAAAATACACGCAGTCGTATATCAATCCGTCAAAAGCGGCGGCATGTACGCCGTCTTTTGACACCTTGCAATTCGCAAGGCCGACAAACGGCACAGCCGTTCGAGGCCGAAGCGGATTGAGAAACCCTGTCACAGCAGACTCCCGAAGAAACACCCACTAGCTTAACTGCGCACAGTTAAGCTAGTGGGTGTTTCTTCGGCACAAGCGGGCATTCCCATCTTAGTAAACTGCCGCCAAGCGGTTCCGCTAAGCGGATGGCGGTGGTGGTGTATTGGTCGATGCCGCGCTTTCTAAGATTCGCCACGCAGCACAGCTCCACGCCGTAGCTCAATTCCATCTCCGGCGCGTACCGGTCGTTTCCGATGGCAAACCCGGCATAACGCGCCTGCTGTTTATAATACATTGCGTCCTGCTCCGTGGGAAAAAACACTAAAAACGTGATACGGCGGCTGGATCTTAGCCCGTCTCCCCGGGCTTCCAGCCGGGCGATGGCCTTTCGGTTTTGCTCCGTTTGGTATTTTGCCGCGTCCGGCATCAGCAGGCTGAAGTACGTGACCCAGTTGGGCTCGTCCGCGCTGCCGCTCTGGCAATACAGCTTACGCTCATACTCGCACAGCTCGTCCAGCGTTTGTGCGTCCTCCTGGTCCTTGGTATAGAAATAAAACTGCCACTGCGCCCGCATGCGAATATCCCCCACATACGCCGCGTGCACAAGCTCCCGCTGTATCTTTTTCAACAGCCGCTCCACACGCCGCACCTCATTGGGGGAAAACTCCTTGGCGGTTTCGTCCACAGGCATGCAGGAACAGTACAACAGCGTCCGCGCCCGGGGAACGGGCCGTTCGTACTGCGTATCAACCGTAAATATGGCGGGCGCTTGCCGAACGCTCCAATCGTAGGTGAACCAGTTTTCCATATCCCTCTGCCTGTTTGGTAGTATGCCTCCTATGTAACAGGAGCGCATATCAAATTTGCGTTCCCGGTTCCGTCTTTTACGTTATTATAACAGAGTTGTGTATTCTCACAAACCGTTTCTTTGTGAAAGCTGTGAATATTTGTCATTTTATGTCGTTTTTTTCAGCACCACAGCATTACAAAAAGCCGCATGCCCCGTACCCGGCACAAACAGGGTGGTTTTCTGTTATTATCCTGTGTAAGCGATTTTTATACGTTTTTGCCGACTGCTCCACAGGGGTAAAGCAAATAAATCGCTCTCACGGCAGCAAACAGTAAACCAGC
The DNA here is from genome assembly GCA_964476505.1 of uncultured Oscillospiraceae bacterium. GTDB lineage: Bacteria > Bacillota > Clostridia > Christensenellales > CAG-138 > CAYZAW01. The sequence goes on along the minus strand of CAYZAW010000047.1, from coordinate 13,218 downwards.
ATCCTATAAATCCGCTAGTCCAGATAATTCGCCGCCTTTAAGGATTTTAGAACCGTCATGCGGCTGTTTATATATACTATGTAACGAAGCCCACAAATATACCCTCAACTAAAATGAAAAAGGACGTGCAAACAATTTTTACACGTCCTTTTTTGAAAGTTCTTGGAATTCTTAAAACCTTCTTACATAAGGTGGTCAAACCGTAGGTTTGACATGGCTCCTTGTAAAGATGCAGAAGTCCCAAGGGAATTCTCAGGAAGGTTTTAAGCCGCCGGAGGCAAAAATTTATTTCTGCATCTCGCGAATGATGCGGCCCAATATCTGCATGCCCTCGTCGATGCGGGCGGGCGTGCAGTTGCTGTAATTCAAGCGAAGGGTGCGCACGTTTCTGTCCTTCTCGTAGAAGGGATCGCCGGCGGCGATGGCAACGCCGGCCTTGGCGGCGCGGTTTGCCAGCTCCACGGCGGTGCAACCCGCGGGAAGGGTCGCCCAAATGAACATGCCGCCCTCGGGCTTGGTGTAGGTGACCTCGGCGGGCAGGTATTTATCCATGCAGGACATCATAGCATCTGCCTGCGCCTGATACAGCGCCTTGATCTTTTCCATATGCACATCAAGGTCGTTGTCCTTCAGGTACTGCGCCAGCACCATCTGGCAGAACACATTGGTGTGCAGGTCTACCATCTGCTTATACTCCAGCATCTTTTGCATGAGCTCGGGAATCCGGCAGCAGATCCAACCGATACGGATGCCGGGCGATACGGTTTTGGAGAAGGTACCCAGCATCATGCACTGGCTGCCCAAGTATGCCTGCATGGATTTCTGGTTCTCGCCTCTAAAGCGCAGCTCGCCGTAGGGATTGTCCTCAATGAAGATGGTGTTGGTGCCCTTGAGGATGGCGGCGGTCTTTTCCCGGCACGCAGCGCTGTACGTTAAGCCGGTGGGGTTCTGGAAATTGGGAATGGCATAAAAGAACTTAGGGCTGACCTTATCGAGTATGCTTTTTAATTCATCGCAGTCGATACCACCCTCGCACAGCTCCACCGTATGCACCTTGGGTCCGTAGAGATGGAACATTTGCAGCGCAGCCAAATAGCTGGGGCGCTCCAAGAGGATATCGTCGCCCTCGTCCAGCAGCACCGCGCCTATGATGTCCAGCGCTTGCTGGGAACCGTTGGTGATAAGGATATCATCGGCCTCTACCTTTGCGCCGATCTTTTCGTAACGCTTGGCAATAAACTCCCGAAGCGGCTTGTAGCCTTGCGTGGTGCTGTATTGAAGGGCGCTGACACCGTTTTCCTCCAGCACCTTGGTGCAGGCTGCTTCCATTTCCTTAACAGGGAACGATACCGGGTTGGGCAGGCCGCCCGCAAAGGAAATGATGTTGGGCGACGCGGCCGCCACCAGCATGGTCTTCACGAATTCCCCTTGGAAATCCGGACGCTGCACGCGCTGTGCAAATGTGAGCTTCATGATATTTATCCTCCAGAATTAAAATACAAAAATAAATTAGCGCTATTCTACCACTTTTTGTTTGCATATGCAACGCAATGCGTGGTATTGCTTTCGATTAACGTTTTGGTTGGGAGCTGCATATATTGCGGGTCGCGCACTGCACGACCCCTACAAACGGTTAAACAATTCTTTTTTAATAAAGCATACGGGCGCACCTCTCGGCACACCCGCATAAATACTATTTTGAAGTTTTAGGAATTCTTAAAACCCTTTTTCAAAAGGGTTTTAAGCCGCCGGAGGCACAGCCCGTTATTCCCCCAGTAAATCGAATATGCGGGACAGGTCGCCTTCGGAGTAGTATTCGATCATGATGCGTCCCTGCTGGGGTGTGCCGGTGATCTTCACCTTGGTACCCAAGCGCTCCTGCAAGGTCTCCTGCGCATCGAACAGCTCGGGAGAAAGCGGCTCGGGAGCGTCCTTGGGCTTTTTTGGCTCGGCGGGCTCGGCTTTTGCAGACTGGGCGATCTTTTCCAGCTCGCGCACGGACAAATGCTTTTCCATGGTTTCCCGGGCGAGGCGAATCTGCCGCTGTTCATCGCCCATACCGGCAAGCACGCGCCCGTGGCCTGCGGTGATCACGCCATCGCGCAGCATTTCGCGCACCTTTTCCGGCAGAGACAGCAAGCGCAGCGAGTTGGCGATCACGGGGCGGCTCTTGGAAAGGCGCTCCGCCACTTCTTCTTGGGTGAGATCGTGCTGCTCCATCAAAAACTGGATGGCGGCAGCCTCCTCGATGGGGTTCAAGTCCTCCCGCTGGATGTTCTCGATGAGGGATACCTCCAGCACCTGTCGGGAATCATACTTGCGCACCACCACCGGCACGGTTTTTAACCCGGCCAACCGCGCGGCGCGGTAACGGCGCTCACCGGTCACGATGGTATATCTGCCGTTGTTCTCCTGCACCACGATGGGCTGCACAACGCCATGCCGCTCGATGGAGTTTGCCAGCTCCTGCAAGCGCTCCGGATCGAACTCCTTACGGGGCTGATCGGGATTACGGTCTAACAGCAGGATATCCACCTCATGCACGCCCGCAGGCGTGGGTGCGGAAAAATCCCCCAACAGTGCGTCTAAGCCTTTGCCCAGTCCTCCGGGCTTCTTCATCCCTGCCAATTACATGCCCTCCTTTTGTAAGAGCTCCTCCGCCAGCTGCACATACGCCGTTGCGCCGTTGCACTTAGGATCGTACAGCGTAATGGGCAAGCCGTAGCTGGGCGCTTCGCCCAAACGGATGGAGCGGGGTATGATGGTATCGTACACCTTGTTTTTAAAGAACTTTTTCACCTCGGCCACCACCTGCGAGGACAGGTTTGTGCGTGCATCGAACATGGTCAAAACCACGCCCTCAACGTCCAAATTCGGATTGAGGTGCATCCGCACCAGCTTTACCGTATTCATCAACTGCGACAATCCCTCCAGCGCATAATACTCGCACTGGATAGGCACCAACAGCGTATCCGCCGCGGTCAGCGCATTGATGGTAAGCAAGCCCAAAGACGGCGGGCAGTCAATAAACACATAGTCGTAATCGTCCCGCAGAGAGGACAGCGCGTTCTTCAACACCTGCTCCCGTGCCAGCATCCCGACCAGCTCCACTTCGGCGCCTGCCAACTGGATATTGGCACCGATGATGTTCAAAAGCTGCACCTGTGTAGGCTGAACAGCTTCCTTGACCTCCGCGTGATTGATCAGGATATCATAGGAGGAATGCGTGATCTCGTCCTTTTGCACGCCAAGCCCGCTTGTAGAATTCCCCTGCGGGTCTAAATCCACTACCAGCACGCGCTTCCCCCGCTGGGCAACGCAGGCAGATAGGTTCACGGTGGTGGTGGTTTTCCCCACCCCGCCCTTTTGATTTGCTACGGCAACGATCTTTGCCATGATATCCTCCTTTAAAGCGTGTACTTTACACGCTCCTCTTTTCTGTATGAGCCGGTTCTTCCGTTCTCGTCTTTTTCATTATAAAACACATTCCAGCCCTTGCAAAGCAGTTTGTTCCATCGTTTGTAAATAATATGGGGATTATTATGGGGCTCTGCCCCATGCCCCGGCAGGGGATGCATCCCCTGCACCCCGCTTATCGCCGGAATAATCCGGCGGTAAAGGTTTCATCAAACCGTTGTAGGGGCGGATGACCACATCCGCCCGCAGTCAGGAATTTTATTTTTCAAAGAGGCTTCATTAAATAATAAAGCGCTCCTCCCCCCTTTTACCTGCCCCCTCTCCTATTACAAAATATGATAGTCCTTTATTTTGTGTCATTTTCCAATTTGGAATCATAGATATTGTTTCACGTGAAACATTTTAGCGCTATATGTTGATTTACTTGTGTTTGTTTTGCCGGAACAACCCACATCTTGTAGAATAATGGGAGAAAAGTTGTTGTATATTTTCCATTGTCTTTTCATTTTTTGTTTGCTATCATTATGAGGAAGGTGTGCGAAGTGTGTCCGCGGAGGCGGGCATTTTTCAGCAGTTGTTGTACGCCGGTACAGGGGGGTAAAAATGAAAGCCAAAGCTTTCTGGGACGATGCGGCCCAGTATATCCGCTCGGAAATGACTGACGCCAGTTTTCAGGCCTATGTGGAGCCGTTAAAGCCCATTGCGGTGGTTGGGGATTCTCTGGTGCTTCGGTCTCCTAACAGTTTAATTAAAAACACCATCGATAAGTATTATTTTGATACGCTCAAGGACAGCGCGCTTCGTGCACATTCTTCTCTGCACGATCTTTTGATCGTTCTGCCGGAGGAGGAGGAGCAATACCGCATGGCGGAGCGTGACGCAGCGCCTTCTTATACAGGAGATTTAAACCCCCGTTATACCTTCGATTCCTTTGTGGTTGGCAGCTCCAATCATTTTGCACATGCCGCGGCGCTTGCTGTTGCGCAGAATTTATCGAATTCCTATAATCCCCTGTTCTTATACGGCGGTGTGGGTCTTGGAAAAACGCATTTGATGCACGCTGTCGGCAATTATGTAAAAGAGCATGATCCCAGTGTAAAGGTGATGTACGTTACCAGCGAAACCTTTACCAACGAAATGATACAGTCCATTTCTTCCAATAAAAATAAAGAATTTCGCAACCGTTACCGCAACGTGGATCTGTTGATGGTAGACGATATTCAGTTTATATCTAAAAAGGAAGGTGTGCAGGAGGAGTTTTTCCACACCTTCAACGCGCTGCACGGTGCAAACAAGCAAATCATCATCAGTTCAGACCGTAACCCCAAGGAGATCGCCCAGCTGGAGGAGCGGCTTCGTTCCCGCTTTGAGTGGGGCTTGGTTGCAGACCTGCAGTTTCCTTCCTTGGAAACGCGCGTTGCCATTTTACAAAAGAACGCACAGTTGGAAGCCATCAATGTGTCGGACGATGTGTTGATGTACATTGCGGAGCGCGTAAAAACCAATATTCGCGAATTAGAAGGCTCTTTGAACCGTGTGATCGCGTATTCCGATATCTATAAAAAAGATCAGGTGGATATGGAGATCGCAGAGGCAGCGTTAAAGGATATCCTGCCGGATAATAAACCCAAGGAGCTTTCCATTGAGTTTATTAAAAATACCGTGGCAGAGTTTTATAATGTAGAGCCTGCCGCACTTTGTGAAAAGCGGCGGGATCGTTCCGTTGTATTTCCACGGCAGATCGCCATGTATTTGTGCCGAGAGTTAACGCCTAATTCTTCTTTGAATATAGGCGAGTGCTTTGGCGGACGCGATCATTCCACGGTATTGCATGGCATTGAAAAAATAGCGGCGCAGATGGAAAAAGATGCTTCCTTGAGAAAGACCGTTGAGGATTTAAAAAAACGTTTGCGGGAATAATCCACAAATTGTTGATAACGGATTGTGGGTTTGCTGTGGAGGCTGTGGACGAAGTGTAAACTCTGGATAACCCTGATGATTATATCTCGTTTTCCACATGCCTTTCCACCCGGTTTTTGTAAGCAGTGGCCTGTCTTGATAACGGTTATCCCAAACTTCCACAGCCCCTACTACTGCTGCTACTATTCTACATAAGAATGATGATATTCATACAGCATCACCGCTGTGAATAAGCTTATACGCATAGGAGGTGTGTGTTATGCATTTATACGCAGAAACAAAAACACTGTCGGCCGGGATATCCGCCGTTATTAAGGCGCTTTCCGCAAAGCCAGCTTTGCCCGTGTTGGAGGGTATTTATTTTGAAGCCAGTGAAAAAGGGCTGCTTTTGCGCTGCACGGATTTATTGCTGCAAATTGAATGCACCATTCCCGCATCCGTTGAGGAAGAAGGAGAATTTGTTTTAGCAGGACGCTTTTTTTCTGATTTAGTAAGAAGCTTACCCGGAGATACCGTGGAGTTGACCCAGCATGGCAGCACCATAGAAATCGTTTCCGGCAGAAGCAACTGCTCTGTGCAATGCATCGAGGAAGACGAATATCCCGAAATGCCCTTCCATGATGAATCCTTCCGCATTACCCTTCCCCAGGAGCGGTTGAAAAATATGATATCCCGTACGGTGTTTTCCACCTCGCAGGAGGATAGCAAGCCGATTTTGACCGGTGTGTTGATGGAGTTAACAACGGATGCCCTTACCTTCGTTGCGTTGGACGGGTATCGCCTTGCCATGTGCAAAGCGCCGCAAACCACTGCTGCCGGGGAAAAAGAAGCCATTGTTCCTGCAAAATCTCTGATCGAAATTGGAAGATTTTTACAAGATACGGACGATCCTGCGACCTTGACCTTTACGGGAACGCATGTATTGCTTGACATGGAGCATACCCGTGTTACCGCACGATTGCTAGACGGAGAGTTTATCAAGTATAAGCAGATATTGCCTACCGACCATGCCACCCGTGTGCGTATCAACCGCATGGAAATGCTGGACAGCTTGAACCGCGCCATGTTATTGGCAAGGGAAGGCAACAACAATTTGGTGCGCTTGAACATTGCCGATGAAATGATCAAAATTACGGCAAACAACGCCAAGGGTAAAATCAATGAGGAAACCTCTGCCGAAATCAACGGTGCGGATATAGAGATCGCCTTCAATGCCCGGTATTTTGTGGATGTGTTAAAGGTACTGGACGACGAGTATCTCTATATGGACATGAGCAACAACGTAAGCCCCTGCGTCATCCGTCCCATTCAGGGTGATGCCTTCTACTATTTGGTACTGCCGGTACGTATTTTCACACAGCAATAGGGGTACGGCCTCCGGCGGGTTAAACCCTTTTATAAAAGGGTTTAACAATCCTAAAACTTTAATAAAATGCAGGTGTCATTTACAGGCACCTGCATTTCCTTGTTTTAAGGTGTTTTAGATGTAATTGAAATTTATTTAGGAGAAAGTGTTCATTGCATTTTCATTAGGATCGGATATCCGTATCCCAGCGTAATGATCGGTGAATACCATTTTTTCTTTATTTCCTGAAAACCTATTTTCTTGTACAGGCTTCTTGCGGCTTTATTACGGGAAAACACCTCGATGGTGTATTCCTGATACCCGTCCATGGCAAATGCATATTGAAGGAGCTTTGTAGCTACCCCTCTCCCCCGTGCGTTTTTGTCCGTTGCCAGTACATCTATATACATTTCTTTATCGTTCCTGACCACCTTGCTTTGAAAAATATCGTTGATTTGCTGGTATATCAGCTCTCCCTTTTTTCCGTACAGCGTAACAAAAGGCTCCTTCTTTACATGAACGGGGCGTTCCTTGTTGTTTGCAATGCCTAAAATACCCAGTACGGCTCCGTCCTCCACGTAAGCGAAAAACAATTCGTCTGAATACACGTCGGAAAACAGAGTTTGCTGTTCTGCACGGGACTTTGTAAAGTTCATCAAATGCCCAAATCCGTCAATAAAAATATCCGGAAAAGCATCCTTTTGCTCCTGTGTCAACGCCCCATAGGGAAGAATTTCAACGGTTTGCATAGTAAAATCTCCTGTCATTCATGGTATATCATTCGTTAAGAAACGCCTGTATGGGTTTGCCTGTTATTCTCAAAAACACCTGCACCATTGGCCCTGTTAAAACCGCTGCTGCCAATGTGCCCAGCCCAACCGTGCCGCCCAATAGATACCCCAACCCAACAAACAGCAGATCGCACCCCATGCGCACCCATCTAAACTGCACGGTTTTGAGTTTGTCCGTCAGCACCACCGCCACCAGATCATTAGGCCCTGTTCCCGCCCGGCTATTGATCACCATAGACATACCGAAGGACAGTATCACGCAGCCCAACAGCATCCCCGCGCCCCTTAGCCACATGGAAGAACCTTCGTTTAGTACGCCCTTTAGCAGGTAGGTAAACAAGTCGATGATCGGCCCGCCGCACACCGCGCAAACCACCGTGCCCGGCAGTACATACCCCTTGGTTGTAAACAGCAGTATCCCCATGATAAGGCACAGCACGATCACATGCACCGTGCCAACGGTTAACCCGCTTATTCGTGAAAGCCCTTGTATCAATACCGTGAACGTGTCCGTTCCCAAGCTGGAAAGCAAAAACAGCGTTACCCCCAAGTGCGCAACGGTAAGCCCCAGTAATAACACCAAAAGCGCTTTAATCCAGCCCTTTACGGTGCGGTTTTTCGTATTAACGGAAAAGGCGGCCGTGCCTTGCGGCGCTTGCTGCTCCATACCCTGCTTCCTCCTGTTTGTTATTGTTATCATACATAATGTGCGCGTTGGTTGCAACCGGGCTTTGCATACGCGCCACCCGTGATAACACGGGAACGGCATTGTGAACGAATATGGCATTTGCTTGCATATAAAAAGAAAGCATAGTAAAATAAACACACTATGGGTACATATGCACACCTAAGGGATTCCCGGGGTTTCCGCCTGATAACAAAATGCAATCAGGCGGGCGCTGCACAAAGCGGATTTTCTTTTCAGGAGATCGCGGCAGTAAGCGGCAGAAGCCCTTTGGGAAAAAGGAGGAAATAAATGGGTCTTTCGTTGCAGGTGAAAAAATTTGTCAATACTGAAAATGTGGGAGCTTATGCGGACATTATACTGCCGGGCTTTGCGGATAAAGCGGGAAACGCTACACCGGAGCCCGCCAAGGTGCATTATATAGAAGCGGGAGACGGCGAGCCGCTGATTCTGCTGCATACCGTTGGGCAAAGCCTGTATACCTGGCACAGCGTGTTTGATTCGCTTTCGGAGCATTACCGCGTGATCGCCATCGATCTGTTGGGGCACGGGTATTCCTCCCGGCCGGAGCAGTTTGATTACACCGTGGAGGAGCAGGCGGACTTTTTGTCCCTATTCCTTGATGCCATGGGCATCCAGTCCGCGCATTTTGTGGCGTTTTCCATGAGCTGTGCGTACATGCTGCAGTTTGCAAAGAAGTTCCCCGAGAAGCTGGGGCGCATGGTGTTGATAACCCCGGGAGATCTTACCCCGGAAATGCCGCTTGCCGTGCGCATGATAGACAGCCCCATTCTGGGTGGGCTTGCCAGCAGGCTGTACAGCATCCGTACCGTGCGCAAGATCATTGAGACCTCGCTGTTCGATCTAACGGTGCTAACGGACGATTGCTTGGAAAATTACTATGCCACCATCAGTGATTCCGAGTCGCGTAAGGCCATTCAGCTGGCGCTGCACAATTACGATCCCGAGGAAGCCGAAAAGGGCATGCGCGATATCACTGTGCCCACGCTCCTGCTCTGGGGTGCGGAGGATAAGTGGCACCGCCCGGAAAGCGGAGAGAATTACCACGCCGCCATTCCCGAAGCGCAGTTTGGCATTATCCGCAACGCCGGGCATATCCCGCAGGAGGAAAAACCGCAGCGCTTTGTGGAATCCATTCGGGAATTCATTCCCTATGAGGTATAACCGGTAACCGGAACCCAACGCATCCCCGGCCCGGAAAACAAAAATCGCGTCACGGGCGCGATTTTGCCTTAGTCAGCAAAAAGGAGCAAAATGGAACAACTGCTGGAGTATATCAAGGCCAATTACATACAGTGGCTGGAGGTGCTGGCAGAGCTTATTCTCATTGTGGTGCTGGCAAGGCTGTTAACGCTGTTTTTAAAAAAGGTCATCCGCCGCAGTTATGCCCGGCGCATGAAAAAAGCAGAGCCGGAGCGGCAGCAGCAGATGAACACCGCTTGCTCCATGCTGTGCAGCTTTGTAAAATACGCGGTGTTCCTGTTGGCGATCACCGCCATGATGGGTGCCGTGGGGCTAACGGGAGCCATGAACTCCCTCATTGCCGCGGCGGGCGTTGGCGGTATTGCGCTTGGCATCGGTGCGCAAAGCCTCATAAAGGATGTGGCGGCTGGCGCGTTTATATTGTTCGAAAATCAAATGCATGTGGGGGATCATGTGAGCATTGGCGGGAAAACCGGCATTGTGGAGGAGATATCCCTCAGAAACACCACGCTGGTAAGCCCGCAGCAGGAGCGCTTTATCGTGCCCAACGGCAGTATTGATGTATTGACCAATTACAGCCGCGCGCAATACTTGGTGCTGGTAGACGCGTCCGTTGCGTATGAGGCGGATATCGATTTAGCCAAGCGCTTGATGTGCGAGGAAGCCGAAGCCTACGCTGCCGAGCATGAGCACATAAACGTTGGCGAAGCGACTGTATTGGAGCTGGGCGATAGCGGCGTGAAGCTGCGCCTTACCTTATACTGCAATTATGCAGAGCGGATCACGGCCGAGCGCAGCGTGCGGGAGCGGATACTCCGCCGCTTCCGGCAGGAGAATGTGGAAATTCCCTATAACAAGCTGGTAATATTGGACGGGAACAAGGCATGATCACGGAATTTGAGATCAATGATGTTGTGCAGATGCGCAAGCCCCACGCCTGCGGCGCCAATGAATGGACGGTGATCCGCACTGGCGCGGATATCAAGATCAAGTGCAACGCCTGCGGGCGCATCGTGATGATGGAACGCGCGGCGTTTTGCAAGCGCGGAAAAAAGAATTTGAGCCGCTGATGCGGCAGTATGGTTGGAGGCGGCAATATAATGGTATCAACAATCACCCGAAAGCAGCGGGACGCATTGCTGGAGGAAGCAGAGCAGCTGCATAAGAACGTACCGGAATACAAGCGTAAAAGCAATCTGGATTTTGTGCTGTATTTGCTAGTGGTGCTTCTCGTAGCATTCGGGATTCGGGAGTTTATCGCCGAGCCGGTGCGGGTGGACGGGGATTCCATGTATCCTAACCTGTTATCCACGGAACGCGTGCTCGTTAACAAGCTCCCCTACTATGCCCGCATGCCCAAGCGCGGTGAGGTGGTCATTTGCCTCTACCCCGGCTACACCGAGTATTGCGTAAAGCGCGTGATCGGGCTTCCCGGCGAGGAGATCATGGTATCCGGCGGGCAGGTGTTCATCAACGGACGTGCGCTGGACGAAAGCCCCTATTGGCGCGATTATATCTTTAGCGATATGCCGCCTCAGGTCGTTCCGGAAAACAGCATGTTCGTGATGGGCGATAACCGAAACATCAGTAAGGACAGCCGCAGCGCGTCCGTTGGCCCCATCCCCATGGAGCGTATCATCGGCCACGCCGTTTGTGTAGCGCTACCCATTAACAGCGCACGCGAGATCCCCGAAGTAACGTATTGATCTTTATGGGGCGCTGCCCCATACCCCGCTGGGGATTACATCCCCAGACCCCATTTACCGCAGAACATATTCGGCGGGGGAATAAAACAGGGGTGGAATGGGTGATGGATGCTCCGTTAATCCACAGTATCCCTGCTGTTTCACGGGTCGCCCGCGGGGCGACCTCTACGGAAGCTATTCTGCAACATATTTTCTTTTACAAGTTTTTGGATTGTTAAACCTTTTTACAAAAAGGTTTAACCCGCCGGAGGCCGTTTCATGCAGTTGCGATCAACGGGCAAGGAACAGGAATACAAAAAGCATACCCTGTGGAGCTGGTGCTTTGTACTGCTGGAAGCGGTACTGGCGGTGCTTTTGATATTGGGGTTCTTTTTCCGTGCAATGCGCGTGCCCAACAGCGATATGTCTCCAACGCTGCTGCAGAACGAAGTGCTGTTGATCGACCGGCTTTCCATGTACACCAAAACGCCCGCGCGCGGGTCTATGCAGTTGGTTGAAGACGGCAGCCTGCGGCGCATCCTTGCCTTTGCGGGGGAGCGCGTGGAGCTGGTAGACGGGTTGCTGTATGTAAATAGCTTTGCGCTGGATGAAAGCGCGTATGTAACGAACCCCGCCGGGAACACCGACGATCCCGTAACCGTGCCGGACGGCTGCGTATTGCTGCTGCCGGACGACCGTGCAATTTTACCCGGCACGCCGCTGACCGCCGATACGCTTGCCCCCTGTCTGCTGCCGATGGACAGGCTTATGGGCACCGTGCGCCTGCGCGTATCGCCGCTTTCTAAGATCAATTTGTTTGTGTAGGGGGAGTGCCTCCGGCGGCTTAGGGTATTTTTTGTAAAAACACCCTAAGAACCCAAAAAACCATGAAATATAAATGCAGGGAATGTGTTGCTTACACGCCCTGCATTTCTATCTTTATATTTAAAAGTTTCGGTTCTTAGGGGCTTTCCAAAGCCCCTAAGCCGCCGGAGGCCGTTACCCTTCCTTTATGGGATGGCGTACAACGGTTTTGCACTTAGCGCGGTCTGTGCGGCGGGGATCGCTGAGGTAGATTTCATGGTGCAGCCGGGTATCGGTAATATCGGGCACATAGCCCTGTGCGTTGGCATAAGCGTGCATAGCGGAAACGGTGGCGGGCTCGTCGTCAAACGCGCCGATATGCATGCACTGTACGCAAAGACCTTCGTTATAGGGGAAGAATTCCACCTTGGAGAAATCCTGCTTTGTCTTATTCGTAGCCTCGGCAATGGCCCATTGAAATTCCGGCTCGGTCACAAACTCCGGCAAGCGAATAAGCGATATCCAGTGAAACCCGTCCTTATTGGAATAATCCACGCCGGCCACGCCGTCCTGCCACCAGAGTCCCTCCAGCGGCGGCACAACGTAATCAAAATACCCGTCTATTGCGTGATCGCCCTTCTTACTCATTTTCACGGTAAACGCAATGGCGTACAGCATGCCAACGGCGGCTTGGTACTCCCCGCCCTCCGCGTTGGGATTGCCGGAACCGCGCACCGCCAGATAAACGGCAGGCGGCACGGTCACGATGGTTGGCTTCTTCGGCGGCATGTAAAACTCGGCATACTCTTTTTTGTAATCGAACGGCATAGCTCTCACTCCTAATCGATAATGGGGCGCTGCCCCAAACCCCGCTGGGGATTTCATCCCCAGACCCCGCTTATCCGCCCAAATATGGGCGGAGGATGGCTAGAGAAAAATAAAGGCTTGTTCCGCTCGAAGCGACATGCGCGGTGAGAGCGGAAAGCCTTGCACAGCAAGGCTACCCTGCGCGGGAGGCTGACCGCGCCGTAGGCGCAAGCATCCCGCGAGAACTCGAATGCTTGGTCTTGCCAAGCATTCGAAAGGCGTTAGCCTTCCTCGTGGTAACGGCTGAGGAACTGCTTTGTACGTTCATTGGTGGTGTTGACGAGCACCTCATCGGGCGTGCCCGCATCCACGATCACGCCGCCGTCCATGAATATCACGGTATCAGCCAAGTCTCGCGCAAACGCCATTTCGTGCGTGACTACGATCATCGTCATATCTTCCTTGGCAAGGGAACGAATCACATTTAAAACCTCGCCGGTCAGCTCCGGATCGAGCGCGCTTGTGGGCTCGTCAAAGCAT
>CAYZAW010000046.1:0-17182 GCA_964476505.1 uncultured Oscillospiraceae bacterium | reverse complement strand
CCTGCTCGATGGACTCCTGCGCCTGCTTTTTGGTGCCAACAAACAGAATGCTCTCGCCGTTGGCGGCCAGATCACGCACAAAAGAGTAAGCGTCTTCGATTTTCTTTACGGTTTTTTGCAGGTCGATGATGTAGATGCCGTTGCGCTCCGTGAAGATGTATTCCTTCATTTTGGGGTTCCAACGACGGGTCTGGTGACCGAAATGTACGCCGGCCTCCAGCAGTTGTTTCATGGAAATAACAGACATGATAATTGTACCTCCTTCGTTTTTTCCACCCCCTGCTTCACATCCTCCGGGAACCACATGGGCACGAACCGGAGAATCCGCAAGGGTGCGTCTTTTTCCATACCTCGGCATTATATCACAGGGATTTTTTCCATGCAAGCAAAAAATCAGCGTTTTGCAGGAAAACAGGGGCGTTTGCGCTAACGGTAAAAGTAGTTGTTGCCGCCGATGGTTTTATAAAACGTGTGAGAACCCCAACTGGTGCCTTTTCGCGCCGCCTTAAAGAATTCCACCCCCGTAGGAAGCACACGCTCTCCGCCGTTGAATACGCGCTCCGCCGCAGAAACGGCGGCGTCGCTTGGCGTTAGCGCATCAAAGCCCTCCCGGTTTTTTGTAGGCATGGAAAACTGCCCGCTTTTATATACGTTGCCGGAGATGGTATCCGGCCATTTGGAGGATTCCACGCGGTTCAACAGCACGTTTGCCATCGCCATAAAGCTATCCGTGCTTTGGGATTTTCCTTCGGAATACAGGCATTTTGCCGCAATGTAGATTTCGTCCTGCGAATAATTCCCGGCAGAACCTGCAGGAATCACGGGCGCTTCAGTGGCCTCGGGCTGGGGTGTAGCGGTGGCCTTGGGCTTTGCAGTTGCCTTGGGCGTTGGCGTTGCCTCCGGGATTTTACCCACGCCGATCAATTCCTTCAGCGCAAACCCTTCCAGTTTGTCCGTTTTTACCCGGTACCACAGCTCGGTTTTGCCTGTGATGCGAAGCTCCGTTAAATAGTCCAACTCCCCAAGCTTTTTATAGTCCTTGCCGGGGCCGCTTCTGATGTTGATGTCATGCCCCTTCACATAGCCCCGGTCTCCTCCGTCTCCGATCTCCACAAAGCCTTCAAATGCGGGCGTTGGCACGGGCGTGGGAGTAGGCGCGGGTGTTGGCGTGGGCGTTGGAGCGGGCGTGGGGGTAGGTACAGGCGTAGGGCTGGGCGTTGGAGTCGCCTTGGCAAGCGCCGCCGCCAAGGGGCCTGCTACCGGCTGCGCGCCCTGCTTGACCTCCGGCGCGGTAAGCTCCAGCACCTGTATCGCCTCGGGCGTTTCCTGGACGGGCAGCGCTTCCTGATTGATGGCGGGTGCAGCGCAGCCCGATAAAACAAACAGCACCGCAAAAAGCGCCGCAATGCAGGCGGCGCTCCCGCGCGTACCATAACGTTCCTTACAGGATGTATTTGTGCAAGTCCTCATCCTCAAATGTTTCCTTTAAATGCTCCTTTACATATGCGCCGTCCACCGTTACGGCAATACGGGGATGATCCCCGCCCGCGTTGAAGGAAATATCCTCCAGCATGGTCTCCATAATGGTATGCAGCCGTCTTGCGCCGATGTTCTCCGTGTTCTCGTTGGCGATATAGGCGTAATGGGCAATTTCGTGCAAAGCGTCCGCCTCGAAGGTCAGATCGATATGATCCGCCCCCAACAGCGCGGCGTACTGCTTGGTAACAGCGTGCTCCGGCTGGGTGAGTATCCGTTCGTAATCCTCCTCCGTCAGCGCATTTAGCTGAACCCGTATGGGAAAACGCCCCTGCAGCTCCGGAATGAGGTCGCTGACCTTGGAAACATGGAACGCGCCTGCGGCAATAAACAGCATGTAATCCGTTTTCACCGGCCCGTACTTGGTGGTAACGGTGCAGCCCTCCACGATGGGTAAGATGTCTCGCTGCACGCCCTCGCGGGATACGTCCGGCCCGCTGGCGTTGCCCCGGCCTGCGGCGATCTTATCGATCTCATCGATGAATATGATGCCGTCCTGCTCGGCCTTTTCCACGGCCTCTCTTGTGACCTCGTCCATATCGATGAGCTTGTCGGACTCCTCCTGTATCAATATGCGCCGGGCTTCCTTAACCGGCACCTTGCGGGTCTTTTTCTTCTTGGGCAGGATGCCGCCTAGCATATCGTTCATGTTGATATCTATTCCCATGGCGATCATCGCGTCGCTGCCGGGGTTGGATTCCGTGACCTCTACCTGTACGATCTCCTCCTCCAGCTGCCCGGCACGGAGCCGCGCTTCTGTTTCCTGCCTGCGGGTAAAGTGCGCCTGCTTCTCGCTTTCGCTCATTTGGGGCTCCTCGCTTTGCTGGCCTGCACCCAAGAGGAATTGCAGCGGGTTCACGGAGGGCTGCGTTTCGCTTTTGCGAAGGGGCACCAGTAAGTCCACCAAGCGCTGCTCGGCGGCGCTTTCCGCCATCAGGCGAACGTCTTGCATATGCTTTTCTTTGCAGAGGCGAATGGAGGCCTCCACAAGGTCGCGCACCATGGAATCCACGTCGCGGCCTACATAGCCAACTTCCGTGAACTTAGTAGCTTCCACTTTTACCAGCGGTGCATCCACCAGCTTGGCTAAACGCCTTGCGATCTCCGTTTTGCCAACGCCCGTAGGGCCCATCATGATGATGTTTTTAGGGGTGATCTCCTCCCGAAACTCCGGGGAGAGGCGGCTTCTGCGGTAGCGGTTGCGAAGCGCAATGGCGACCGCCCGCTTGGCTTTATCCTGCCCTATGATGAATTTATCCAATGAATCGACGATTTGTTTCGGTGTCAGCATTTATACTTCCTCCACCATGATATGGTCGTTTGTGAATACGCAGATCTCCCCTGCGATACGAAGCGCTTTTTCCGCGATCTCCTTTGCGGAAAGCGCGGTATTTTGCATAAGCGCCTTTGCCGCCGCCATGGCGAACATACCGCCCGAGCCGATGGCGGCAATGCCGTCGTCCGGATCGATCACCTCGCCGGTGCCGGAGATCACCAAAAGCTCCTCCGCATTGGCGGCAATGAGCATGGCCTCCAGCTGCCGCATGGCTTTATCGCTCCGCCAGTCCTGCGCCAAAGACACCGCCGCTCTTGTAAGCCCGCCGCCGTATTGCTCCAACTTGGCTTCAAAACGCTCGCATAGTGAAAACGCATCCGCCACGGAGCCCGCAAAGCCAACCACCACCTTGTTGTGGTACAGGCGGCGCACTTTTTTTGCCGTATGCTTCATAATGGTGCTTTGCCCAAGCGTTACCTGACCGTCCCCCGCAACGGCGCAAACGCCGTCCTTTTTTACAGCTATGATGGTGGTGCCTCGCATTTCCACTGGTATTGCCTCTTTCCGGCGCATACACGCCAATATGCTTTACTCATAGTATCACAAAAGCCGTGCGCATACGCAAGGTGCGCCCAACAGTTTTACAGTTCGTTTGCAATTCTTACACGTTGCAACCTTATTCGATATCTAACCCGTCCGCTATTTGAAGTGCGCGGTCAGCCATTTTCAAGTACCGTTCTTCCTTCTTTTTGATGCGCGTATCCAACGGATCGAACAAGCCGTAGGTCACGTTCATGGGCTGAAAGTCTCCACCCACATACCCAGACACATAATGCGCCAGCGCACCCGTTGCCGTTTTTGCGGTAAAGTCCACGGGCGGCATGCCGCGAAGCTGCTTTGCCAGCGCAACCCCCGCCACAAAGCCGCTGGCGGCGGATTCCACATACCCCTCCACGCCGGTCATCTGCCCCGCAAAATACACGCCGGGCTTTGCCTTCCATTGATAATTCGCGTCTAAGATACCGGGTGACTGCAAAAACGTGTTGCGGTGCATCACGCCGTACCGCGCAAATTCCGCCCGCTCTAAGCCGGGGATCATGGAAAACACCCGCTTCTGCTCTCCAAATTTTAAGTTGGTTTGAAAGCCCACGATGTTATACAGCGTGCCCGCCGCATCATCCTGCCGAAGCTGCACCACCGCAAAGAACCGCTTGCCGGGATAGCGCGGATCGTGCAGGCCAACGGGCTTTAACGGGCCGAAGGACAGCGTTTGCTCCCCCCGCTTTGCCATCACCTCCACAGGCATACAGCCCTCAAACACCTTGGGCGTTTCAAAGCTGTGCAATTCTGCCGTTTCCGCCGTGATGAGCGCCTTGTAAAAGGCAAAGTACTCGTCCTTCGTCATGGGGCAATTCAAATAATCGCTGCCACGTTCATACCTTGAGGCGCGAAATATCACATCCATATTCAATGATTCCGCCGTGACCACAGGCGCCGCCGCGTCGTAAAAGTGCAGGCTTTCCCCGTCCATGGCGCACTCGATTGCCGCTGCCAGCCCGCCGGAGGTCAAGGGGCCGGTTGCAATGATCGCGGGTGCGTCCGGTAATTCCGTGATTTCTTTTGCTTCCACTTGTATATGGGGATCGCTGTTTACGGCGTTTGTGATATAGGCGGAAAACCCGGCTCTATCCACCGCCAGCGCCCCGCCAGCAGGCACGCGGCAAGCGTCTGCCGCCCGCAGCACCAGAGAATCAAAATGCCGCAGCTCCTCTTTTAAGAGCCCTACGGCATTGGTCAATCTGTCAGACCGCAGGGAGTTGGAGCAAACCAACTCCGCAAACCCATCGCTTTGATGGGCGGGGGTCTTTTTGTGCGGCTTCATTTCGATAAGCGTAACGTCGATTCCGCGCTTTGCCAGTTGATAGGCGGCTTCCGTACCCGCAAGGCCCGCGCCTACCACCGTTGCCTTATTCGTCATCCTCGTCTTTCCCCTTCTTGGTGCGCAGGATATGCCCGCAATCCTTGTTGCTGCATACCACATAGCTGCCCTTCTGGCTCATTTTCTGCACCATCATAGCGCCGCACTTTTCGCAAGCGCCCGCAACCGGCCTATCCCAAGATACGAATTTGCATTCCGGGTACTTCTCGCAGCCGTAAAACACCTTGCCGCGCTTGGACTTGCGCTTGATGATCTCCGCGCCGCAGTCCGGGCACAGCACGCCGATCTTTTCTACGATGGGCTTGGTGTTGCGGCAGTTGGGGAAGTTGGGGCAGGCTAAGAATTTGCCAAAGCGCCCCATTTTATACACCATCATCGCGCCGCACTTTTCGCAAGGGATGTCAGACACCTCGTCGGGAATGACCACCTTTTCGATGTTCTCCGAGGCTGCCTCAACGGTTTTGATGAAGGGGCCGTAAAAGTCGGTCAGGATAGCGGCGCTGTCTGTCGTGCCGTCCTCCACGCCGTCCAGCTTGGATTCCATATCCGCCGTAAAGGCTACGTCCACGATGTTCTCAAAGTTTTCCTTCATGATCTGCGTGACCACAAAGCCCAATTCCGTTGGAATCAGTTGTTTTTTCTCCCGGTACACATAGCCGCGCTCGATGATGGTGGAAATGGTGGGAGAATAGGTGCTGGGTCGGCCTATGCCTTTTTCCTCTAAGATTCGTACCAGCGACGCTTCCGTATAGCGGGAGGGCGGCTGGGTAAAGCGCTGGTCATGCTCCAGCTTTTTTAATTGCAGCACCTCGCCCGCCTCCATAGCAGGAAGGGTAACGTCCTTTTCGCTGTCGTCATCCCGGCTTTCGGTATACACCGCCGTATAGCCGTCGAACAGGGTACGAAGGCCGTTGGCCTTAAAGGTGCAGCCGTTGGCGTTTACGGTAACAGCCATGGTCTCGAACTGCGCTTCCGTCATTTGGCTGGCTAAAAACCGATCATAGATCAACGTATACAGCTTGAACTGATCGGTGGTTAAGGACTGCTTGATTTCCGAAGGCGCATATTCCACATGCGCGGGGCGAATGGCCTCGTGCGCGTCCTGCGCGCTGGCGCGGCCTTTATACACGTTGGGTTTTGCGGGCACATACTGCGCGCCAAAGCGCTCCTGCACGTATGCCGCCGCCTGCTCCTGCGCTTCTTTAGCAATACGCACGGAGTCCGTACGGATATAGGTGACCAAGCCCGTTGCGCCGCGGCCGGATAACTCCACGCCCTCGTACAATTGTTGTGCCACAAGCATGGTGCGTTTAGTAGTAAACCCTAACTTGCGGGAGGCCTCCTGTTGCAGGCTGCTGGTGGTAAACGGTGCGGGTGCGTGCCGAGTACGCTGCCCCAGCTTTACGTTCTCCACCGTATACGCCGCTTGCTCCAGCTTTTTTAATATGCCGTTTGTTTCCGCTTCCGTATGGATATCTGTTTTTTTACCGTCGATGCCGTAGAATTTTGCCGCGAAGGTCTTGCGGCTCTTCTTTTCCGTTACATGGGCGGTGATCGTCCAATACTCCTCGGGAACGAATGCCTGTACCTCGCGCTCCCTGTCGCAGATGATGCGGGTGGCAACGGACTGCACACGGCCTGCGGACAAGCCCTTACGCACCTTTGCCCAAAGCACGGGGCTGATTTTATACCCCACCAAGCGGTCTAAAATACGGCGGGTCTGCTGCGCGTCTACCAAGTTCATGTCGATCCCGCGCACGTTTTTGATGGAGTTCTTGACCGCCGTGGCGGTGATCTCATTGAACACGATGCGGCACTTGGAGCTTCCGTCGATCTTCAGAACATGCGCCAGATGCCACGAAATGGCCTCGCCCTCGCGATCAGGGTCGGTTGCGAGATACACTTTTTTAACGTTTTTCGCCTCCCGGCGGATTTTATCCAGTACGTCTCCCCGGCCACGAAGGGTGATGTATTTGGGCTCAAAGCCGTGTTCCACATCCACGCCCAGCTGGCTTTTAGGAAGATCGCGAACATGGCCGTTGGATGCAACGACCTTGTATTTGCTGCCTAAAAACTTTGCGATCGTTTTCGCCTTTGCCGGAGACTCCACGATAACTAAAGTATCTGCCATTGTTACTCCTTCATCCGGGGTTATAGTGCGTATACCCGCCCCGGCAACTGCTTCATTATTCCTGAAAACTGCAAGGATGTCAAGGCTGAATTTACCTGCGAGGCAGGCAGCGCCAGCATTTCGCACAAATCATCCACGCTTTTTTCGCCCGTTTGCAGCGCCGCGATGATCGCCTGCTGCACAGGCGTTAAGCCACTGTAATCCACCGTTGGCGCAGGTTTTGCATCGGTTTTAATGCCGTATTCCAGAAGCACATCCTCGTAGGACAGTATCAATTGCGCCTCGCCCCGGGCGATCATGCCGTTGGGGCCTTCGCTTGCAGCGTCGGTAATACGCCCCGGCACGGCAAAAACGTCCCGCCCCTGCTCCAGCGCGTACCCCGCCGTGATGGAGGTACCGCTGCGTTTGCCCGCTTCTACTATAATGACCCCGCGTGACAGGCCGCTGATGACCCGGTTGCGGATGGGAAAGTTACCGCGATTGGGCTTTGTGCCCGGCAAAAACTCCGATATCACCGCGCCGCGTTCTATGATTTTATCGTACAGTCGGGCGTTTTCCGCCGGGTATACCACGTCTACGCCGCTTCCCAGCACCGCAACGGTTGGGCAAGCGCTGCCGTCAACGCTTAACGCGCCCTCCGCCGCCATGGTGTCTACCCCCATAGCCATGCCGGAAACAACAGTCGCGCCCCGCTGTGCCAAGCTTGCCGCCAGCTCTTTGGCTACACGCGCTCCGTAGGCGGAGCATTTGCGCTTGCCAACCAAGGCGATAGGCAAGCTTAGGTCGCTTTGAAGCGTACCCTTTACATACAGCACCGTAGGGGCAACGGCGATCTCCTTTAATAACGTGGGGTACCCCTCGCTTACCAGCGTAACCGCTTGGATGTTGGATTTTATCAGCCGCTCCTGCGTTTTTTCTATTACCTCCTCCGAGGCCAAGCGGAACAGCCGCTCCCGATACTCTTCCTTTACATGCAAAAATGCCCCCGTCCGCTTTTCCTTTGCCAGCGCAAATGCTTCCTCCAAGCTGGAAAAGGGCGCAATGATCTTCCGGAACAGCGGTGCGTGATGCCCTGTGACCTGATTGAGCCACAGATACAGTTGTTCTTCCCTCGTCATCATACTTCTACGCTCATGAACCGTTCGTCAACACTGCGGTATTGTATGGCCTCCGCCACATGCTGCTCCAATACGCGCTCGCTTCTATCCATATCCGCAATGGTGCGGGCTACCTTTAATATGCGGTTGTACGCCCGGGCGCTGAGGTTCAGGCTGGTAAAGGCCATTTTCAAAAGCTGCTCGCCCGCTTCGTCCGGCATGCAGTATTGACGGATCATACGGTTGTTGAGCTGTGCGTTGAAATAAATTCCCTCTCCCTCGTACCGGGCGCGCTGAATGGCGCGGGCAGCGTTTACCCGCTGGCGGATGCTGTCCGAGGTTTCGCCACCCGCCTTGGCGGAAATATCCCCGTAGCCCACCTCCGTCATTTCTACATTAAGATCAATACGATCCAATAACGGCCCAGACAGGCGGCTTTGATATTTTCTGATTTGATGCGGCGTGCAGCGGCAGGGATTGACGCGGGAGCCGTAATTGCCGCAGGGGCAGGGGTTCATGGCTGCAACCAGCATAAATTCCGCCGGATATGTGGCGTTTGCCGTTGCCCGGCTGATGGTAACGATTCCGTCCTCCAAGGGCTGGCGAAGCGCCTCCAACACGTCCTTCTTGAATTCCGGCAGCTCGTCTAAAAACAGCACGCCGTAATGCGCAAGGCTGATCTCCCCAGGCTGGGCTTTGGAGCCGCCGCCCACAAGAGATGCAACAGATGCGCTGTGATGCGGCGCACGAAAGGGCCTTGTATGCAAAATGCCGCCGCAGTTGCGGGTACCGCCCACCACGGAATGCAGCTTGGTGATCTCCAACGCTTCTTCAAAGGATAAGTCCGGCAATATGGAGGGGATGGCTCTTGCCAGCATGGTCTTGCCGGAGCCGGGTGTGCCGATAAGTAACAGGTTATGCCCGCCGGAAACTGCGATCTCCGCCGCCCGCTTGGCGCTTTGCTGGCCTTTGATTTCGGAAAAATCCATGCCGTGCTGTACCTGCGCCGCGTCCCAAGTGAGGTTTTTCAGGGGCGATATGGGGGCAACGCCGCGAAGATGCTCCACCAGCGCCCGTAATGTGGGAACCGGATAAACGGTAACGCCCGTAACATATGCGGCCTCCTCTGCGTTGTCCGCAGGCACCGCCACCGCGCTATAGCCGTGGGCATACGCATCTATCACCATGGGAAGCACGCCGTCGATGGGGCACACTCTGCCGTCTAACGCCAGCTCGCCAACGATGCAAAGCTGCTCCAACGCCTGCGCCTCCACCTGCCCGCCTGCCGCCAGCACGCCAATGGCTATGGGAAGGTCGTACACAGCGCCCTCCTTTTTCATACCGGCCGGCGCTAGGTTCACCGTTATGCGGGACATGGGGTAGGCAAAGCCGCTGTTTCGCACCGCGGCGCGTACCCGCTCCTTGGACTCCCGCACAGCGGCATCCGGCAGGCCAACCACCTCGCAGGCGGGAAGCCCGTTTGTGATATCCACCTGAATCTGCACCGAAAACCCGTCGATGCCGGATAAGCCGTAGCTTTGCACGCTGGATAGCATATGCTTTTCTCCCCCCGTTTACTGTGGTTTTATGCGCCGTACAGCAGACCGCCGCCCGGCAGGAGCTTTAAAATACCCGCATACCAATCGGGAATAGGCAGGCCGGAAAGCCCCGGGTACAGCAGTACAAACAGCAGCACCGCCAAGCCCATCCAAGCCCATTTGACCCATGAGAGCCTGTAAAACCTTTGCTCCGCCTGCCGCAAAAGCGACACCGTGAGCAGTAGGATAAAGGGTACCGTGGCAAAGAAATGATAAATAAACGTGCAGCGGGGCACCAGTACCCACGGCAGGAAGTTGGCAGCAATGCCAACCATCGCCATCTGAACGCCGGGGGTAAGCTTCATCTTTTTTATCGCGCAGGCAATGACCGCTATCACGGAGCCAATGCTGCACACCCACCACACCGCCGGATTGCCGGAGGCGGAGATGGAGGAATACGTGTTTGCGGCTTCATAACCGCCGGAGAAATACCACATCGGGCGAAGCGTAAAGGGCCACTGCCACCAGCTGGATTGATAGGGATGAGTCGCCACCAGCCCGCTGTGATAGCTCCACATATACTTCTGATAATTCCAGACGGATTCTAAACCGTACCGGTTCTCGCACAGGTAATAGGGCATGTAAGACAGCAGGTATACGATCACCGGCACGCCAATAAAGAAGATGCAGCACCACAACAGCGTTTGTACCGTGTAACGAGCGAACACCGCCGTTTGCTCCCGCTTAGCCCCCTCGGCGCGCCTGTATTCCAGATAGCGGCGTACAAGCGTGATTGCCAGCAGTACCGCCAGCCCCAGCCCCGCGTAGATGCCGATCCATTTAGATGCTGCGCCAAGCGCGAAGAACAAGCCGGAAAGCGCCAAGGGCTTTAACGTTTTTTTCAACCCGTCCACATAGAAATTCATGACGGTGTACTGATACATATAGTAGTACATCAGTATAATGAAGAACACCGCATAAACGTCTATGGTGGCAATCCGCGTTTGGGTAAAGTGCATGAAGTCAAAGGCAAACAGCAACGCCGTTAAAAGCGCGTAGGCTTCCTTTTTAAACAACCGCTTTCCAAAACAGTATAAAACGGGCACCATAAATATGCCAAACAGCGTTCCCACGATACGCCAGCCAAAGGGGTTCATGCCAAATACTGCAATGCCCAGCATGATACATACCTTGCCTAGGGGCGGATGGGAGTTTTCATACGGGTCGATGCCGTGCAGATGCTCGTACGCCGTACGGGCATGGTACAGCTCGTCAAAATACATGCCGTTGTAATACGAGGGCGTATCGGGTACGGTATCCTGCTCGTCAAACAAGGCCGCGCCGTTCTCGGAAACAGCCGCAACGGGAATCCGCTCCCCCGCCGCCGTAAAAAACGCCATTTCATTGAGGTTTGGCCGCCCGGAATACACCGTAACGGTGACCTCGCTTGCGGTAAAATCCACATCCCGCACCGCCCAGCGGAACATATCGTCATAGGTTTGTGAAAACGCGCTCTCGTCCGCACCGTTGGCAGACAATAGAACGTCTCCAATACCGATGTTGTCAAACACCCGGTACTGCGCCACATGATATTCCCCGGGGAATGACACCGTTACCGTTTCCCCGGCCTGCTCTGTCTGCCACGCGGTTTCCGGGGCTTGCATGCTGCCTAAATTCAAAAGCGCAATGACCGCGTACACCGCCGTTAGCGTAAGGCAGTACCACCTGTCGCGCCGGGTAAAATGCAGCTTGGTATCGGCAGGAGCGGGAAACGCGAGAACATCTGCTTTCGCTTGTAACGGCGCTGTATCCGCGCGCCCGTCTGCGAGACTTTCCGTATCCGCCGCTTCCCGCCGGATGAACGTAACAGGCTTGCAGTTGCCGCGAAGCACCATGTCCCACGCGGTATAGCACAGGTAGATAAACCCTGCCACGGTCAAGAAGGAGCCAACGCCCGTGAACGCGTTGTACAGCGCGCCGCGAAGCTCTGCATGGTCTACGATGTAAATCGCGCAGCCCGCATTGAACAACAGCGTTACGGAAAACCAGAGGGATGCGATAAGCAGCCGCTTGTCCTTATAATACGCATAGGCGCATAACAGCAGCAGTATCGCGGGAGCAATGTATCGCTCATGCATATAATGCCCCAGCGTAAACAGGCTCACAAACAGGAAGCCCATGGTAAAGAACAGCGCCCCGGCATTCTGCTTTCTGCCCTTAACATACAGAACAGCCGCTGCAAGCACCGATACCGCAATGCCGATAGTGCCCCATGTTTGATACGGCAGCCCGAAGCAAACGTTTGTTACTGACGCCCAGTTGCCGCCAAACAGCGCCGCCATATTGAAGGCCTCTATGCTGGCAAAGGCATAGGACGTTGTGGTGGAGGTATACATTTTGATCAGCCAGTCCGGCGGCTGTTCCCCTTGGAAGGGCAGCGCCAGAAGAAATATCACCGCCACCGCTCCTATGACCGCTGCCAGTGTTTTTAGCGCAGCCGTTATGCGCTTTCCCTTGGGCGCATCAAATATCCTGCAAAAATACGCCACTGCCAGAAGCGGCCCTGCCATCAGCGCCTGCGGCTTTAACAGTATCGCAAGGCCGTACAGCATGCCAGCAGTAATCAAGCGGTCTTGTTCCAGCAGATAGATTACCAGCACCAACAGCAGCGTGAGGATGGAATCCACCTGCCCCCAACCACCGGAAATAAACGCCAGCGTGGGATGCAGGGCATATAGCAGCAGCAGCCCCGTGGCGATCCCGCTGTTTTGCCCCTTTTTCAACGCCAGCCTGTATAAGAAGCAGGCGGAGGCCAAGTCTGCCAATATAGCCGGCAGCTTTAACAGCAGAATTGCCCCGGCACTTCCGTACGGCAGCTGCAACAGCTTTTGCAGCCCGCCCACCAGCCACAGCACATACATGTATCCCGGCGGATAATCCGCGAACGTGCCGCTGCTGTAAAAGCCTGCCGGGCCACCCTCCACCATCATCTGCGCCCAATACGAAAAGCAGGAAATATCCGTGGAATGCCCCACGATCAAGAAGGACAGCACCGCCCGCAGGAGGAACCCGCTCAACAGAATGCCGATCATTGCCCAAGGGATTTTTTGCGACGGCTGCAGCCCTGAAAAACGTTGCCGCCGGAGGCTTTGGTAAAACAAACAGAACAGCAGCGCTGCCGTTAACGTTGCAAAAAGTATGCCGTTAAAGCCAACGTCCGGCGCGGGCGCTTCCCCGCCGCCGCTTTGCTCCACCGGCGCAAAGGAAAGTGCCGCCGAGGGAAGGTAAGAAAGCTTTTCCATGGTCACATTTTGAAACCATGCCGTGCCCGTTGCAAGTGCGCCGTAACCGCCGATGCGAAGCGCCAGGGTCAATTCGGTTTGTTCTTTGCCGGTAATGCCAATGAGCTCCAGCGTTTCAAAGCCCTCTGTATCATAAAGAGAATCCGAGCTGGAGAGGGTATCCAATACGGATACGGTAACGCCCTGTTCCCCCGAAACATGGCTTGCGGCGGCTTGGCAGGTAATGCGGTATGCCGTGCCCGGCTCCACCTGCACGGTTTGGCAGATACGTGCGTCGTTCTCTGCTATGTTTTGCAGGTATGCGCAGTATTCTCCGTACTGGCTTGCCATGCCGTAATCGGTAGGGCCGCCGTCCTCCATATGCCACGCGTCAAAATACCAGCCGGCGGGCAGCGCCTGCTCCTCAGATACAAAGGAAAAGTCCCCGTTATACAGCAGTTCGCCCTCTGCCAGCGCAGGCCATGCGCCAAATAATAGGCAAACAGCCAGCGCCAGTATCGCTAAACGCGGTATTCTTCCCATGCCCGTTCCTCCCCATGCTGCCGCATGCTGTAATGATTCCTTGCTGCCTCATAGCATAGCATAAAAATACGGTCAAAAAAAGCCGCAGAACAGCAATGTTTCTCTACGGCTCTAAAATGCGTTTTCAATTACGTTTACATACCCGCTTGTGAGCGACACCTCGGCAACGTCAAAGCGCACGGGCGCCTCCTGCATGCCATGGGTGGTCAAATACATCTGCGCCGCCGTGCGGATGTGCGCCTGCTTTGCTGCCGTTACCGCCTCGGCAGGGCTGCCGTAGCCGCTTCCTGACCGCGCCTTTACCTCGCAAAAAACGATGCGCTCTTTCTGCCTCAGCACCAGATCCACCTCGCAGCGAAGCGCCCGGTAATTGCGAGCCAACAGCGCATACCCCTGCGCCAGATACCAGCGAAGCGCCGCATCCTCTCCTGCACGGCCTTTTTGACGGTTTGCGTCCACGGTCTACCCCTCCAATATACCGGAAATAAAGCTTCTTCTATGCAGCGGGCAAGGGCCGTATGCTTTTAGCGCCGCGATATGCTCCGCCGTGCCGTAGCCCTTGTTTTTAGCAAAGCCGTACTGGGGGTACAGCGCGTCCTGCTCCGCCATATATCGGTCACGGGTCACCTTTGCTACGATGGACGCTGCCGCGATTAAATAACTGATCGCGTCTCCGTGCACATAGGCGTGCTGCCGGGCGGGGATGTTTAGATCCTTCACCGCGTCCACCAACACATCCGTAACAGGAACCGGCATAGCCTGATACGCTTGGCAGAAGGCCTTTTTTGTGGCTTGCAGAATGTTGATCTGGTCGATCTCCTCCTGAAACACCCAGCCGGTAGCATAGCCTGCTGCAAGGGCGCATATTTCGTCGAACAGCTTTTCCCGGCGGTTGGGGGATACCTTTTTGCTGTCGTTCACATAGTGAATTAGCGGCTCCGGCGGCAGCGCCACACAAGCCGTGACCACAGGCCCTGCCAAGGGGCCGCGCCCCACTTCGTCCATGCCCGCCAAAACGATGCCCGGTGTTTCCCAAAACGAGCGCTCCAGCGCAGTGAGGGCGTACAGCCGTTCTTCCTCCGGGATGCGCGTCATAACTGTTCCTCCGGTTTGTCCAGCGTGATCCGGGCGATCTTGCCCGCACGGAATTCATCCAGCACAATTCTTGCCGCGCGCTCCGTGTCCGGCTCGCCGCCCGCAAGAATGAACCCGCGGCTGCCGCAAACAGCCGTGAGCAATTCGTGCCCCGCCATACCGCTTGCAACCGCTGCATACCTTGCCGTTAAGGCATTGGGGCACAGCTCCATCAGCAGCACCAGCAATTGCGCCGCCAAGCCCTCAACATCCATGATGTCGTCCTTGATGGAGCCGATATAAAACAGGCGCTTGGCATAGGCTTCGTTTTCCAGCTTAGGCCAAAGCAGGCCGGGGGTATCCATCAGCTCTAAATACGGCGTGATCTTCACCCACTGGTTGGCGCGGGTAACGCCGGGGCGATCCCCCACCTTGGCACGGGCAGCGCCCGCAATGCGGTTGATGAAGGTGGATTTGCCTACGTTGGGGATGCCTACCACCATAACGCGTACGGTTTTAATAACGCCCCGCGCCTTCATCTGCGCCACCTTGGTTGCCGCCGCTTGCTCGATCAAGGCCTTTGCGGCGGCTTTGTTGCCGCTGGTGGAGGTATATGGGATGGCGCTTATGCCCTGCCCCTCGTAGTGCTTGATCCACGCACGGGTCAACTCCGGATCGGCAAGGTCTGCCTTGTTTAATACCACCACACGCTGCTTGTTGGAAAACAGATCGTCAAAATCCGGGTTGCGGGTAGAGGCGGGCGCGCGCGCGTCCACCAACTCCACCACCACGTCAATGAGCTTCAGGTTTTCCGCCAGCTGCCGCCGCGCCTTTGCCATGTGGCCCGGGTACCATTGGATTTGCATGATACTACTCCTTACGAAAAAAACCCGTCTTAGCGACGGGTTTCATTGCAGCTTTTACGCCTTGTCGCTGCCCTTGGCAACGATACGCTCAGTGACCTTGGCGGCCTTACCTACGCGATCGCGCAGATAGTACAGCTTGGCACGGCGAACCTTACCATGGCGCACCACCTCGATGCGGCCAATACGGGGGCTGTTGTAGGGGAAGGTACGCTCCACGCCTACGCCGTAGGATACGCGGCGAACGGTGAAGGACTTGCGGACTGCGCCGCCCTGAATCTTGATCACGATGCCCTCAAAGTTCTGAAGACGCTCGCGGTTGCCTTCCACGACCTTTACGAATACGCGGACGGTGTCGCCGACCTGCAGCTTAGGAAGATCGGTGCGGAGTTGCTCGCGCTCGAGCTCTTGGATGATGTTAGCCATTATTTTTCTCCTTCCTCATAGACGTTCGTGCCCGCATGAAAAATCGAACAGAGGACCGCCCGTTGTCACAAACGCAATGATTATACATGACCATTGCAGAAAAAGCAAGTATTTCTTACGATTCCGGTTCGCTTTCCGGTTTTTGTGCTGCGGCTTCCTCCTCCGCCATGGCGGCAAGTAGCTTCTTTTCCGCTTTGGTAAAGGAAAGGCCGCACAACAACTCCGGCCGGGTATTCTGGGTTTTGATGACTGCCTGCTGCTTGCGCCATGCCACGATTTTTGCATGATGCCCGTTTAGCAGTATTTCCGGCACCCGCCTGCCGCGAAATTCCGAAGGTCTTGTGTACTGGGGATATTCCAACAGGCCGCCCGTGAAGGATTCGTCCTCCGCAGACTCGCTGGAGCCTAAAACGCCGGGAATGAACCTTGCCATACAGTCGATCAGCACCATGGCGGGCAGCTCGCCGCCTGTTAACACATAGTCGCCGATGGAGATCTCCTCGTCAATGATCTCCATAACCCGCTCGTCTACGCCCTCGTAATGCCCGCACAGCAGCACAAGACGCTGCTCCTGCGCCAACTCCCGCGCCAACGCGGGGGTCAGCTGCTTCCCGCGGGGAGACAGCAGGATTCGCCTTGCAGGCTGCCCCTGCAGTACAGCCGCCATGCAGTCGAAAATGGGTTGGGGCATCATCACCAGCCCCGCCCCGCCGCCAAAGGGATAATCGTCCGTTTTCTTGTGCTTGTTATCGGTATAGTCCCGAATATCGTGCAGGCCGACGGTGATGAGGCCGTTTTCCTGCGCACGCCCCAGCATGCTTTCGGAAAGAGGCCCCTGAAACATAGCGGGGAACAGCGTGAGGATATCAATCTTCAAACAGGCCGACCTCCTCCAGCACGGCAGCGTCCACCAGTATCCGCTTGTTTGTTACGTCCACATCCAGCAGAAGCTTTTTTAAGGCGGGCAGGTAAACTAGCTTTTCCCCATGCACCTCGTACACGTCGTTGGCACCGGTTTCTAAAACATCCGTTAACGTACCCAAGTCGCTTCCGTTGGAATCGTACACCCGGCAGCCGATCAAGTCTGCCACAAACCAAGTATCAGGCGGCAGCTTGACCGTATGTGCACGGTCTACGCAAATAAACGCGTCTCTTAGCGCCTCCGCCGCTTCCCGGGTATCCACACCCTCCAGCGTAAGGAACACGGCATCCGGCTGCACGGCAGCCGAAAGAACGGCAACCGGCCGGTATGCGCCGTGCTGCTCTAAATACGCCGATTTCAAGCCGCGAAACCGGTTTGGGTCGTCCGTTAGCGGCAGTAGCTTTACCCCGCCCGTGACCCCGTGCGGACGCACGATCGTGCCAATGCGATAATACTCCATACCGAACGTGTTAAACGATCTCGACGATGTAACGCTTGTTTTCCTTGATGGACGCGGCCTTCACCACCGTACGGATCGCCTTTGCGATACGGCCTT
>CAYZAW010000045.1:0-17789 GCA_964476505.1 uncultured Oscillospiraceae bacterium | reverse complement strand
ATCCTGATCTATCTGGCGGTAAAAAAGAAGTACGAACCTATGCTGCTTTTGCCCATCGGCTTTGGCGCGATCCTTGTCAATCTGCCCTTCAGTACGGTATGGATCGGCGAAAACGCGCCGGGGGTTATGCGTGTTTTATATGACGCGGGCATTATTACGGAGTTGTTCCCGGTGCTGATATTCATTGGCATTGGCGCCATGACGGATTTTCGCCCGCTGTTTGCCACCCCTAAAATGATATTCTTTGGTGCTGCGGCACAGTTTGGCATCTTTTTTACCATCATTGCAGTGCTTGCCATCAACAAGCTGTTCCCGGCGCTGGGCTTTGACCTGTACTCCGCCGCCACCATAGGCATTATCGGCACGGCAGACGGGCCCACCTCCATCGTGGTGGCCTCACAGTTTGCGGAGGACCTCATCGGCCCCATTTCCGTGGCGGCCTATTCATACATGGCGCTGGTGCCTATCATACAGCCGCCGGTGATACGCGCCCTTACCACCAAAAAGGAACGCCGCATCCGCATGGAATACTGCGATGTAAAAATCCCCAAGGCGGTCATGGTAATGTTCCCGGTGCTGATCACCATCGTTTCCGGCATTCTGGCACCTATTTCCGCGCCGCTGATCGGGCTTTTGATGTTTGGCAATTTATTAAAGGAAAGCGGCGTGGTGGAGCGCCTCTCCAACGCAGCGCAAAACGAGCTTTCCAACGTTGTAACGATCCTGTTAGGCATCGTGATTGGTTGCACCATGCGTGCAGAGCAGTTTTTGCAGATTCAAACGCTGGTCATCCTTGGCCTTGGGCTATTTGCATTCGTGTTCGACACGTTTGGCGGCGTAATGGTGGCAAAGCTCATCAACGTGTTCTCCAAGAAAAAGGTCAACCCCATGGTGGGTGCTGCCGGTATCTCCGCATTTCCTATGGCGGCGCGTATCGTGCAGAAGATGGCGAAGGAGGAGGACGATCAGAACTTTATCCTTATGCAGGCTGTTGGCGCCAATGTGGCGGGGCAGTTGGGCTCCGTGATGGCGGGCGGCATGATACTGGCGCTGGTGCCTTGGCTGTCTACCCTGATCAAATAACGTGATACATAAGCGTTTGGAAGGAGAAGCAATATGACGATCATGCAAGCCGGATGGCAATTGATGCTGTATGGATTGGGCGGCGTATTTCTTTCGCTGCTGATGTTTTATATTTTAATGAAGGTGCTGGTAGGCGTATCCAAGCGGATCAGCAAGCAGGAAAAGTAAGCTTACGGAGGTGCGTGCCTTATGCGGCATGGCTTTATCAAGGTTGCGGCGGCAACGCCGGAGGTGCGGGTGGCGGACTGCGCGTTTAATACCGCGTCCATTATGCGCAGTATGGATCGGGCGCTGGAGTTTGGGGTGGAGATATTGGTATTCCCCGAGCTTTGCGTAACCGGCTATACCTGCGGCGACCTGTTTTTACAGGACGCGCTGCTAAATGCGGCGGAAGCGGGTCTGGATGAAATACTGGAAATAAGCGCCGGCAACTCCATGGTTACCGTTGTTGGCGTGCCGCTTCGGCAAAACGGCAAGCTGTATAACTGCGCAGCGGTCATGCAAAACGGCAGGATACTGGGCATCGTGCCTAAAACAAATGTTCCAAACTATGGAGAGTTCTACGAAAAACGGTATTTTACAGCCGCGCCGGAGCATAACGGCACGCTGCAATTCCGTTCCCCGGTGCCCTTTGGAAAGAAGCTCCTGTTTTCCTGCGGCATGCTGCCGGAGTTGATACTAGGCGTGGAGGTGTGCGAGGATCTTTGGGTGCCGGTGCCGCCCTCTGTGGCATATGCAACGCACGGCGCAACAGTGATCGCCAACCTGTCTGCCAGCGACGAGATCGTTGGCAAGGACGAATACCGCAGGCTGCTGATACAGGGGCAGAGCGCCAAGCTTTGCTGCGCATATCTGTACGCGGATGCGGGCTTGGGAGAATCCACAACCGACTTGGTATTTTCCGGGCACGATCTCATTGCGGAAAACGGAGATCTGTTAACAGAATCCGCGCCGTTTTCCGGCGAGATGGCGGTAACAGAGGTGGATATCAGCCATTTAAGCTTTGAGCGGCGCAGAATGAACACCTTTGAAATTCGCGATGCGGCAGAGGATGAGTTTACGCTTTGCCCCTTTGATCTGCCCATTCACGATACGATCCTTACAAGGCATATTCCGTCCGCCCCGTTTATTCCGGAGGACGACAGCAAAAGAAGCGAACGCTGTGAAAGCATACTGACCATTCAATCCCACGCGCTGGCAACGCGCCTCAGGCATATCGGCTGCGAGTCTGCGATCATCGGGATTTCGGGCGGGCTGGATTCTACGCTTGCGCTGTTGGCGGCGGCGCGTGCCATGGACATCCTTTCTCTTCCGCACAGCAATATTACCGCCGTTACCATGCCTTGCTTTGGCACTACGAAACGAACGAAGGGGAATGCACAGAAGCTTTGCGAATGCTTGGATATCCCCTGCTTGGAGATCAACATCACAGCCGCTATCCGGCAGCATTTTTCGGATATCGGGCAGGCGGAAAACGCCTTTGACGCAGCCTACGAAAATGCGCAGGCACGGGAGCGTACACAGGTGTTGATGGATATTGCCAATCAAAAGGGCAGCATCGTGATCGGCACGGGAGATTTATCGGAATTGGCGCTGGGCTGGGCTACCTATAACGGAGATCATATGTCTATGTACGGCGTGAACGGGTCGCTTCCCAAAACGCTTATTCGGTATATCGTGAAGCATGTGGCGGATTCCTGCGGGGATGCGGGGCTTGCGCTTGTTCTGAACGATATTTTAGCAACGCCCGTCAGCCCGGAGCTTTTGCCCGCAGAGGAAACAGGCGAGATCGCCCAGAAAACGGAAGACCTCATCGGCCCCTATGAGCTGCATGATTTCTTTATCTATCACATGATCCGCTGGGGCGAAAGCCCGGATAAGGTGCTGCGGCTGGCGCTGTATGCCTTTAACGGCGTATACGACAAGGCAACGGTCACAAAATGGCTCACGCTGTTCTGCAAGCGTTTCTTCTCGCAGCAGTTCAAGCGCTCCTGCCTGCCGGACGGCCCCAAGGTGGGTTCCGTGACGTTGTCTCCCCGGGGAGACTGGCGCATGCCTTCCGATGCTGTTGGCACGCTTTGGCTGGAAGCCATCAAAAAGTAAAGAGCGGCTATTATAATGATGCAAAAAGAAACGGCGCAATGCCGTTTCTTTTACTTAACAGGAATGAAGGGTTCTGTTATTTGCCGTTTACGGCCTTTTCCACGATAGCCTTCGCGTCCGCTTCAAAATCCCCAACAATGAATACTACATACTTTCCGTAAACGTCGATGGTGCTGTTTTTCACCAGTTCGTACTGATCGGGAAGATAGGTGCTCCAATTCTGTTCCAGGTTTTCCTTACGGGTGCCGACGGACGTTTTGATCTCCTGCGCGGCAGCTTCGTCCGTGGCTTCAAACAGGGCGATTTCCGTGGCGCGCACGTTGATCAGGCTGATCTGCACCACATAGTCCTTGATTTTGTCCATAGGGATTTCCGGGTACAGGGAGGAGAGCGTTTCATCGTCCAGTTCCATCATGGAGCCCATTTCGATGGACTGCTGCATTTCGTCCCATACGGCGTGGATATCCATGGTCACGTTCTGCTTCTGCTGGCAGGCGGTGCCGAGCAACAGTGCACATAAGGCAAGCAGAGCGGCAATATAACGTTTGTACTGTTTCATGTTACTACCTCGTTTCTCTCTTCTATACCCCCATAACGGCGGTACAGTCGGTTTCGTTCCAAAACTGCCGTAAATATAGGATATATGTTGCGCCAAAGGAAAAATACTATGCAAAAGGAGCGCGGATGTACCGCGCTCCTTTGAAACAAACGAAGGTTACGCCTTGACCTTTTTCAGATTGGCGAAGCGGGGCAGGCCGTTTTCCATCTGCATTTTGGGTGCGCCCTGAATGAGAGGCAGCGCGTACTCCAGGTAACCCACGGTGATGTTGTTGCCCTCTTTGTTGATCCATTCGTCGGGCAGCTTCTTTTCGGCGTTGGCAACGTCAACCAAGTCCATCAGCTTGATGTTGCAAACGTAGTTGCCTGCGGCATCCTTCGCACGCTCAAAGCCAACCATTTTATCCGTTACGCCGGAAACGGCCATTTCAACGGCGGTTTTGCCGGAAAGGAAGGACTCGTCAACATCGGTTTGCGAAGCGCAGTGCGCCGCGCAGCGCTGCAGCAGCGAGAACTCGATGCCGCGCACCTTTGCGCCGGTTTCCGCCTTTAAGCGGTTGGCAAGGTTAGAGGCCAAGCCGCCCAGCTGCTTGTGACCAAACGCATCCACAGGGGCGTTTTCTGCGCCGTATTCCGCAATCAGCTTGCCGGTTTTGTCGTGGATGCCCTCGGAAACAGCAACGATGCACTTGTTGTTCTTGGCGTAAATGGCTTTAACATCCTTCACGAACTGATCCATGTCAAAATCGCGCTCGGGAACGTAAATCAGATCCGGGCCTTTACCGGCATGTGCGGCGATGGCGGCGGCGGCGGTCAGCCAACCTGCGTGGCGGCCCATGATCTCCAGCACGCAGATCATGCCGGTGTCGTATACGCGCGCGTCAAGATAGATCTCCATGCAGCTGGTGGCTACATACTTGGCGGCAGAGGAATACCCCGGGCAGTGGTCGGTGCCCCAAAGGTCGTTGTCGATGGTCTTGGGAACGCCCATGATGCGGCACTCGTAGCCAACCTTCTGCATATACTTGGAAACCTTGTTGCAGGTGTCCATGGAATCGTTGCCGCCGTTATAGAAGAAGTAACGAACATCGTACTTTTTAAAGATCTCGAGGATGCGCTTGTAATCCGTATCGTCTACTTCGCTGTCCTTGAGCTTATAGCGGCAGGAGCCCAGCGCGGAAGAGGGAGTGTGCAGCAAAAGCTCCAGCTCTTTAGCGTCTTCCTGCCCCATGTCGTACAGCACGTCGTCCAGTACCCCGCGGATACCGTTGGCTGCGCCGTACACCTTGGTGATAGACGGATTGTCAAGAGCGGTGCGGATAACGCCGTACGCGCTGGCGTTGATGACGGAAGTAGGTCCGCCGGACTGCCCGATGATGCACGCGCCTTTTAATTCGTTGCTCATTGTAAAATACCTCCATTTGTAGAAAATAATATTAAAAGCGTGACCGCAAATAATCGTTATTACTATACAATAAATCTAATTATAATGAAATAGTAAATTTCTTTGTTTCACGATATTTGCTTTTTTACTATTTTGCCTCTCTCATGTCAAAAAATACTGGTATTGTACCATGGTTAGATGCTAGAATGTTTCTATTGGTATCTCCGGCTGAAAGGAGCAACATGTTTGGGTATGTGACCCCGTTCAAATGTGAACTGAAGGTGCGGGAGCTTTCCCTATACGAGGCATGGTATTGCGGCTTATGCCGCACCATTGCCGCACGATACGGGCAGGTGCCGCGCTTAACGCTGGATTACGACTGTACGTTTTTAGCGTTGCTTTTAGCCGGTATCACACAAGAGCAAGCCCCCTGCGTGCGTGGCGGCTGCTTTTATAAGCCGCTCAAGGGCAAGCGGATGATCGCAAGCCCGTCGCCCGCGCTGGATTATGCGGCAGATATAAACATTCTGCTGGCGCATGCAAAGCTGGAGGACGACTGGAAGGACGAAAAAAACATCCTGTCCTGCACGGCTGCCGGCATGCTTGCCGGAGCGGCAAAAAAAGCACGGTTGAAACAGCCTGCGGCGGCGGAAGCTATTTTAAACGGCATAACCTCGCTTTCCGAATGCGAAAAGCGAAAGGAACCGGAGATCGACCGTGCGGCGCATGCCTTTGCAACGCTGTTGCAAAGCGTACTGCAATCCTACAACGCGCTTGTAGAGCCGGATAGTACGGTGGCAGGCTGGTTGGGCTATCACTTAGGCCGTTGGATCTACCTGATGGATGCTTGGGATGACAGAGCCAAGGACAAAAAAAGCGGCTCCTACAATCCCTTTTTGCTGACAGAGGCCACCCGTGAACGCGCGTCGTTTTTACTGTATGCGTCTTTGTCGGAAATAGAGAAGGCATACGACTTACTGGATATCAAAAGCAATAAGGGGCTTTTGGATAATATCGTTTATCAGGGCTGCAGAATGCGAACGAAGCAGCTTTTAGGAGGAGAAAAGGATGAATCCTTATAAAGTGCTTGGCGTGAGCGAGGGCGCCTCTCAGGAGGAGATTCGCGCGGCATACCGTGCGCTGGTAAAAAAATACCATCCGGACAAGTACTCGGACAATCCTCTCAAGGAGCTGGCAACGGAAAAGCTCAAGGAGATCAATGAGGCTTACGATATGTTGACCAAAAAGTCAACAGCCTCTTCCTCGTACGATAATTCCACTTCCTACGGCGGAGCGTACAGCGGCTCCGGCAGTGCGTACAGCGGGCCTAATTCCTCGGAGTTTGCCCGGGCAAGGCTGTTTATCAATCAAAACAATTTGCAGGGCGCCAAGCAGGTGCTCGATTCTCTTAGCATCCGTAATGCGGAATGGTATTACCTGTACGGCATCGTGTACCTCCGGCAGGGCTGGTACGATAAGGCGCGGGAATACATCAAGCGCGCTTACGAGCAAGAGCCGGGCAACGCCGAATATCGCAACGCCTACACGGCGCTCAATAACTCCGGCAATCCTTACGGACGCACCACCTACGGCAATCAGGGCGGTTACGGCGGCGGGGTAGACGGCTGCGACGTTTGCAGCTCGCTTTTATGCGCCAACTGCTGCTGCAACATGCTGGGCGGGCGCATGTGCTGTTAAGGGAGAAAGCATGGAAAAACGAAACCGACTGTCCGCAAAACAGATCACCCTTGGGGCGGCGATCGCCGCATTAACGCTGCTTTGCCTGTATGGGCTAAGCGTGATACCTTGGATGCATCTGGCGTTGTATTTTTTAGCCTCTGTGTTTGGGTACGCGCTTTTATGCGACCGCCGCTACGGCTTGGCGTTCCTGTCGTATATCGGTGTTTCGGTATTGGCGTTTGTTCTGCTGCCAAACAAGCTTCCGGCGCTGGTGTTTGCGGTGTTGGCGGGGCATTTTGGCATTGCGTACTGCTACTTACAGGACAAATGCAAAAGCCGTGTTCTTCGCGTGATTCTACTGCTGCTGTACTGCAACGTGTTTACGCTGTTGGGCGGCTGGCTGGCGGTTACGGTACTGGGCTATGCAGTGGAGATTGGCGGCATGCCATCATGGCTGCCGGGGTGGGGCGTTGTTTTGGCGGCTGAGCTGCTGTTTATTGCATGGCAATGGCTGTACGCTTTTGCGGCGCAGATATACAACAGGCGTATCCGCCCGGCTGTCGGCAAATAAAAGTTCCAAAAAGCCCGTAAAAAATGCGGGCTTTTTTTCATATGCGAAAGGAATTCAGCCATTTTGGGTGTATTAGTAAAGAAGAAGCTTTCAGAAAGGCGGATGTGCGGATGAATATTGACGCAAAGGCGTTCAGGGGCTATACCGAGGCGTTGGAAAAGCAAAATCTATCGCGTTTTGCCTGCTGCTCGGCGGATACCAAGGGGCGCGAGGTGCCCATATCCAGCTGCGATTTGCGTACGGAATTTCAGCGGGATCGCGACCGCATTATCCACTGCAAGTCTTTCCGCCGCTTAAAGCATAAAACGCAGGTGTTTCTTGCGCCCATGGGGGATCATTACCGCACGCGGCTGACCCACACGCTGGAGGTTTCGCAAATCGCCAGAACAATAGCAAGAGCGCTTCGCTTGAACGAGGATTTAACGGAAGCCATCGCCATGGGGCATGACCTTGGGCATACCCCCTTTGGCCACGCGGGAGAATTTGTTTTGGATCAATTGGTGCCGGACGGCTTTGAGCATAACCTGCAAAGCCTGCGGGTGGTGGAGCTGTTGGAAAACGGCAAGGGACTGAACCTTACCCTTGAGGTGCGGGATGGCATCAAAAACCACAAGAAGAACGGGCATCCTATCACCATGGAGGGAAAGGTCGTCAGCATGGCAGACCGCATCGCCTATATCAATCACGATATCGACGATGCAGTGCGTGCGGGCGTATTGAAGCTGGACGAGCTGCCAGCGCATTGCGTGGAGGTGCTGGGGTATTCCCATGGGGAGCGCATCAACAGCATGATATTGGACATCGTAACGCAAAGCTTCGATCAGCCGGAGATCATTATGTCAGACCGGGCGGACGTAGCCTTTAACGAGCTTAGAGACTTTATGTTCGAGCATGTGTATCTGAATCCCGTTGCCAAGCGGGAGGAAGAAAAGGCAAAGGGCTTGGTAAAAACTCTGTTTGAATATTACATGATGCATTTGGAGCAGCTGCCTGCGGAATTTCAGGCACGCATCGAACGGGACGGCAGCGAGCGCATCACAGCTGATTGGATCGCTTGTATGACCGACCGGTATGCCATCAGCGAGTATGAGCGAATTTTCGTGCCAAAATCTTGGATATAAATAAAATATAAAAAAGGAAAAGCAAGATTTTTGGCGAATAGTGATATGCACAAATTTGGAGAGGAGTTAGATCGTTTTGCCCTTATTCAATGACGCGTGGCTGGATCTGCTGCTTTCTAAAAACGACATCGTGCAGGTGGTATCCTCTTATGTGCAGCTAAAGCCCAAGGGCAGGCGTATGTGGGGGCTGTGCCCCATCCACGGTGAAAAAACGCCGTCCTTTTCTGTTTCGCCGGACAGGCAAATGTTCTATTGCTTCGGCTGCCATGCGGGCGGCACCGTTATTCAGTTTGTAATGGCGATGGAGCATATGAGCTACATCGAGGCAGTACGCTTCTTGGCGGAGCGGGTATCGCTGGAGCTGCCGGGCGAGGTGGACGATGCGGAGCTGCAACGCGAGCGGGCGAAAAAGGAACGGCTGTATGCCGCCTGCAAATCCGCCGCGAAGATATTTTATCAACAGCTGGTGTCCGAGCAAGGGAAGATCGGGCGGGAGTACCTGGCGCGGCGTGGGCTGAACACAAAAACCGTTGCGCGGTTCGGGCTTGGCTATGCGCTGGATTCATGGGATTCTCTGCTACTTGCCTTAAAGCGGGAAGGGTTTTCGGAGGAAGAATTGGCGGAATGCGGTCTTGCGGTAAGAAATCCCAAGACAGGCCGTGTGTATGATTCTTACCGCAACAGGATACTATTTCCCATAATCGGTACAAACAGCCGTGTTTTGGGGTTTGGAGCCCGCCTGCTGGAGGGAGATGGCCCCAAGTATATCAACACGCCGGACACGCCGATCTATAACAAACGCTATAATTTATATGCGTTGAACCTTGTAAAAAGCGCCAAGCTTACCGATATCATTATCGTGGAAGGCTATATGGACGCCATCAGCCTGCACGAGGCAGGGGTCGATAACGCGGTTGCGTCTCTGGGCACGGCGCTGACCCAGCAGCAGGCGCGGCTGATCAAACGGTATGTGCCAAACGTGTTCATCTGTTACGATGGAGACGCTGCCGGTCAAAGCGCCACACTGCGCGGGCTGGACATATTGTCAGCCGAGGGGCTGACGGTACGGGTCATCGTGATACCAAACGGGCTCGATCCGGATGAATACATCCGCCAATACGGAAAGGATGCCTTTCTTGGCCTGAAGGACAAGGCCATGGCATTGAACCAGTTTAAGCTGATGCGCATGGCAGACGGATACGACCTGCAAACAGAAGACGGGCGGGAGGCCTACGCTCTAAGCGGCTGTAAATTCATATCCGGCTTACAGCCTGTAGAGCAAGAGCGGTATTACACGGTGCTTGCAAGAGCCACGGGGATACCGGCAGAAACGCTAAAGGCGCAGGGAAGCATGGCGGGAAAAACGCTAAAGCGTGCAACAACGCCGGAAGCAAACGTAAAGCGCGCCATGCGAAGTCAGGAATTTGCCACGGAACGCCAGCGCTGCGAACGGCTGCTGCTGCAAGCCGTGATACAAGCCCCCCAAGCGGTGCTGCCGCACATTACCGCGGTGGATACGGCATTTGAGGATGCGGCGTATCGGGCGTTTTGCACCATATTAAAAGAGATGCAGGGCAATACTCAAAAGCCCAACGTGATGCTTGCTCTGTCCTCCTTGGAGGGCGTGAATGCCCAGCGGGTGGCGGAGTTGATCACATTGGCAGAAAACATAGGGGATGCCGAACAGGTGGCGGTGGATTGCCTGCGGCGTATCGAGCAGATGACCTATGAGGAACGGCTTGTAGAAATAGACCTGCAAATGGCGGACAGCACATTGACCGCAGAACAGAAAATAGCGCTGATGCAGCAGCGGCAAGAATTGGGGAACCTGTGTAGGCAGCTACGCGAGAGTTTATAAATAAGCACAAAGGGCAAACGAAGGAGGTACGGGCTTTGGAAACAAAAGATCCCCGTATAAAAAAGATCAACGATCTTCTTGAAAAAGGTAAAACCAAAGGCGTTTTAACCTACAAGGAGATCATGGATGCGCTGGAAGAGCTGGAGCTGGATCAGGAGCAGGTAGAGCGGGTATACGACCGCATCGAGGCGCTCAATATCGACGTTGTAGAGGATATTGACGTTCCTGCGGACATGACGGAGGAGATCGCCGCCATTGAAACGGAGATCGCCACCTCCGAGGGCCTCAACATTGACGATCCTGTTCGCATGTACCTCAAGGAGATCGGCAAGGTTCCGCTTTTGACCGCTACGGAAGAGGTGGATATTGCGCAGCGTATGTCCGAAGGGGATATGGAAGCAAAAAAGCAGCTTGCGGAAGCAAACCTGCGCTTGGTGGTTTCCATTGCCAAACGGTATGTAGGCCGCGGCATGCTGTTTCTGGATTTGATCCAAGAGGGCAACCTTGGGTTGATCAAGGCGGTCGAAAAATTCGATTACCGCAAGGGATATAAATTCTCCACCTATGCCACATGGTGGATCAGGCAAGCCATCACCCGCGCCATCGCGGATCAGGCGCGTACCATCCGCATTCCCGTACATATGGTGGAAACCATCAATAAGCTGATTCGCGTGAACCGGCAGCTGTTACAGGAGTATGGCCGCGATCCCCGTCCGGACGAGATCGCCAAGGAAATGGGCATCACGGAGGATAAGGTGCGGGAGATCATCAAGATCGCCCAAGAGCCGGTATCCTTGGAGACCCCTATCGGCGAGGAAGAAGACAGTCACTTAGGCGACTTCATTCCCGACGACGATGCGCCCGCCCCCGCAGAGGTCGTGGCGGGAACGCTGCTCAAGGAAGAGCTGATGGACGTGCTGGACACC
Source organism: uncultured Oscillospiraceae bacterium (assembly GCA_964476505.1). Lineage (GTDB taxonomy): Bacteria > Bacillota > Clostridia > Christensenellales > CAG-138 > CAYZAW01. The sequence continues at coordinate 6,505 of CAYZAW010000045.1, read as the reverse complement.
TTGACTCCCCGTGAGGAAAAGGTGCTGCGTCTGCGGTTCGGCTTAGACGACGGCAAAGCCCGCACGCTGGAGGAGGTTGGCAGGGAGTTTTGCGTTACCCGTGAGCGCATCCGGCAGATCGAGGCAAAAGCGTTGAGAAAGCTGCGCCATCCCAGCCGCAGTAAAAAGCTGAAAGACTTTTTAGAGTAAGCCGTATGGAATATGTAAAGCCCCGCTTTGCGGGGCTTTATCACTAAAGGATGGGCTGCATTGAACGTTTACGATTTTGACGGAACCATATACCGCCACGACTCCACCGTGGAGTTTTATAAATACTGCGTGCTGCTGCGCCCGTACCTGATACTGCTTTGGCCGTATCAGCTGGTGCTGGCGCTGCTGTTGCTTTTGCATATCATTCCCTTTGATTGCTTTAAGGCGCGCTTTTTTGTGTTTCTGCGCTTTGTAAAAAACGTAGACGGCTTGGTGCTGCGCTTCTGGGAGAAGCTTGGTAAAAAGGATTTAGAAGCGTGGTATTTAAAACAAAAGCAGCCAACGGATGTTATCGTATCCGCAACTCCGGCGTTTATTCTTGAACCTATTTGCCGTGAGCTGGGCGTTCAGCGCTTGATCGCAACACGCATGGATAAGCATACGGGAAGAATGCCGGGGAAGAATTGCAAGGGAGCAGAAAAGGTACCGCGCTTTCGGGAGCATTACCCCAATAACACAGTGGAACGGTTCTATTCCGATTCCCTGTCCGATGCGCCGATGGCGAAGCTTGCGAATAAGAGTTATTTTGTAAAGAAGGGGAAGGTCATGGATTGGCCGGAGGATGCAAGTGCTGCAAACACTTTGGAATAAACTGAAAAAGCTTGTAACAAAAGAATTGCTGCTGTATGTGCTGTTTGGCGCAATAACAACGCTGCTTGGCATTGGCACGTTTCAACTGTTCCACGCGGCGGCGGGTATGCATTATGCGGTTGCAAACGTGCTTTCGTGGGTGCTTGCGGTCACGTTTGCGTATATCACAAACCGCAGGTTCGTTTTTCAGTCCAAAGCGTATGAAAAAAAAGCCGTACTGCGGGAGGTGGCGCTGTTCTTCGGCGCGCGCTTATTGTCCTTGGGGCTGGAGGAACTGGGGCTGTACCTGTTGATCGATAGGTTTTTGGTGCTGCCGTTTATCGCAAAAGTAATTATGTCCGCAGTGGTGATCATGGCAAACTATGTGTTTAGCAAGCTGGTCGTGTTCAAAACACAGGATACCCATCAAAAATAGAGCAAAGCATCCATCACATATGAATAGCCGACAGGATTCAGACGGAAATATCGGCGTTTTCACCGATATCTGTTTCTATTGTTCGTATTTTGTTGAAATATAGTGTAATAACTTGCATTATACAGTATGGTGTTCATTATAAATCGCAGTGATCGGTGAAAAGGAGCATCCGTATGGACCAGACGGTACTGACCGCAAACAAAAGCAGAACAGAACGGGAATTGCTGGATCATCTGCCTTGCGGTGCTTCGCTCTTTGAATATGACGGAACAAGACTGTCGGTCATTCATATCAACAAAAAATATTGGCAGCTCGTAGGGCGCGCAAGCGTGGATTATTCGCAAGCGTCCGTGTTCGACATGGTACACCCGGAGGATCGCACGCTTTTACGGCATGAGTTGGAAGCTGCCATCCGGCAAAACCGGGATCTGGCCTGCGACGCAAGAATCCTATCCGGCACAGCGGAATACCGCCCGTTTCATATCATGGCAAGCATCATGCAAAAGGACGGCGGGAAATACGCGCTGTTTGCAACGTATACGCCTATTTCCGAAGAGGTGATGTCCATTCAGGAAATGCTGCCCGTAGCTTTGTCCACCATGATGTCTACCTCGGGGGATTACTCCTTTGTCAAGGGGAAGGATCGCCGTTATATTTGCTGCAGCCGTGCCGTTATGGAAATGAACGGCTTAGTGACCGAGCGGGATATCATCGGGAAAACGGATTACGATTTGTTCGGCAAAGACGTAGCAGATCAGTTCGCCAGCATTGATAACAAAGTGATGGAAACCGGAGAGGCACTGGTGAATGTTGCGGCTAAAATGTATACGCAATCAGGCGAGGAGCGCTTTGTAGAGAGCTCCATATATCCCATTATGAACACCACCGGGCAGGTGATCGGCGAGTACGGCGTTAGCCGGGATATCACTGAGCAAAAGGAAAAGGAAGCCAATCTGGAGCGCCTGATCAACAGCATTCCCGGTGGGTTAGCCACCTATGTGTTTTCCCCGGACAGCATACAGGTCACGTTTTGCAACAACGCTTTTTGCGCGTTGTTTGGCGTAACCCGGGAGGAATGCCTCCGTTCAACATACAACGATGCGAAACAATGCGTTTACGAGGAAGACTGGGCTGCGCTTGCTGCCCAGTATAATACCATGCTGGAAACCGGCGAAACCATGAACACCTCCTACCGCATCCACGGACAAGACGGCGGCCTGCGCTGGGTGCATCAAATCTGTATGGTTACCGGCAGGCGCAACGATACCGTGTTTGCGAATTCTACGCTTCTGGATATTACCGAGCAAATGAAGTGGGCGGAGCAGCTGCGCGTCAGCGAGGAAGTGAACCGCTTGGCAATCGAGCATAGCGGAAACATCATTACGCGGTTTGACGTGCAGGCAAGAACGCTGACCTTGCCCGCCTCCTTTGATCCTATATTTGACTTGCCGCCCGTATTGTACAATATGCCTGAGGAACAGATCACCTGCGGCAGAGTATCGCCGGAAACCGCCAACGTGTATAAGGAATTGTTTGAAAGCATCCTCCGGGGAAGCGAAACCGGCACAGCGACCTATCAGCAGAGTTCCACAAAAGGCTGGCGTTGGTTAAAAGCCAATTACACTACCGTGTTCTCAAGCAGTGGTCAGCCAGTATCGGCGGTGATATCCTTTTCGGACATTACGGAGCAATTAATCAAAGAGGAACGCTCGGAAATCGATCCGCTCACGGGCGTATTAAACAGGTCTGCCTTTGTAATGCAGATGGAGCAGGCATTACAGGCATCCAAACCGGAAGAAATGCACGCGCTTTTGATGCTGGATATCGACGACTTTAAAAACGTGAACGATACCTACGGCCACGCGGCGGGGGATCAGGTATTGGTGGAGCTTACGAACCGGATCTCGTCTATTCTCAGGCGAAGCGATCTTGTGGGAAGAGTGGGCGGTGATGAATTCTTGGTTTTCATCAAGGGCATACCCAATCAGGAGATCGCCGCAAGAAAGGCAAAACAAATATGCACCCTGAACGTGTGCGTATCCGGCACCGATTCTCCCGTTACGGTAAGCATCGGTATTGCCGTGGTACCGCATAACGGTACGGATTTCGATGCTCTGTACAAAAATGCGGACGACGCGCTTTACAAAGAGAAAAAACTGGGGAAAAACGGGTACTGCATTGCAGGGGCGTAAAGCAGTATCGCACATACTATATCCATCAGAACAAACGGCGATGCACGGTAACAGCGCATTGCCGTGTTTTTTATAACAACAAATCAGCCAAACGGCCGAATGAAATATATTTACATTCTTGTTTATAATGCGCTTATCCGGGTGCTGGTTTCAACCGATGAATAAAGCACAAGTTAATACAAAGTATTATTTGTGAGAATATATTATTATTCTCAGATAAATAGGGCTTCCGTAACCCGCTGCGTAACCCTAGTGCATGTATAATGACAGTAACAACAAGAGAAATAGGTATTTCGACCTATAGAATAAACTAATATTTAAGAAAAGAGACAGCGAATATGATGAAAAATAGAAAGCAAGCCAATAGGAGGATCTCTCGCAGAAGCGTTCGCGTGATGAGCTTTACAGCGGCAATCGTGTTCTTTACGCTGTCATCGCTGTCCGCAATAGCGTTTGCGGAGCAATATGATCTTTCTGATGTTAATATTACAAGTATAGATATCGTCGCAGACAGCTCCGGGCAAACGGTTAACGGACAACCCCAAACAACCACTACCGAGATTATTCAAAGCAAGGGTGGAGTGGTGGATAAACCCATCAATATGACATCGAAAAATGGACAAACAGCCACTGCTACCATTGATAACGTTAATATATCTACAGAGACTGGAGCTGGCATTACAGTAAACGGTAACGCAGAAATCAATGTAGAAGGAACGAACACCGTTACCGGTGGTAAAGGCGCGGCAGGTATTGAGGTTGGCAAAGGCGATACGCTGACTATTCAAAATGCTGCCGGAGAAACCGGTTCACTGACCGCTAATGCCGGTGAAGGCACAAACAATGGTACAGGTGCTGGCATTGGCGGCGCAAGCGGTGAAGCCGGCGGCAAAATCAACATCACAACCACGGCTACCGGACAGCTTGAAATTACAGCAAACGGTAAAGGCGGCGGATATATCAGCAACACAAACACCGGTAACATTGGCAGCGCCGGCATCGGCGGCGGCACAGGCGGTAACGGCGGTGACGTTAGCATTTCCGGCAATGCAGAAGTTACTGCAAACGGTGGCAGCAATAATTTATCAGATGAACAACAGTCCTACACCGGCGGCGGCGCGGGCATCGGCGCAGGTGGCGGCGGTAATAACGGTGGTAACGTAGAAATTAGTGGTGATGCAAACGTTATTGCAAACGGCGGCTATAATGGTGCAGGCATCGGCGGCGCAAGCAACGGAGGCAACTGCGACAGCAGTGCGGGCGCAACCGTTAGCATTTCTGGTAACGCAAATGTAACGGCGCAAGGCGGTTACGCGGCGGCCGGTATTGGCGGCGGGGCACGCGGTGATGGCGGTACGCTTACCGTGAATACTACCGGTACAGTTGAGGCTACGGGTGGCGTAGGCGGTGCAGGTATTGGCGGCGGAAGCGGCGGCTATTACGGTGGTGCCGGTAGTGGCGATAAACGTAAGGTTTCCGGTGGCAGCGGCGGTACAACCACTATCAACGGTGGCTCCTTAACGGCGCAAGGCGGTGCGGGTGCGGCTGGAATCGGTGGCGGCGCGGGCGCACAGCGTGCGAGCAACAGTAAAAAAACAGGCCTTGGCGGCGCAGGCGGAAGTCTAACCGTTAACGGCGGCAGTGTAACGGTAACAGGCGGTCAAGGCGCTGTTGCAGTCGGCAGCGGAAGCGATGTTTACTACAAAGAAAAGGATACTGCCTCTCGTGAAACAGTCGAAAAAGATACTTATTATCGCATAAGCGCATCAGATAAAGGCAGTATCAACCTTTATGGCGGCTCCGGCACGTTTACGGCAGGCAGTGAAAACTTACCTGCAATTTCAGGAATTGATGATGAAATTGAACCTACAATGTGGCCATGGAAAGACGATAGTATTTTTAAAACGCGGTACAATAAACTAATCGCGTACTATGTATCAGGCGGTGTGGAGTATACCGCCGCAGGAAAAGCAGTAAAGGGTATGTATTCATGGGCTCCCGTAGTTGTATCGGAACCCACCGTACCTACCATACCCACGGAACCCACTGTGCCTACCGTACCCACGGTACCCACAGTGCCTACGGTACCTACAGTGCCCACAGTGCCTACAGTGCCTACTGTACCCACCGTGCCTACGGTACCTACCGTACCCACGCAGCCGATAAACAATCAAACGACGGAGATCGCGGAGAACACGGTGCCTCTTGCGGCTCCCGCTGATAACAACCAGTCCTCCCGGACGACGGATATCCCCGCGGCAGAGGTTCCCCTCGCGTTTGTACACACCTGGGCGCTGATCAACCTTCTGTGCGCTGTTGCAAGCGCCATTGGCGCAATCGCAACGTTGTTCTCCAAGAAGCTGAAGGAGGACGAGGAGGATAGCAGCAAGACCCGGATGCACCGTTTGACCAAGGTCTACGGCATTGCAATGGCAGTACTTAGCATCGCGGTGTTCATCCTGACGGAGCTGCCGCTAAACAATATGATCTACACGGATCAGTGGACGATCCCCATGGCGGCATTGCTGGTATTGCAGCTTGTTGGCACAACGGTAGCCGTCCGTAAGCAGAACAGCGAAGTGCAAAACAGCGAGAACGCGTAATGCAGAATAACAATCAGTATCCCGGCAGGAACGCAATAGCGCCTGCCGGGATTTGCTTTTGGACGCTATTTACGTCCCTTCAGATTAATCTGACGAAAACCGCATGTTTCCCGGTAAAACGCGCATATCCTGTTGTGAAAGAGAGTAGGGAGGGAACAGAATGCGTGTTTTTGTGATCACAAAAAAGATGCTTCTGCTGGGCGGAGGCGTACTGCTTCTGCTGGGCATTATATTGGCGGTTGCGCTGTTAGGAAACGGAGAGGAGCAGGCGGCGCAAACCATGAGCGCCGGAGCGGAAACGGAAATGTACGAGCTGGCGGTACTGGTAGGAAAAAAGAAGGAACTGCCGGTGTATTCCGTAGCGCGGGAGGATAAGAAAATTGCGCTTACAATAGACGCTGCATGGGAAGACGATAAAACGCCCTTTATCTTGGAGGAACTTGCGAAAAACAACA
>CAYZAW010000044.1:0-18003 GCA_964476505.1 uncultured Oscillospiraceae bacterium | reverse complement strand
GGGGCATGACCTTGTACGACGGCTTGCAGGAGTTGTATCAAAAATACGGGTTCTATGGCGAAAAGGTCACCGCGTATACGCTTGCGGGCAAGGCGGGCATGGAAAAGATTGCAAACGCCATGGCGCGCTTTCGGCAGGAGCAGATCACGGAGCTTGGCGGTTATGCGCTTTCCCGTACGGAGGACTATCAAACGGGCATGGCGCAGCTTGCCGACGGCGCAATGGAAGCGTTGACGCTGCCCGCCGTAAACATGCTAAGATACTGCTTTACAAACGGCGCGTGGGCGGTGGTGCGTCCCTCGGGTACGGAGCCCAAGCTCAAGCTGTATGTGGGTGCAAAGGCTAAAAACGACGAGGCACTGCAAACGATACTCACCGGCCTGTTTGCCGCGCTGGACGCGCGCGTATGCCGGGAGCTTGCGTGAACGGGCTGCTTTTAGGCACGCCCATTACGCTGGAGGCGCTGCTAGTTAGCCGGGAGAACCGTGCGGCAAGGCAAAAAGCCCTGCTGCATGCATACGGCAAAACGGTGCTGTGCCTGCTTGTGAATATCCCGGGTGCTGTGAAGGACTGCGAGGCGGCTCGCAAAGCGTTTGCGGCAGGCGCGGCGGCGATCACCGCCATGCTGAACGCGGCGGGCATTGCGGTACTGCATCAGGAAACAAGGCGGCTTTCTACCGGGCCGGAGGGCTATTGGGCGGTGGACATGGAGCCGCAGGCCTTAAAGCGCCGCTGCATGGCGCTGGAGGAAGATCAACCATTGGGGCGGCTGTGGGATATCGACGTGATCGATCCTGATGGCAACCCCCTGTCGCGGCGGACAATCACCGGCGCGGGACGAAGCTGCATGGTTTGCGGCGGCCCTGCGGCGGACTGCGTAAGCCGCCGCAAGCATACCGCGTTGGAGCTGGAAGCCGCCATATCGGCGATTTTTAGCGCGGCGGAAAGGACGTGACCCATGCCGGAGCTACAAGCGCTTTCTCTCAAGGCGGACAAGCCGCTAATCGAGCGCTTCCTGCGGGAGGCCGGGCTTCGCTTGGAACCGGGCTTGGAATATTACTGCGGCCTGTTTGACGGGGATACCCTTATCGCGGGCGGCGGGTACGAGAAAAACGTGATCAAATGCCTTGCCGTAGCGGAAGCGCGGCGCGGCGAGGATCTATTAAGCGGCATTGTTACGCAGTTATACACGCAGATGCGGCAGGCGGGTGAAAACAACATATTCGTGTTCACCAAGCCGGCGCATCTGCGCTTGTTTACCTCGCTGGGCTTTTCCATGCTGGTAAAAACCGAGGACGCGCTGCTGTTCGAATCCCGCAAAACCGGTATTTCGGCGCAGCTTGAAAAATGGAAGCAGGAAACGCCGGATACCGCGGGTACCGTGGGCGCTGTGGTGATGAACGCCAACCCCTTTACCTTGGGGCACCGGTATTTAATAGAGGAAGCGGCAAAGCAGGTCGAGCTTCTGCACGTATTCGTATTGCAGGAGGATAAAAGCGCGTTCCCCTTTCAGGCGCGGTATCAAATGGTGCGGGCGGGTACGGCGGATATTCCAAACGCTGCGGTGCACGCGGGCGGTGCGTATCTTATTTCTGCCGCCACGTTCCCCAGCTATTTTCTAAAAGACCCCTCCGGTGCCGCCGGAGCGTATGCGGCGCTGGACGCGGCGCTGTTTGCAGAACAAATCGCACCGGCGCTTTCTGTTACCGCGCGTTTTGTTGGAACCGAGGAGGACGACCCGCTGACGGCGCTGTATAATGCGGCGCTGCTTAGCGTATTGCCGGAGCATGGCGTTGCCGTACACGTGCTGCCGCGCTTACAGGCGGCAGGCGGGCGCGTTCGCGCGTCAACCGTTCGCGCACGCTTTGCGAACCAGGATTGGCAGGCGCTTTCTTCGCTTGTGCCAAGCACTACGCTAAGTTATTTGCGTTCCGAAGAGGGCATGCGCCTGCTCTCGCGCATGGAGAACCGCCCATGTTAAACGAATCTGCCGTTATCAACGCCGCGCATGCCGCGCTGCTTTTTGAGGTGAACGCCACCCCCAAGCCGGGGTTGGTGGATCGAGCGAACAGCGGTGCGCACCGCGATATGGATGCAAGTCATTTTGAGCGTAGCGCCGCTGCCATTTCGCCGTTTTTCGGTACGCTGTACCGCTTGGGTACTGATACCGCAGCCCTCTCCCCTGCCGATTCCCTACCCCGCCTGCGGGAGCCGGGAAAACTGGCGGAGGCGGCTATGCAAACGGCTACCGGCGGCGTAAACACGCACAAGGGCGCGATATTCTCGCTTGGCTTGCTTGCCGCCGCCTTGGGCAGGCTGGAAGCGCTGCATGCGGACATCACCCCCGAGGCGGTGTGCTTTGCCGCCGGAGCGTATGTGCAGGGCATTTGCGAGGCGGAGCTTGGAAGCACCGCCGCCACCCACGGCGAAGCTGCCTTTCTCCGCTATGGTGCGGGCGGTGTGCGTGCCGAGGCCGAAAGCGGGTTTTTGCATATCAGAACCGTGGCGCTGCCCGCCCTTGCCCGGAGCCGCGCACAGGGCTTTACGCAAAACGATGTGCTTTTGTATACCCTGCTTTCCCTCATCGCCAACGTGCCGGATACCAATGTGCTGACCCGTGCCGGAGAGCCGGGCATGCTGTACGCGCAGTCCGCCGCCGCCAACGCCCTTTTACAGGTGCAGGCCGCGCCCCAACAGTTGGTGCCCCTTATGACCCAACTGGACGCGGACTTTACCGCACGAAACATCAGCCCCGGCGGTTGTGCCGATCTTTTGGCTTGTGCGATATTTTTGGAAGAGGTAAACGATGCAACACAATTGGTTTCGTAAAACTGCGTTATATATTGCGCTGCTGCTTCTGCTGGTGAGCATAGCGGGGGCGTTTTCGGGCTGCGAGGAACAGGAATCCGCGTCGCGCGTGGCGATGCAAACGTTTTTAGGCTATATCGACAGCGGCGAGTACGAGAGCGCGTACAAAATGCTGGCCAGCTCCGTGCGGTATGAAGCGGCGCAGGCAAAGCGCGACCGGGAAGCGGGTACGGAGCAAAGCAGTAAAACCGTCAGCCGCGAGCAGTTTGTGAACCGGTACAAGGCGATATTCGAGGAGTTGTCCGTAACCGGGCTTAGCTATCGGGAAACGTCCTTCGTGGAGGGTGGCATCATTTGCGTGTATGACTATACCCTGCAATACGAAAGCGACAAAATAGGCGACACCGCGTTTGCCTACCGCATGACGGTGCTTCGCGAGGAAGGCACTTGGGTGATCGACTGGTCGCCCGCGCTGATCTTCCCGGAAATGAACTGGGGCGATACCGTGCGGGTAAGCGGCGTAAAGGCGAAGCGCGGGGAGATATTGGCGGACGGGCAGTTGTATGCGGAAACGGTAAACGCGGTCACGGTGTTTGCCGTACCCTCGCAGATAGAGGATCACGACTGGTACGTGGCGGAAATGGCGGGCGTACTCAACACCTCCGTGGACAAGCTGAAAAAAGCGCTGGACACCGCCTATAACGATTTTGCGATACTGCGGCAATACTACCCGGACGAATTTACGGACGAGCTGGAAGCGCGTATCCTGTCGGTCAAGGGTACGGGCGTAGACACCTCCAATTACGGTACGCTCAGAAACTACCCTAAGAAGGACAGCATGGCGCATATCATAGGATACGTGGGTGCTGTGAGCGAGGACGAATTGACCGCGCTTACCGGCGGCACGCTGAACAAAAAAGGCCAGCTCATCGACCCCGAAACCGGGGAAGTGATGGAAGGCGCAGCCTACGATGCGGACTCCCGCGTTGGCAAATCCGGCTTGGAAAAAGCCTACGAAAAAGAGCTGAGGGGCGAGGACGGGTACTTCATTTACATTGCGGGCAGCGATGGCGTAAGAAAACAAGTGCTGTACACCGAGCCCGTAAAAAACGGGCAGGACTTGCAGCTGACCATTGACCCGGCGTTGCAGGAGCGCGCGGAGGTGCTGTTAAAATACACCCTGTTCGGGAATGATACGGCGGGGGCGGTGATCGTGCTGAACCCGAAAACCGGCGAGCTGGAGGCAATGGCCAGTTACCCCTCCTACGACCTGAATCAGTTCAACCGTGGCATTTCCGATGTGGACTGGCAAGCGTTAACGGAGCAGGCCAACGCGCCCATGTTCAACCGCATCAGCCAAGGCCGGTATCCCCCGGGCTCCATTTTCAAGCCGTTTACGGCGGCGGCAGCGCTGGAGTCCGGCGCAATGACTGCCGACAGCGTGTTCCCCGAAGGGCGCTCGGAAACCATTGAAGAGGATAAATGGACGCCCTCTGACAGCGGCGAGTTCGGCCCGTGGGCGTACGCCAGCGTAACGCGTGTGCACCTGAATCACCGGCATTCCCCGCCGCTCAACATGCACAGCGGTATCATCGATTCGGATAATGTCTATTTTGCGTATGCGGCGCTGAAAACCGGCGTTTCGTTCTTCCCCACGTTTATGGATAGCCTTGGCTTTAACGAGGCCATCCCCTTTGACCTTTCGGTGAACAGCGCACAAATGAAAAACGAGGACAAGCAGTGGGACGAAGGCTTGCTGGCAGAAAGCTCATACGGACAGGGACAGGTGTTGGTAACGCCCTTGCAGGCGGCGGTGGAGTTTTCCGCGTTTGCCAATGGCGGCAGTATTATGGAGCCAAGGATGATAGAGGGCATATACTATACGGACGGCACCGAGTATGTGCGTACCGGCGGCAGAAGCCAAGCGGTATGGAAAGCGAACGTGATCCATCCCGCCAGCATCAGCACCATCGAGCCTATGCTGGAGGACGTTATCGTAACCGGTACCGGGCATTATATCGATTTGGATAATATCGCCGGAAAAACCGGCACGGCGGAGATCGGCAACGATAAGAACCGCGAGATATCATGGTTTGTGGGCTACCGCTTAAAAGCGCCCGACGGCGAAGAGCGCTTGGCGCTGGTGATGCTCGAGGTGCCCGCCAACGACGATAATTACAGCCACATGAAGTTCGATATCGCACATGAGTTGTTAAAGGGCGAGAATTGGTAAATTTACGCCGGGAAACCGGGGAGGGGTTTATGGAACAGAGGAACATCTGCGTATTTGCGTCCTCCAGCCAGAGGTTGGAGGAAAGCTATTACGCGCAGGCAAAGGCATTGGGCCGGGCACTCGCGCAGGCAAACGCCGGGCTGGTGTTTGGCGGCGGTAATTTGGGGTTGATGGGCGCTGTTGCCCGAGGTGCGGAGGAAAAGCAGGGGCGCATCATCGGCGTGATTCCGGAAAAGCTAAATCAACCGGGAATCGCGTTTGCCCGCTGCACGGAGTTGATCGTAACGGATACTATGCATGTACGGAAAGCCACCATGGAGCAGAAATCCTGCGGGTTCATTGCGCTGCCCGGCGGGTTTGGCACGCTGGAGGAGTTGTTGGAGGTCATTACCCTTCGGCAGTTGGGGTATCACGCGCATCCCATCGTGCTGTTGGAGCATAAGGGCTTTTTCGAGCCGCTGATAGAGCAGTTTGAACGCGTGTTCCACGACGGCTTTGCCAACGACGCGTATAGGAGCCTGTATCAGGTGACAAGTGACCCGGACGAAGCCGTGCATATGGTATTGCAGGCCGCGGACGTGGCATTGCCGGATAAAATGCAGGATGCACTTGGTCGGTAGGGTACGGCCTCCGGCGGCTTAGGGGCTTTGGAAAGCCCCTAAGAACCGAAACTTTTAAATAGAATATGTTAAGAAAACGTGTTGTAGGGACAGCCCATTGGGCTGTCCGGGTAAAACACATTCTGCGAGACAACACCAGTCTGGCGTATTAGGTTTCATGGGTCGATTTATCTCCCCCGCCGGATATTTCCGGCGGCAAATGGGGTCTGGGGACAATGTCCCCAGCGGGGTATGGGGCAGCGCCCCATGATAAACAAGGAGGAAAAACACATGCGCAAATTGCTGTTGTTGGGCACGGGCGGCACGATTGCCTGTATGCCGGGCCCGGACGGGCTGGCACCGGCGTTTTCGGCAAAAGAGCTTTTGCCGTATGTGGAGGATGTAGAAAAATCGGAGATCGAATGCTGCGACCTGTTCGCGCTGGACAGCTCCAACATCCAGCCGGAGGAATGGCATTCCATCGGCGTACGCATCAAGGAAGCGTTTGCATCGGGGCAGGGCGTGGTGGTAACGCACGGAACGGATACCATGGCGTATACTGCCAGCATGCTTTCGTTTATACTGCAAGGCGCAACGCTGCCGGTGGTGATCACAGGCTCCCAGTTTCCCATGGCATACCCGGATTCCGACGGGCGCAAGAACCTGAAAAACGCCATCATCGCCGCAAGATCGCTGCCGGGCGGGGTGTACATTTGCTTTGGTGACGCGGTGATGCTTGGCTGCCGTGCGGTGAAGGTGCGAACCACCTCGCTGCACGCGTTTGAAAGCATCAATTACCCGTACGTTGGCACGGTTGCGCAAAACCGCTATATCCCCCTGTATCAACCGCCGTTTCGCGCACCGTTTCGGTATAACGACAGCATCGATCCTGCCGTGGCGCTCATCAAGCTGGTGCCGGGCGCAACGCCCGCGCTGTTTGACGCGCTGCCTGCCTGCGGGTATCACGGGCTGGTGTTGGAGGCGTTTGGCTTGGGCGGGGTGCACAGCATCCGCCGGGATCATACGGAAGCCATTGCAAAGCTGCTGCGTTCCGGTATGCCGGTGGTGCTCTCCTCCCAATGCCTGTACGAGCAAAGCACACCCGCCGTGTACGAGGTAAGCCGCCCACTGATGGAAGCGGGAATCCTCTCCGCTGGAGACATGACCACCGAGGCGGCTGTCACCAAGCTGATGTGGGCGCTGGGGCAAACCCGGGATATGGACGGGGTGCGCTCTATTATGAATCAAAACCTTTGCGGAGAATTAGCAGAGTAATATAGGGCTCCGCCCCATACCCCGCTGGGGACGTATCCCCAGACCCCATTTTCGCCGGGAAATATCCCGGCGGGAGGAAGGAAAAAGGACGTACAGGAAATGGCACGTCCTTTTTAATGTTTAAAGTTTTTGGGTTGTTAGGGTATTTTTACAAAAATACCCTAACCCGCCGGAGGCCGTTCCCCCTACTCCCACCGTACATGCGGCGTGCGCGCGGCCTTGGTGTCGTCCGGGCGGCCAACGGGGGTGGTAACGGGTGCGGCGTGCAGTGTTTCAGGCTCCGCTTCGGCGCGGCGGGCGATATCCAGCATGGCAGAAATCAAGCCGTCCAGCTCCTCGCGGCTTTCGGTCTCGGTAGGCTCAAACATCAAAGCCTCGTGTACAATCAGAGGGAAATAGATGGTAGGCGGATGATACCCGTAATCGATCAGCGCCTTGGCGATATCCGTGGTGTGGATGCCGTACTCCATGAGCTTGCCGGGGGTCAATACGCACTCATGCATGCAAAGGCGGTCGTGCGGCAGGCCGTAAACGTCCTTTAAGCGGTGCTGGATGTAATTGGCGTTCAATACCGCATTCTCGCTGGCCTCGGTCAAGCCCACGCCGCCAAGCGACAATATGTAACAATACGCCTTTACGAGCACGGTAAAGCTGCCAAAAAAGCTTCGCACTTGCCCGATGGAAAGAGGCCGGTCATAATCGAGCCCCGCCGGGCCGCCGTCGTGCGAGAGCACCACGGGTGCGGGCAGGAATGGGATAAGCTCCTTTTTCACGCCAACAGGCCCCGCGCCGGGACCGCCGCCGCCGTGCGGCGTGGCAAAGGTCTTGTGCAGGTTTAAGTGCATCACGTCAAAGCCCATGTCCCCGGGGCGGGCAATGCCCATAATGGCGTTGAGGTTTGCACCGTCGTAATACAGTAAACCGCCCGCCTTGTGCACGATATCTGCGATCTCCAGAATGTTTTGCTCAAACAATCCCAGCGTGGAAGGGTTGGTCAGCATCAACCCGGCGGTCTTGGGGCCAACCTTTGCGCGAAGCTCGTCTAAGTCCACCCCGCCGTCCGCATTGCTCTTTAGCTCCACCACCGTAAAGCCCGCCATGGCGGCGGAGGCCGGGTTGGTGCCGTGGGCAGCGTCGGGAATGAGCATTTCGGTGCGGTCAATATCCTGCCGCATCTGGTGATAGGCTTTGATGATCATTTGCCCGGTGATCTCCCCGTGCGCACCTGCTGCCGGCTGGAGGGTAAACTCATCCATCCCCGTCACCTCGCACAAAGCGGAGCGAAGGTCGCGCATCAGGCGAATAGGGCCTACCAAATCCGTTTCATCCAGAAGCGGGTGCAGGTCGTTAAAGCAGCGGGAAAGCTCCTCGTTGATCTTCGGGTTGTACTTCATAGTGCAGGAGCCCAACGGGTAACTGCCGTTATCCACGCCGAAGTTCCGGCGGGAAAGCCCCGTGAAGTGGCGGATGAGCCCTACCTCGGAAAGCTCCGGCAAAGGCAGAGGTTCAGATACCATACAGTCCGCGGGGAGCAATTGCTCCAAGTAAGGGATATCCAGCGGGGGCAGGTCGGAGGCGGTACGCCCGGGCATGCTCCGTTCAAACAATAATGGGTATGCGCATCTAGCCATACTACTTGCCTCCCTTCACGGCGGCGGCGAGGGCGTCTAAAAAGCCGTCCATTTCCCCGCGGGTGTTCATTTCGGTAGCGCAGAACAGCAAGCCTTTCGTATCGGCAGCGTCGTAATAGGCAAGCCGCAGGCCGGATACATAGCCCTTCTTTCGCACGATGGCGTTTACAAGCGCCGTGTCCTTTTCACAGTCCATTGTAAACTCGTTGAAGAACGGCGTATCCGGATAGCGTAGCTTGAGGCCACAGGTGGCTTGTATGCCTTCCGCCAAATAATGCGCCTTTTGCAGGTTCTGCATAGCCACCTCGCGCATACCGGCTGGGCCTCTGGCGGTTAAGTATACGGCGGCGGCGATGGCGCACAGGCACTGGTTGGAGCAGATGTTGCTGGCGGCCTTTTCCCGGCGGATGTGCTGCTCACGCGCTTGGAGCGTCAGTACATAGGCGCGGTTGCCGTCGGCATCCGTGGTTTCGCCAACGATTCTGCCCGGCAGGTTGCGGATATATTGCTTCTTTGCAGCCATGAACCCAAGGTACGGCCCGCCAACGCTAAGCGGGATGCCAAGCGGCTGGCCTTCGCCAACGCAAAAGTCCGCATCCTGTGTGCCGGGGGTCTTTAGGATGCCCAGCGAAATGGGGTTTACGCAGGCGGTCAAAAGCGCCTTTTCTTCATGCACAGCGTTTGCCGCATCTTGGATGTTCTCGATGCAGCCGTAAAAATTGGGGCTTTGCATGATGAGCCCCGCAGCCCCCGTAAGCGCCGCTTTTACGGCCTCGATATCCGTAACGCCCTTCGCGTTTAGCGGAACGGTAACGACCTCGATGTTCTGGAACCGCGCGTAGGTCATGACGGTGCGGCTGTACTGCGGGTTGAGCCCGGCAGATACCAGCACTTTCTTTTTACGCGCTGCACCTACCATGGAAAACATGGCTTCGGAGCAGGCATGCGCCCCGTCATACACGGAGGCGTTTGCCACCTCCATGCCCGTTAACTGGCAAATGAGCGTTTGATACTCAAATATCGCCTGCAGCATCCCTTGGCTCATCTCCGCCTGATAAGGGGTATAAGCGGTGTAAAACTCCGAGCGGGAGGTGATAGCGTCTACCACGGCGGGGATGTCGTGCCGGTATGCGCCCGCACCGCGAAACAGCGGCAGCTTACCTGCTGGAGATGTATAGCTTGCGATCACGCGCCGCACGTCTGCCTCCGCCAGTCCGTCCGGCAGGTTTAGCGGTAACAGCAGCCGTGCATCGTCCGGGATATCGGCAAAGAGCGCGTCCATGTTGGGTAGCCCCATTTCCTCCAGCATGGCTTGCCGCTCCTGTACCGTGTTGGGTACATAGCTTCGCATGGATGCTCCTTTCTTAGTGGGCTTCTGCAGCGATGAATGCCTCGTACGCCGCCGCGTCCATCAGCTCGCTTTCCTTGATCTCGCTTACCTTGAATACGGCGATGAATTGACCGTAAGCGTCCGCGTTTATAAGCTCCGGCTGTGCGTCCAACGCTTCGTTGACCTCGATGATCTCGCCAGCGACAGGCGTGTATACGTTGGAAACCGCCTTTACGCTTTCTACCACGGCAAAGCTGTCACCTGCGGCAAAGCTGTCGCCCACGGCGGGAAGCTCAACGAACACCACGTCCCCCAGTTCGCTCTGGGCAAAATCCGTAATGCCCACCTTGGCGTTCTCGCCCTCCATCAAAACCCATTCATGCTCCTTGGTGTATTTGCGATCGGTAGGTGCTGCCATTTTGTTGTTCCTCCTGATTTAATATTTTATATGGGGCGCTGCCCATGACTGTATGGGGCGCTGCCCCATGCCCCGCTGGGGATACATCCCCAGACCCCGTTTTTTCCGCCGAACATATTCGGCGGGGGATGGTTATTTTTTAAGCGGAGCAAAGTTTGCTGTTGTACGGTCAGTCGGTTTCTTTAGCGGTGCGCCGCGGTTACTTTGCCCGCTTATAAAAAGGCAATGCTACGACCTCTGCTTTGAGGGCTTTGCCGCGCACCATGATATCCAGCGTTTGCTCTTTAGCCGCCTCTGCCGTTACCAGCGCCATGGCATAGCTGCCGCCAAGCGTTGGTGCGGGCCCGCCGGAGGTGGTATGGCCTACGAGCTCGCCGTTACACTGCACATCCATGTGCTCCCTTGCAACGCCGCGATCAAGAAGCTTTAAACCGATGCGCTTGCGTTTTGGCTCGTCCACAAGCCCCGCTTTTCCGATGAAGTCGTTCTTTTGCAGCTTGATGGCAAAATCCAATCCGCACTCGCGCGGCGTGATGTCCTTATTCAATTCATGCCCGTACAGCGGCATGGAGGCTTCAAAGCGCAGTGTGTCCCTTGCGCCAAGTCCGCAGGGCAGCATATCGAAGGCCGCCCCCGCTTCCATGAGCTTTTGATGCAGCGCCGGGCCGTTATCGCCCTTGCAGTACAGTTCAAACCCGTCCTCCCCCGTATACCCCGTGCGGGATACGATGCAGGGGATGCCGCAAACATCGATGCTGGGTACAAACGTGTAATTCTTCTGGGGCAGCTCGCCTGCAGCCAACGGCTTTAGCATCTCCTCTGCCTTTGGCCCTTGCAGCGCCACTTGCGCCCACTGATCGCTTTCGTTTCGAACCTCCGCCTGAAAGCCCTTGATCTGTTCCGACAGCCACAAAAAGTCCTTATCCGTATTGGAGGCGTTTACCACCACCAGATACGTCATGTCGTCAAACTTATAAACAAGCACGTCGTCCACCGCACCGCCGTCCGGGTAGCACATTACGGCATAGCGGCAGCGCCCCGGCTGCATATTGGTAAAATCGTTGGTAAGCGTGTGGTTCAAAAACGCCAGTGCGTCAGCACCCTCCACCATCAGTTCGCCCATGTGGGAAACGTCAAACAGGCCTACCCGCTCCCGCACCGCCTTGTGCTCCTCTAAAATAGAGCTGTACTGCACCGGCAGCGCCCAACCGCCAAAGTCCACCATCCTGCCGCCCAGCGCCAAGTGTGTTTCGTACAGAGGCGTTTTTTTGCATTGCTCCAGTTCGTTTGCCATTCTGCCTACCGCCTTTCCGCCGCGGGAGTTCCCGCGCTCGATTTCTTATTCCAGTATAATATACAGCGGGCAAAATGCAAAAAGGAATTTTGGCAGGAGCACCGAAGAAACGTTAGGCATTCGCTTTCAAAAAGCTTATGTTTAAAAGGCTCTTCCGGATATTCCGGCAGCAGATGCGTCAGCGCATGAAAAAAGGCCGGTCAACCGTTTAAAGGTTCACCGGCCGGAGGTGTGGTCTACACTTGAATATCGTTGAGCTGCGCGTACACGCCGCCCGAAGCCATAAGCTGTTCGTGCGTGCCCCGTTCGCGAATGCCCTGCTCGTCGATCACGATGATCTCATCGGCATTGCGCACCGTGGATAAGCGGTGGGCGATCACCAGTGCAGTGCGGCCTTCGGAAAGCCTGTCGAACGCGGCCTGTATTTTTGCCTCGGTAGCAGTATCCAGCGCGGACGTGGCCTCGTCCAGCAGTAGGATAGGCGGGTCCTTCAGGAATATGCGGGCGATGGACACCCGCTGCTTTTGTCCGCCGGAAAGCGTTACGCCCCGTTCGCCCACCTGCGTGTCGTACCCGTCCGGCAGGCGCATAATGTCCTCATGGATCTCCGCCAGCTTTGCCGCCCAAACGATCTCATCATCCGTAGCGTCCGTGCGCCCGTAGCGGATGTTGTCTCGCACGGTGCCCGCAAACAAAAACACGTCCTGCTGCACGATGCCGATGTTGGAGCGAAGGGATGCAAGCGTTAGCTGCCGGATGTCCTGCCCGTCGATTTTGATGGTGCCCGCCGTTGTGTCGTAAAACCGGGGGATCAGGTGGCACAGCGTGGTTTTGCCGCCGCCCGAGGGGCCAACCAGCGCCAGCGTTTCCCCGGCAGCCACCGTAAAGGAAATGTGGGACAGCACTGTGCGCCCCTCGTCATAGGAAAAGGACACGTTGTCAAACTCGATCTTTCCATGCACGTTTTTCAGCGGCTGGGCGTTTGGCGCGTCCTTTACGTCCGGCTCAACGTCCAGAATTTCGCAAAAACGGACAAACCCTGCACGCCCCATCGTAAGCACTTCCATGAAATTGCTGAGCCGCCGCACCGGGGAAACAAACGTGGAAACGAACAGCGTAAACGTTACCAGCACCACCGTGTCGAACTCGCCCTTCATAATTAAAAGCCCGCCCACGAACAGTACCAGCACGTTGAACAGCGCAATGAAGAAGTCCATGCCTGTGTGGAAGATCGCCATGGTGCGGTAATAATCGCTCTTGGAATGCACAAAGCGGTCGTTGCCGCGCTGGAATTTCTCGATCTCGTACGCTTCGTTGGCAAAGGCTTTGGCCACCCGCACGCCGGATATTGCGCTTTCGATATCTGCATTGATCTCGGCGGTGCGCTGCTTTACCTGCCCGGAACGCTGCCGCATGTGCTGGCGCATCCGAAATACGAAATACAGCAAGCCGAACAGGGTCACCAAAAGCACCAGCGCCAGCCGCCATTCCATAATAAACATGGCGATAAATGCGCCGATGATGGTAACAACGGAAATGAACACGTCCTCCGGCCCGTGATGGGCAAGCTCGGTAATGTCGAACAAGTCTGTTGTAACGCGTGACAGCAGCTTGCCTGTGCGCTCCTTATCGTAAAAGCGGAAGGGCAGGCTTTGCATGTGGCAAAACACATCCCTTCGCATATCCGCCTCCATGCGTACCCCAAGGTCGTGCCCCAAGTATGTGACCACATACGTTAAATACGCCCGTAACAGGTATAGTACGAATGCCAGCCCCAACAGATAAAAGAAGCCGGTGTATTCCTGCGCGGGCAATAGCGTTGTTAGCGCATACTGCGTGATGAGTGGGAACGCCAAGTCCACCGCCGCCGTACCGAACGCGCAGACCATGTCCAGCACGAAGCGCCAGATGTGCGGTTTGTAATACGCGGCAAAGCGCCGCAAAAGCGATTTTTTCATACCTTGTATCCTATCAGGCGCGCAGATCGAATGCAATACCGCCCTTGCACACCTTTTTTTGCTTTTGCGTAGTATGGCATAGGGCGAGTACCGCCTGAATGAAAATAAGGAGGCTTCTTATATGTCCTGCTTTAACGGCAATTCCGGCAACTCCTGCTGGATCATCATCCTGCTGCTCCTGTGCTGCGGTAACAACAACGGCGGCTGTGGCTGCGGTACGGACAACGCGCTCTTCGGCCGCAGCGGCGGCAACGGCAACAGCGACGGCTGCTGGATCATCCTGCTGCTGCTCCTGTGCGGCTGCCTTGGCAACAACGGCGTTAGCACGCTCTCCGGCGGCGATTGCGGCTGTGGCTGCGGCTGCGGCTGCAGCTAAAGCGCACAGCGCTTCAAAAAAGTGCCGGCGCACTTTTTTGAGATCATCGCCAAGGGCTTAGCTCTTGGCGATGGGTTTTTCACAGCCGCCTAAAGTTGCTGCGGCGATTTCCGGGCGGCGGCTGCGAGAAGAACAAAACCCAGCGGGCTTCATCCGTTCCGGCGCACATGCCGCCGGAGCCGGAACAAGCCTAAACAAAAAACGGTTCCAAGCGGAACCGTTTTCTATTACTTTAGGTTGATGCTATGCTTCCGGTACCAGCTCGATCTTAAACATGCTTTCGTTTCCGGCGTAGGGGATGGTTACCTCCGGCATGCCTGCCGCGTACGGGCAGATGGCGTATTCCAGTGCCGAGATCACCAGCCCTTCCTTATCGAAATAGCAGGTGATGTATGCGTCGCTGTCTAAATAGTTATCCAGTATGATCTGCCGCGCGTCCTCGTAATAACCCGCCACCTGCTCCGGATCGGCATTCATCAGCGCGTCTGCCACCGTTGCCGCTACCTCCTCCGGCGTGCCTGCAAGGATGTCGTTAAGCGTCAGCGCGTTGCCGGTGGTCATGTCGTACACATAGCCCCGCACCTGATGTGAGGGGTGCGCGCCGCCCAGATCGAAATATTCGTAATAGGTAAAGGACAGAAACTGCACGTCCTGATAGGTGACTCCTGCCGTTCGTTCGACCTCCAAGGGCCACGGGTGCATCGTGGTGTCCTCGCCCATTTCGTGAAACAGCTGCTCCGCGTCTGCTGCATAGGATTTTTCCGCGTTCTTTTTAAAGGCCTCCGCTTCCTGATCGATAGCGGCTTGAATACGTTCGCAGGCGGCGTTCGGGCCAACCGTGGACAAAACCGGCCAGTTCATGCTAAGAGACAGCAGGTCAAACACCGTACCGTCCGCTTTTTTCGTTTGGAACATGTGGCTGTATTCCTCATACGTTACCGATACCGCCGCTTCAGGCTCCGGTGTGGGCTCCGGCGTTGGCGTGGGCGTGGGTGCGGGCGTTACCGTAGGCGCAGCCGTTACCTCCGGCACGGGCGTTATCACGGGCGCCTCTACGGGCGCGGCACAGGCCGCCGCCAACAGCAGCATGGCTATGGTCAGCACTAAGGCTGTTATTTTCTTCATTTTTTATTCCTCCGTTGCTATTCTTCCTGCTTTATAGCACATCCCATTTGTTTATACAAGACATAGAATGTAAACAATGCTATACTCAAAACAGAACTTGATGGGGACGTTGTCCCAATGCCCCTACCAAGGGGCATTGCCCCTTGGAACCCTTTCATCCGCCCAAATATGGGCGGATATATGGGATGTTTAAGGGATGAAATCCCTTAAACAGGGTTTGGGGCAGCGCCCCAATACGAATCGTTACGGGAGGGAACAGGATGGCTTCTCTGTTACTAAAAAACATCGATACCGTGGTGACCTGTGATGATGCGGATTCCGTATTGCGGAATGTCAGCATCTATATTGACGACAGGCGTATCGTGTCCGTTTTGGAGAAGGGCGCGGTGTTGCCGGAAGCCGACAGGGTGATCGATTGCACAGGGCTTTGGCTGTACCCGGGGTTCGTGAACACGCACCATCACCTGTACCAGTATTTTACAAGAAACCTGCCGCAGGTGCAGAACATGGAGCTGTTTGACTGGCTTGTGACCCTGTATGAAATATGGAAAAAGCTCGACCCGGAGGTCATTCGGCTATCCACGCTTTGCGGCTTGGGGGAGCTCATGAAATACGGCTGCACCACCAGCATGGATCACCATTATGTGTTCCCCGGCGCAACGGCACAAACGCTGATCGATACCCAGCTGGATGCCGCAAAAGAACTCGGCATGCGCTTTACCGCCACCCGGGGCAGCATGAGCCTTTCTAAAAAGGACGGCGGGCTGCCGCCGGACTCCGTGGTGCAGGAATTGGAACCCATTTTAAAGGACAGTGTGCGGCTGATCGAGGCGTATCACGATCCCGCAGAGCTTTCCATGCGGCAGATCGCGCTTGCGCCCTGCTCGCCCTTTTCCGTGACTGCCGATCTGCTGCGCGAATCCGCAAAGCTTGCCCGGCAGTATGGCGTACGGCTGCATACGCATCTTTGCGAAACGAAGGACGAGGAACGCTATACATTGGAGAAAACCGGGCTTAGACCGCTTGCATATATGGAATCACTGGGCTTTATCGGCAGCGATGTTTGGTATGCCCACGGCATCCATTTCAACGATGAGGAATTGCAGCTGCTGGCACAAACGCAAACGGGCGTTGCGCACTGCCCCTGCTCCAACATGAAGCTTTCCTCCGGGGTATGCCGTGTGCCGGACATGCTTCGCTTAGGTGTGCCGCTTGGCTTGGCTGTGGACGGCAGCGCCTCCAACGATGCGTCCAACATGATGGAGGAGATCCGAACCGCATACCTGCTGCACAGGCTTACCTACGGCGCGTCTGCGCCCACGGGCTATACGCTTTTGAAAATGGCGACACGCGGCAGCGCAAAGCTGCTTGGCCGGGAGGATATCGGGCAGATCAAGCCCGGTCTTGCCGCCGACCTGTTTATGATAGACGGGCGCGACCTGTCGCTTGCGGGGGCGGAGCAAGACCCCGCGTGCCTGTTTGGTACGGTGGGCTACCATAAACCGGTGGAATACTGCGTGGTAAACGGCAAAGTTACCGTGGAGCACGGGGCGCTTACCGCCATTGACGAGGAAAAAACGCTGGCGGACAGCCGCGCGGCGGTCGGGAGGCTGCTTGCATGAGGCGCATCACCGTTCGGGAGCTTGTAATAGGCGGTGCGATCGCCGCCATCTATGCGGTGCTGACCATCGCCATTGCGCCGATCTCCTCCGGGCTGATGCAGTGCCGGCTTTCCGAGGCGCTGTGCATCCTGCCATGGTTTACGCCTGCCGCCGTGCCGGGGCTGTTTTTAGGCTGCCTGATCGCCAACCTGTTAACGGGCGCTGTGGTGTACGACGTGGTGTTTGGTTCGTTGGCTACACTTCTTGCCGCGCTTTGCACGCGTTGGGTGTCGCTGCATGCAAATAACGGGGGGGTAAAGTACCTTGCGCCGCTGCCGCCGGTGATCGCAAACGGGCTTATCATCGGCTGGCTGTTAACGGAGGTGTATCAGGTGGGCGTGTCCTTCGCCATTGCCGCGCTGTATGTGGCGGCGGGCGAAGCGCTGGCTTGCTACGGCCTTGGAATCCCCCTATTGCTTATTCTGGAAAAAAACGGAAACCGCCTGTTTCCCGGCAGGTGACGGTGCTGTGACAGACTTGTGTGATTCTTAACAAACACGGCCTGTTTCCTTGACACTCCCGCATTGCTTCACTATAATATAACATGCGTCTAAGTTTGAAGCCCCGGGTTCACCGGGGCAAAAATTACGATACAACAAACTACACAGGAGGTTCGCTATGCCTAAAACGATGACAATCGATGGCAATACCGCTGCTGCACACGTTGCGTATGCATTTTCCGACGTAGCCGCGATATTCCCCATCACCCCTTCGTCTCCTATGGCGGAGGTCGCCGATGAATGGTCGGCAAACGGCCGGAAAAACCTGTTCGGCCAGCAACTGAAAATCAGCGAGATGCAGTCCGAGGGCGGCGCCGCAGGCGCGGTGCACGGCTCCCTTTCCGCGGGCGCCTTGACCACCACCTTTACGGCTTCTCAAGGTCTGCTCCTGATGATCCCCAACATGTACAAGATCTCGGGCGAGCTTTTACCCGCAGTGTTCCATGTATCCGCCCGTGCGCTGGCGTATCACGCCCTTTCCATCTTCGGCGATCACAGCGACGTTATGAGCACCCGTCAGACCGGGTTTGCCATGCTGTCCGCCGCTTCCGTACAGGAAGTTATGGACTTGGCGCTGGTATCCCACCTGTCTGCCATCAAGGCTAGCGTTCCCTTCCTGCACTTCTTTGACGGCTTCCGTACCTCCCATGAGGTGCAGAAGATCGAGATGATCGATTACGAGGATATGGCGAAGCTGGTAGATTACGACGCCGTTGCCAAGTTCCGCGCACGCGCTCTGAACCCGGAGCATCCGCACATGGGCGGCACCGCGCAGAACCCGGATATCTACTTCCA
>CAYZAW010000043.1:2258-18069 GCA_964476505.1 uncultured Oscillospiraceae bacterium | reverse complement strand
CTGTTCGTCAAAAAAGCGAAGCGCTCGCTTGTGGTGGACTGTGACCGCACCCGCAAAAGCAGGCACACAGCCGCCCCAGTCGAGCAGCAATCTCGATAAGCTGAAATTCTCGCAGCCACTCACGCTGACGATCCCGTTCCCATCACCGTCTTGAAACGACATGGCCACCAGACTAGTCTTCCAGCGGTTCTTCGTGTTTCCGTATTTTCCGTAGTTGTCGTTGATATACCCCGTGATCATTACATCCTTGAGATTCTCGCTTTTTTCGTACAGTTCGAGAAATCTACGTTTGATGGCAGACAGGTAGGCGGGCAGCGTGGATGTATCCGTCAGGATAATATGTCCCGAGAACATGCAACTGTCGATATAGTCGATGAACTCGCCAAGGGGCATGGGCGTCTCCCTCGTTATAGCAAAGCGCAGCTTGCCTGGCGGGCTGAAATACACCAGCTCGCTCAAAAGGTATTTTTCGATATCCAACAGATTGCTTAGCTTAATGCTCATCCGAATACCGTTCCCCCATCTGATAACGCCGCTGCGCCGTCCCGATCTACGAGCCGCAAAGAAAGCGCCATATAGGTAAGGCTCGTAGTGTTCATGATCGTTGGCGCGATATATCCGCCCACGGGCGCGGGCAGAACGAGCAGAACAAGGAACACGACGCCTAACACCAAGAGCGGATTGCATACGGCTACCCATTTGGGAAAGCGCGTTCTGCCCTTCCAAACGGATATCGCCAGAACGCCGGAGCACAGTAGCATTTCCGCCAGCATGAACACAAGAAGCAGAACCCAGTACAGGTCAAAGCCCTTCACCATCGCGTCGATTGTGGCGTTAGCGGGGGAAAAGCCATAGGAAAGCCGCCACCCCTCCGCAATGAACGCGTGTGCCGTATGAAAGGCGATCCCCATCATCAATGCGTGGGCGGCGGGGAGGAGCGCCAACAGCTGTAGCTTCTTTCCTGCCGGCTGCATTCCGTAGTATACCGGCGCTAATCCCGCCAGTTGAAAGGGCAGCATACATACGCCGACCAACACGCCCGTCATTATCCGCCAAGGCGGGATGGTCGCCATGCATTCTGTCGGATGCGTAAAATATGTATACGCGCTGGTAGGTGTCCCAAGTAGAATTACATCGCTTATGATTGTGATGAACACGGCAGAAATGCCGATCAATCCGAATAGTCTCACATATCTGGGCATAGTCCTCTCCTTTGTGACTGCGCTTGCGCTTAGCCGATAATAAGCGCTACGGCTACTCCAAGAATGGCACCTATCAGCACCTGAAAGGGCGTGTGACCGATGAATTCCTTTAGGTTCTCCTCCGGGATGGCTGAGGCGCTGCCCCCCGCCTTGAGGGAATCCATAATGGCGGTGAGCACCCGTGCCTGCTTGCCGGTTTCCAGTCGGACGCCCCGCGCATCGTAGATCACCACTGCCGTTTGAACCACGCAGATGGCAAACAGCGGCGAGGCTGTTCCGTAGTGGAGGATGACAGAGGTCGTCAATGCGCACAACATAGCCGCGTGGGAGCTGGGCATGGCTTAAATGAATGAGTCATATCTGACATTGCACCCCACATACCTGTTATATTCCCATCGGCATCTTTCTTTGCCAAATGTTGAATCTGATCAAAATCGGAAGTAGCTTCTTCCCATAATCGTTGAATGAAACCATTGCCATCTAATGTCGATCCCTCTTTTCCGATTACGTCAAAGGATTCCTTTGTAACCTTTTGAATTTTCATAAAAGACCTCCTTGTTAAATCATATAGTTCTAATCTGAATAATACTGCCATCAGCTGATGTTCCGAAGCCAAATACTCTTAATCTCTGTTCCGATCTGCTCAATAAGCCACGATTTATCTGTCAGTTAGTATACCATGCAAAACGGTAGTTTGCATGGTATACTAACTGATAGATAAATCGGAATTTGACGGAGCGACCGCTATGAAAAAAATGTTGTTAGTTTCTATGTTTCAAAACGTGGCCAGGTTATTGCCAACAGTGGAGCCAAACCTGAAGAATAAGACAGTAACGTATATACCCACGGCAAGCAAAGTGGAAAATCTGGGCTTTTTTGTAAGTATTGGCAAGTTGAGCCTAAGAAAGCTCGGCATGGTCGTCGATGAATTGGATGTATCAACGTCATCCCCGGAGACGATCGCCAACACTTTGCGAAAGAACGACATTATCTATGTTAGCGGCGGGAATACGTTTTTCTTATTACAGGAATTGAAAAAGAGCGGCGCTGACCGGGCATTGATCGATGAAGTTAATAAAGGGAAACTCTATATCGGCGAATCAGCCGGAGCTATTGTTGTAGCTCCGGATATCACTTATTCCGCCATAATGGATCACAAAGAAAAAGCGCCCGACTTGCGCGATTACAGCGGATTGCATTTGGTCGATTTTTACGTTGTTCCTCATATCGGTAATTGGGAAATGGGAAAAGCGGCGGAGAATATCGTCACCGCTTATGCTGACAGTTTAGAGCTAATGTGCATCAGGGACAGACAAGCCATATTTGTCGAGGGCGAAAATGCCAGGGTTTTAAGCATGTAGGCGCGTTGATCTCCCTTTTGACGTGGAGATGAATAAGTAGAGAAATCGGGATTTGTGAGGATGGGATATATGGCTTCGAGAATATGAATCTGCTGACTGTGGGCAGTTGGCAGAACTGTTTTATCAAACCGTTCATAGTGTGAACGCAAAGGATTATCCAGAAGAACAGTTAAATGTCTGGGTATCCAGAAAAGTGGATTTGCATGAGTGGGATAGCTCTTTTTTGAAGCACAAAAAGGTTATTGCTATGGATAATGATGAGATTGTCGGTTTTGGAGATATAGACGAAACCGGTTATTTAGATAGGTTGTTTGTCCATAAGGATTATCAGCAAAAGGAATTGCAGATGCAATTTGCAATGAACCGGAATGTTATGTAAAGGGGAAACTCATCACAACCCACGTATCTATTGCGAATACGCTCACATTCTTAAAGCACTTTCAAGGTGGAGACATCAGCAAACCGGAATTCCGTCGGGAATTGTTCGATACCTTTGTTAATGCGATATTCCTGTTTGACGATAAGATCGTTCTGATCTTCAACGGCAGGAAGGGGGCGATCACCCTTCGACTCCCCGAGGTAATGGAAGCCTTTGACGAACATAGCCCTTCGTCCGACCACTGTTCGGATACCAGCATGTCCAGCCCGCCACAAGAAAAGGCACCCCTAAGGTGCCTTTTCTTATGCCAGTGTTGCTTGAACCTCGATTACAACGCTTCCACAGCCGCCCGCTCCACGGGCAGGCCCTTTTTATATTGCTCCATAAAGGCCGCGTAGCTTTGTGCATCCTTTTCGTCCGGCTGCAAGGTGCTGCTTTTTGCCGTGGCGAACACATGCTGGCGGATGTAGGCTGCAAGGGTCTCGCCCGGCTGCTTTTGCTGCTGATAGGCAGCAAGGATCGCCATGCCCCACGGGCCGCCTTCTCCCGCGGTTTCCATAACGGTAACGGGCGTGCGCAGGGCTGCCGCTAAAATTCGCTGGCCAACGCCCTCCACCTTAAAGAAGCCGCCGTGGCCTGTGATGGAATCCAGCTCTACCTGCTCCTGCTTTAACAGAATCTCCATGCCGGAGCAAAGCGCGCCAAGCGCGGCGTATAAATGGGTGCGCATAAAGTTGGCAAGTGTCATCCGGCTGTCCGGCTGGCGAACGAACAGCGGTCTGCCCTCGTTAAAGCCGGTTACATGCTCCCCGGACAGATAGTTATAGGCCAACAGCCCGCCGCAGTCCGCATCCGCCTCCAAGGCTTTGCGATACAGGGTATTGTACAGCGTGTTCATGTCCGGCTGTGCGCCAAATGCGCCGGCAGCCTCCCGCAATAGGGATACCCACGCGTCCAGATCGCTGGAGCAATTGTTGCAGTGCACCATCGCCACGGGATCGCCCGCAGGGGTGGTGACCATATCGATCTCGGGATACAGGCGGCTTAACGGCCGCTCCAGCACCGCCATGGCAAACACGCTGGTGCCCGCGCTCACATTGCCCGTACGGGGCAGTACGCTGTTGGTGGCGGTCATGCCGGTGCCCGCATCGCCCTCGGGGGGGCAAAGGGGAATACCCGGCTGCAAAACGCCGGTGGGGTCTAAAAATGCCGCGCCGGCTGCGGTAAGCGTACCTGCCGCCTCGCCTGCGGAAAGCACCTTGGGAAGGATATCGTTCAGCGTCCAATGATAGCCCTTGGGCTGGATCAGCTCGTTGAATTGCGAAACCATAGCCGCGTCAAAATCGCAAGTGCTGCTGTCGATGGGGAACATGCCGGAGGCCTCGCCAACGCCCAGCACGAATTCACCCGTCAGCTGCCAGTGGATATAGCCCGCCAGCGTGGTCAGCCGGGTGATGGCGGGAACGTGCGCCTCGCCGTTTAATATCGCCTGATACAGGTGCGCAATGCTCCAGCGCTGGGGAATGTTAAAGCCAAAAAGCGGGCTCAACACCCCGCAGGCCTCCTCCGTGATGGTGTTGCGCCATGTGCGGAAGGGCGTTAATAGAGCGCCCGCGTTGTCAAAGGGCATATAGCCGTGCATCATGCCGGAAACGCCCATGCCGCCAAGCGTTTCAAGGGGAATGCCGTAACGCTCCTGTACGTCTTTATTCAGCGCCGCGTAGCAGTTGCGAATGCCCGTGTGGATGTCCTCTAACGAATATGTCCAAACGCCGTTTTCCAAACGGTTTTCCCAGCTGTGCCCGCCGGAGGCGATGGGCTGATGGGCTTCATCAATGAGTACCGCCTTGATTCTTGTGGAGCCAAGCTCTATTCCAAGATACGTTTTACCGTTTTTGATCGCTTCCGTGTATTGCTGTATGTCCTTCATGACCGCCCCTCCTGTTATGCTTATTGACGTGTAAAATGTATGATTGCCGCTGTGTACGTGCAGCCTATACGGTTGCAGAATGCTCTATCTTGCATGATAGCATGGATTTTTTTCCGCGTAAATCACCTTTCAAACAGGGCGTAAAATTTCCAACAATCCGGATATCAATTCCAACTTTTCACAGCACGCGGCAATAAAAAAGCCCCCTTGCCCTGCAGGGCACGGGGAAGTGTGAGAGCCAGGCAATGCCTGCTATATGCGGTGATTGAGGCGGCTCCCGCCGTTTTGCCGGTTGGCCTCCTTTTGCAGGCGAAGCTTATCCTCGGCAACGCCGCAAAGCATATCCGCGCCGGACATCAGCGATGGGTCGTAAACGGCATAACCTGCGGTGACCGTAAGCGGCTGGGAAAGGAATTCCCGGCTGCTGGCATCCGCAAGAGCTGTTTGGATATCAACGATCAACCGCTCCACGTCCTCGCTGCTTTTGCACTCCACCACAACGGCAAATTCGTCTCCGCCGTAACGCGCCACAAAGCCATCCATTGCACCTGCCACATCCAGCAGCACCTGCGCAACGATCTTGAGCATCTCATTGCCTGCCAATCGCCCAAACTGCCCGTTAAAATCGGTAAAATCGTCCATATCCAGCAGCAGCAGGTATAAGGGTTCCCGCCGCAGGCGGGAGGAAACTCTGCCCGTGATGTATCGGCGCATACGCCCCCGGTCACTGATCTGCGTGAGCTCGTCTTGCGATACCCGCTTGTTTTGGATATTGATGAATACCGAAAGCAGCGCGATCACCACGCCCGCCAAAGCAACAGGCACCTTAAACAATACCTTTTGCGCCAGCCCGCTGCATGCGGCAAACAGCGTCATGGCAACGATCAGCCTGCATTCCTGCCGGCTGATGCGAAGGTTCCCTTGCACCGCGCCCCGGATGGTATACAGCGCCGCCGCGAACAGGTAAGCGCTGCCGATCACCATTTGCAGCCAGTGCAGCGGTCCTCGGTGGTATACGTTGTTTGCGTCCACAGAGTATACCCAGCCCGTCCAATAGCTGGCGATGCATAGAATCAATAGAATAGCGGCAGGAAGGCCAAAATACGGCAGCAGCTTCTTCAAGCCGGGCACGTCCTCATATAAGCGGTAATGGATGTAAATGAGCCATAACAGTGATATGGCGGCGGTGAAAAACAAATACAAGCCGGAGGCAAACACGTTTAAAAACCTTGCAGCAAAAAAAATCTTCCCGTCGATGGCAGCCCATGCCGCGTCGGACACCAGCATCACCAATACGCCGTCCACCACGCCCAAGAAAAACCGGTCGTCCGGCATTTTCACTGTGCGCTGTGCAATGCTGATTCGTACCACGCCGAGAATGCAAAGGCAGATCAGATCCGCTTCTAAATACAGCCAAGAAGACATTTCGTTACTCCCGCCAACATACATAATACTTGTATTTGTTAACTATCAACACTTTCATGGAAGTAGAAACATCTTTCCAAAATACCCGGCTGCTCCGTGCGCAAATTTCGCGCATAACGGCGGCATTGTGAAGGCTATTTTCGCATGATACAATATATATAGTAAAGAGGCGGTTTCGGCAGACAGCCGCGGGAGGGGGTAAATGGCATGAAGCTCGTGCATTTGTCCGACCTGCATTTAGGGAAGCGGGTCAACGGGTTTTCCATGCTGGAGGATCAAGCGTATATGCTTCTTGAGATCAAACGCATCCTCCAAGCGGAGCAGCCGGACGCAGTGCTCATTGCCGGGGACGTGTTCGACAAAGCCACGCCCGGCACAGAAGCCGTTACCCTGTTCGACGATTTTTTAGTGGGGCTATCGTCGCTGGGACAACGGGTCTTTATCGTCAGCGGCAATCACGATTCACCGGAGCGGGTCGCCTATTTGGGGCGGCTGCTGGAGGCGGCAAGGGTACATCTGTCTCCCGTTTATAACGGGCAGGTAACGCCCGTTTGCCTAACCGACGCGTACGGCCCGGTGCGGCTGTATCTGCTGCCCTTCTTAAAGCCCGCCCATGTGCGGCGGTACTTCCCGGAGGCGCAGATCGAGACCTATACGCAGGCGATGCAAACCGTTGTAAACGCCATGCAGCCGGATACCAGCGTACGAAACGTGTTGGTCACCCATCAATTTGTAACGGGCGCGGTGCGCTCCGACTCCGAGGAGCCCAGCGTAGGCGGCTCGGAGGGGGTGGATGCGGCGGTGTTCGCGCCCTTTGACTATACGGCGCTGGGGCATCTGCACAGCGCGCAAACCGTAGGTTGTGATACCGTTCGCTATAGCGGCGCGCCGCTTGCCTATTCCTTTGGGGAGGCCGCGCAGGAAAAGTCCGTAACGGTAATAGAGCTCAAAGAAAAGGGCAGCGTGCAGGTGCGCACGGTAACACTTACGCCGCGGCACGCCTTTACCACCGTCAGGGGCAAGTACGAGGAATTGATGGCAAAAAGCTTCTATGCGCACACCACCTATCCGCAGGATTATATGCGCATCATCCTGACAGACGAAAAAGAGATCCTTTACGCCGCAGACAAACTGCGGGCGGTGTATCAAAACCTGATGCAGCTGGAATACGACAACATGCGCACCCGGGCAGGGGGCGCGGTAGGCATGGCGGAGCATGCGGCAGAGCGCTCCCCGTTGGAGCTGTTTTGCCAGCTGTATGAAAAGCAAAATAACGTGCCCATGACCGCGGAGCAGCAGGCCTATACTGCGGCGCTGATCGAAAGCGTTTGGAAGGGGGATGCGCCATGCGCCCGGTGAAGCTTACTATCAGCGCTTTTGGCCCCTACGCGGGAGAAACCGTGCTGGACTTGGCGCAGTTGGGAGAAAGCGGCCTGTTTCTGATCACGGGGGATACGGGGGCTGGCAAGACCACCCTGTTCGATGCCATCTCCTTTGCGCTGTTTGGCGAACCCAGCGGCAGCGCGCGGGATATGTCCATGCTTCGTTCTAAATATGCCGACCCTCAAACGCCCACCTTTGTAACGCTGGTGTTCGATTACGCCGGACGGCGGTATCAGGTAAAGCGAAATCCCACCTATGAGCGCCCTAGCAAGCGCGCAAATAAGCTGACAACGGAGCAGGCGCAGGCGGAGCTGATCTACCCGGACGGCAGAGTGGTCGCCAAGCTTTCAGAGGTAAACGAGGCGATTCGGCAGATACTGGGGGTGGATCGCAAGCAGTTTTCCCAGATCGCAATGCTCGCACAGGGAGAGTTTTTAAAGCTGCTGCTCTCCTCAACGGACGAACGGCAGCAAATACTGCAGCGTGTTTTTCTAACGGAGCCCTATCAGCGTTTGCAGGAAAAGCTGCGAAAGGAATCCCTCGCTCAGCGCAGCACCTGCGACACGCTTCGTTCCAGCATCCGGCAATATCTGGACGGTGCTGCCTGCCCGGAGGACGACCAGCTATATCCGGCGCTGCAACAGGGCAGGGTGGGCAAGCTTCCCTGCGCGGAGGAGATCTCGCTTATCGGGCAGCTTTTATCGCAGGATACCGACAGCCGGGAGCAGCAGGCGCAGGCGTTAGGGAAGGTAGAAAAAGAACTGGAGCAAGTCAACGCCATGCTTGGCGCGGCGGAGGAAACGAAAAAGCTGCAAAACGCGCAGCAGCAAGCCGTGCTGGCTTTAGAAAGCACAAAAGCATCTCTTACGTTGCTGCAAAAAGCATACGAGGGGGAACAGCAAAAGCAGCCGGAGCGCGATGCGCTGACCGAGAAAGCCGCCGCCGTTAAAAACAGCCTTGCCCAATACAAAGCGCTTGCGCAGGTTAACGGCGCGTTAGCAAAAGCGCGACAGGCCTACCGGGAAAACAAGGACGCGCTAATAGAAGCCGAAAAAACCGCCGCCGATGCAAAAACCACACTGGCGGCATGGAAGCAAGAGCGCGCCGCCTTGGAGGACGCCGGGCAGCTGCAAGAGCGCTATACCGGCCTTATGGAGCGCACAGCGGAGCGGGAGCGGCGCTTAACGGCGCTGCTTGCCGGGTATACCGGCCTATGCCGACTGCGGCAGGACTATCAAGAGGCGAAGGACGCTTATCGCGCCGCCGCTTTGGCGGCAGATACAGCGCAGCAGCATTATGTATTGCAAAACAAAGCCTTTTTAGACGCGCAGGCGGGGCTTCTGGCACAAGAGCTGCGGCCGGGCGTTCCCTGTCCTGTTTGCGGTGCTGCCGACCATCCCGCCCCGGCAAGGGCGGCAACCGCCGCCCCCAGCGAGGCGGCGTTGGAGCAGTTGAAGAAGAAAAGCGACAGCGCCCAGAGCGCGGCTGCTGCCGCCAGCGCCAAGGCCGGAGAATACAAAGGAAAAACGGACGGTGAAAAACAGCGCATTGCCGAGCTATGCCAAGAGCTGCTGGGGGAAGTAAAAGAGAACGATATTCTGCCTGCAGTGCAGGCAGCACTGCAGGCGGCGCAGCAGGAGCGAGATACCCTTCAAACGCAGATGCAGGCGCAGGAGCAGCGCCTCCGCCGAAAGAACGCACTGGACAAAACCATCCCCGAAAAGGAAGAAGCGCTTCGTAACAACGAGGCTGTTATCAGCACGCTGCAGCAAACGCTTGCCGGGCTGGAAAGCGACGGAAAAAGCTTGGCAGCGCAGGCAGATACGTTACAGCAGGCGTTGGAGTACGCCAGCCTAGAAGAAGCGCAGGGAGTACTGCAAACGCTGGAAGAGCGGCAAACCGCCATGGGGCAGGCGTTGGAGCGTGCGCAGAAGGCCTATCAGGACGGAAAAGCCGAGGCAGACAGGCAGCAGGGCAGCATCGCAGCTCTGGAACGGCAGCTGCAAAACGCGCCGGAGATCGATCAGGCGGCGCTGCAAACGCAAAAGGATGCATTAACGGAACAAAAGCAAGCCGGGCAGGAAGCGCTTACGGCTATTACGGGACGCATCGAAATCAACCGTTCCGTATTGGAAAACGTGCAGGCAAAAAGCGAAGCGCTACAACAGGCGGAGGAGAAATGGTCGTGGCTGCAGGTGCTATCCGATACCGCAAACGGTTCCCTTTCCGGCAAGGAGAAGATCAAGCTGGAAACGTATGTGCAGGCGGCGTATTTTGATCGCATCATCGCACGGGCAAACCTGCGGTTCTTTATGATGTCCAACAAGCAGTACGAGCTAAAGCGCCGCATGGAGGCAGATAATAAAAAGGCGCAAAGCGGGCTGGATCTAGACGTGATGGATTACTACAACGGCACCGTTCGAAGCGTAAATACGCTGTCCGGCGGGGAATCCTTTATGGCCTCCCTGTCGCTGGCGCTGGGGCTGTCCGACGAAATACAGTCTGCGGCGGGCGGTATCCGGTTGGATACCATGTTTGTGGACGAAGGCTTCGGCTCCTTGGACGAGGACGCACTGCGCTCCGCCGTACGGGCGCTCTCCGAGATCACCACCGGCGGAAGGCTGGTGGGTATCATTTCCCATGTGCCGGAGCTGGCGGAAAAGATCGATCGGCAGATCGTTGTAACCAAGCAAAAAACCGGCGGGAGCCGGGTACAGATCAAGAGCTAAACATCAGCCGCGTATCATCAACAAAACACATGGAATCCTCACAGGCAGGGGCGTAAAACGCGCTCCTGCTTTTTCTTTTCCGCGCGGCAAAAACTTTTCTTTTCGACAGAATGAAACAAGATTAAACCCTATACACGCGGGTATATATATAAGGAATTTTGTGAGTTAGGCTCAAAATCAGCCCGGACATCGGGCGCGGGAGGAAACGAAGCATGCCGAAGACGATATTGATCGTGGACGATCTGTCCGCCAACCGGAGAATACTCAACGCAATGCTCTGCGAGGACTACGATATCATTGAGGCGGATAGCGGTGCGGCAGCGCTGGAGATACTAAGCTGCCAGCGCGAACGGATCTCTGCGGTACTGTTAGACATCGTAATGCCGGATATTGACGGATACGAGGTGTTAAAGCGCATGCGGCACACGCTGCTGCTTTCCCAGATTCCCGTTATCATGATCACCGGAATCGAGGAAGAAGAAGCGCGCAGCCGGGTACTGGAAATGGGCGCCAACGACTTCGTGCTAAAGCCATACAAATCAGACATTTTAAAGCATTGCTTAAAGAATAACATTGCTTTGCGCGAGGCCGCTGCAACGGTGAACGCATTGCTTCGGGACAGGCTGACCGGGCTATTCAGCCGCGAAGCCTTCTTTGATACGGTACAGTACATGGTGCAGGCGCACGAGCCGGGCTATTACATCATGGCCTGCTTCGATATCGACCGGTTCAAGGTAGTCAACGACCAATACGGCACAAAAAAGGGCGACGAGGTACTGCGCTACATTGCGCAGGTATTTCAGGAAGGGTTTGCGGCGCAGGGCGGCATCGTATGCCGGGTTGCCGCGGATGATTTTGCCGTGCTGTATCCTGCGTCCTTTCAGGATTCCGATGCGCTTTTAGACATGCGAAACAAAGCAAGCGCCGTAGACGGCCTTGTTTCCCCCCTTACCTTCAGCATCGGGCGGTATCTGGTGGACGACCTGTCCCTTTCTCCCAGCGCCATGTACGACAGAGCCATGCTGGCAACAAACTCCATCAAGGGCCGGTACGATGCGCATATTGCCTATTACAACGAATCCCTCCGAAAGCACATTATATTGGAGCAAGAAATCGTTACCGAAATGGAATCGGCGCTTTTAGGCGGTCAATTCGAAGCGTGGTTCCAGCCCCAGTACAACCACTCCACGGGCGCACTCATCGGCGCGGAGGCGCTGGCTCGCTGGCGGCATCCGGAAAAGGGGTTGATTCCGCCCGGCGTGTTCATCCCTATATTTGAAAAGAATGGCTTTGTTTACGAGCTGGATAAATGTATTTGGGAGCAGGTTTGCCAGCAATTACGGCGCTGGATCGATGAAAAGCGAAATCCGCTTCCGGTGTCTGTGAACATCTCCCGATACGATATCTTTCGCGAGGACGTTGTAAGTGTTATTACGGGGCTGGTGGCAAAATACCGGCTGCCCGTGGACTTGCTGCGTTTGGAGATCACGGAATCCGCCTTCAGCAAATCTGCCGAGCAGATCATCGCCGTGGTTCGCCAACTGCTGGACGCGGGCTTTACCGTGGAGATAGACGATTTCGGCAGCGGATACTCTTCCTTGAACACATTAAAGGATGTTCCTGCGCAGGTCATCAAGCTGGACATGAAATTCTTGGAAAGCAGCGCCAACACCCAGCGGGGCGGCAATATTGTGGAATCCATCGTACGGATGGCAAAATGGCTGGATATGTCCGTGATCGCGGAGGGTGTGGAAACCATTGAGCAGGCGGATTTCTTGCGCTCCATCGGCTGTAATTACATACAGGGGTATCTGTACGCCCGTCCCATGCCCGTTGTTGAGTATGAAGCCCTCTGTAAAGGCGCGGGCAAGGAGGAACACCTGCTGGCGCTGGAAACGGTGGAGAATTTGGATAACAACGCTTTCTGGGACCCGGAAAGCATGGATACCCTAATATTCAACAGCTATGTTGGCGGTGCATGCATTTACGAGTATCATAACGGAACGATCGAGCTGCTGCGCGCCACAAAGAAATACGCACAGATATTCGACAGCCCGGAAATGACGGTAGAGAGCATTTTAAAGCTCAACTGGGCGGAGCATATCGATAAAGCTACATTACAGCGAATCACCGCCGCCTTGGAGGAATCCATTGCAGCAAAAACCGAGATCACGGAGGAGTACATCTTCCGAAATCTGCCGGGCTGCCCCGTGGAAACGCACCTGCGCTCCACCATGCGGGTCATCGCCTCGGCAGGCAACCGCTACCTTGTGTATTGCACCAACCATAACATCACCGCACAGCGCAAGGCGGAGCAGGACGAGCGTGCAACAGCGGCGCGGATGCAGTTGATCATGAACGCCATGTACAGCGGTATTTCCGCATTAGCCATAGGGGACGACGGAAAGCCGCAAATCGTATTTGCCAATGACAAGTATTTTGACATGCTTGGCTACACCCGCGAACAGGCGGAAAAGGAGCTTGTGGATTTCACTGCGGTGGTGCACCCGGACGATCAGCCTATGGCAAGAGCGGCCTTGGTAGAGATGCTGGATAATCGCATTCCGTTCGTCAGCGAGTATCGCTGTATCCGGCGGGACGGCTCGGAGGTGTATATACGCGGCAGCAAGTCCGTAACCAGCATCGAGGGATACGGCGAGGACATCGTGATCTCCGTTATTTCAGACATTACGGAGCTGATGCAGGCCAAGCAGCAGTCCGCCATGCTGTCCGAGCAAATGCAGGCAGTTATGGACAACGTGGATTTGGGCATCACTGCCTCCCTTGTTAAAAAGGGAACGGTGCAGTTCCTGTTCTCCAACGATAAATACTACGATATATTGGGCTATACCCGAGCCCAGTATGAGGCGGAGGGGAAGGATACCTTCATCTGCGTGCATCCGGAGGATCGGCAGCGGGTGATGCAAAAGGCAAACGAGCTTGTTCGCACCCATGAATCCGCCGTGGTGGATTACCGCGCCGTTCGCCGGGACAACCGTGTGATATGGCTAAGAGCCGCCGTTGCCATGGGGCGGTTTTCCGGCATTGAGGAGCCTGTGCAGCTGGCGATATACCGGGATGTTACGGCGGATAAGCAGGCAGAGCAGGCACTCCTGGAAACGGACGAGCAGCTTCGCTTCCTCAACGGAACGGCGCATGCGCTGCTGGCGCAGCCGGATGTGGAGGAGGGCATCAACGGAACCCTTCTCAAGCTGATGGAGTATTTCCAAGGCGCGCGGGCGTACATATTTGAATTCAACGAGGAAACGCAGCAAGCCAACAACACCTATGAGGTCTGCGCCGAGGGCGTTACAAAAGAGCGGGCTAATTTACAGGAGGTGCCCTTCTCGGAGCTGGCGTTCTGGTTTGAGGCGTTTGAAACGAGCGGTTATTACGGGATCGATCGCGTTGCCGATTTGCCGTCGCATCGGGCGGAAGAGCGGGAACGGCTGCTGTCGCAGGGAATATCCTCTCTGTTTGCCGTGCCCCTCAACCGGGACGGGAAGCGCATCGGCATGATTGGCGTGGACGATCCGCACCGCAAGCTAACGCAAACAGACCGGCTTGTGGCGCTGGGGGATTATATTGCCGTTATGCTAACTCGGCGGGACTTAAACGCGCAGATTCAGAGAGATTATCAAACCCTCAACAGATTTATCAACGATATGCCCGGCGGCTTTGCCCGGATACGCCTGTTCCCGGACGGCAGCATGAAGGTGCGTTATGTAAACGAGGGCTTATGCAGGCTGATGGGCATGCGCCGCGAGCAGGTGCTGCAAATTTATGCGGAGGACGCACTGGCGGGCGTGCACCCGGAGGACGTTCCTGTTGTGCAGGACGTTGTAAGCCGCATGCTGGAGCAGGGCAATGCGTACAGCTCCCGCTACAGGCTGCGCTATGGCGGCGGCTATATTTGGATGATGATATTCGGACGGGTCACAAAGGACGAGGTGGGGGATACATATCTCAATATCTATTACACAGACGTTTCCGAGCAGGTGCGGGAGGAGGAACGGCAAAAGGAGCTGCTAGACAACCTCCCCTACGGTGCCGCGCTCTACGAATACGACGGAACCGCTCTCACCGTGATTCACCGCAACAAGCGCTATTGGGAGCTGGTGCAGCGTCCGCCGGTAACGGACAAGGCGGAGTCTGTAGTGTCCACCGTGCATCCGGACGACCGGCAGATCCTTCTTCGCGAAATGGAAGCGGCAGCAACCCAGCGGCGGGATGCGGCGTGTAATGTGCGCATTCTGTGCGGAGAAAACGAATACCGTCCGTTCCATTGCAGCGGCTGCATCGTGCCGAAGGAGAACGGGCATATTTCCCTATATGCCTCCTATACGCCGATCTTAGAAAACGAGATCACCTTTCAGGAATCGATCCCCATCGTGCTCTCCGCCATTATGGAGTGCTCAACGGACTTATCCTTTGCCAAGGATCGAGAGTTTCGCTATATCTGCGCCAGCCGGGCGTTTGCGCATATGGTAGGTGTGGAAAATGAGCGAAGCCTTATCGGCAAAACAGATTACGATATTTTCCCCCAAGAGCTGGCGGACAAGTTCCGCAAGGACGATATGGCGCTGATCGCCGAGGGCAAGCCCATTATCGACATGGTGGAGCCTATCCTCTCGGACGACGGTACCGCCCACTACTCCAACACCTCCAAGTTTATTCTGCGGGATACCGGCGGTAACGTGATCGGCCTGTACGGCGTGGGGCGCGATATTACAAAATCACTGAATCAGGATTCGCAGCTGGCCTTGTTGAACGACAGTATTCCGGGCGGGCTTGCCACCTATGCGCATACGGATAAGGGCTTAAAGATCACCTATTGCAACAACGGCTTCTGCAAGCTGTTTGGCGGTACCCATGATGGGTTTATACAGCGCGGGGCGTTCGATCCCGTGGAATGGGTATTCGAGGAGGACCGGCCGGAGCTACTGCGGCAGGTGGACGCGCTTGTAAAAAACGATGCG
This sequence comes from uncultured Oscillospiraceae bacterium, assembly GCA_964476505.1. GTDB lineage: Bacteria > Bacillota > Clostridia > Christensenellales > CAG-138 > CAYZAW01. The sequence goes on along the minus strand of CAYZAW010000043.1, from coordinate 2,681 downwards.
CCCATCGACTGCCTGTACCGTATCCATTTGATCGACGGCGGGTATAAATGGATCAACGAAAAAGCCGTGGCGGCGCAGCGGCATGACGGCACAGTGTTCTTCAACGCGCTGCTGCTGGATGTGACCGAGCGAATGCAAGAAAAATAAGGGCGACAGGATTCCTTGGCGGGTTCGGAGGCACTTGCTTGCCCGAGATTAGTTTTCCATACAAAACGTAGGGGCGGATGACCACATCCGCCCGTTCCTTGTTTTATAGAGTTCCCTTGCGGCATGTATCAACCCGGTCATGCCCGTCGGGGCGACAGGATTCCTTTTGCCGGATTCAGACACGCTTGCTTGCCCGAGATTAGTTTTCCATACAAAACGTAGGGCGGATGACCACATCCGCCCGTTCCTTGTTTTATAGAGTTCCCTTGCGGCATG
>CAYZAW010000043.1:0-2158 GCA_964476505.1 uncultured Oscillospiraceae bacterium | reverse complement strand
TATCAACCTGGTCATGCCCGTCGGGGCGACAGGATTTCTTTTGCCGGATTTAGACACGCTTGCTTGCCCGAGATTAGTTTTCTATACAAAGCGTAGGGGCGGATGACCACATCCGCCCGTTCTTTGTTTTATAGAGTTCCCTTGCGGCATGTATCAACCCGGTCATGCCAGTCGGGGCGACAGGATTTTTCCGCTCAATCCGCGGCTTACTCGGGCTTCGCCCTTCGTGCGCGGGCGCTCCTTTCGCTCCCGGCCGCTAAAAACGCCACACTGTGGCGTTTTTTACGCGGCTTCAAATCCTTTCGAACCAACAGCCAATAAAAAAAGGATGCATCGCATCCTTTTTTTATTGGTCGGGGCGACAGGATTTGAACCTGCGACCTTTTGGTCCCGAACCAAACGCGCTACCAAGCTGCGCTACGCCCCGATGGAGCCAACGAGGGGACTCGAACCCCTGACCTGCTGATTACGAATCAGCTGCTCTACCAGCTGAGCTACGTTGGCAACAGTCGCTGTTGCGACACCTAATCTATTATAGGGAACGTATCCTCGTTCGTCAAGTGTTTTGTTGGAGGGTAGGCGGTCTGTAAGGCGCTAACGCATGTAAGGAAAAACACCTGCGACCTCTTACGCGTAGGTGCAGAGAAAAAACAAACTGCTCTGTTAACTGTAGGCTTGCTGCGGCAGCACAATGGTACTAGAATGAAAGCAGAACAATCCTCCCGTGATGGAAGCAGGCATACAACTGGCGGTTACGCCGAAAAGGAGCAGCCCATGTACGAGGAATTAAAAGCCTTACTGCAAAAGAACAAGCGCATCGCATTTTTAGGCGGCGCGGGCGTCAGCACCGAAAGCGGAATCCCGGATTTTCGAAGTGAGGGCGGCGTGTTTCAGGCCATGCAGGCCTACGGACAGCCGCCAGAGGTGCTGCTGTCCCACGAATTTTTCATGGGGTACACGGAAGTATTCTATTCCTATTATAGAAAAATGCTCTTAGCACCCAACGCCAAGCCCAACGTCGCGCATTTTGCTTTGGCGCGCCTGGAAGAGCAGGGCAAGCTAACAGGCATTGCCACGCAAAACATCGACGGGCTCCATCAGCAGGCGGGAAGCCGCCGCGTATTCGAGCTGCACGGCTCCGTATGGCGCAATTATTGCATGGCCTGCCGAAAATCTTATTCGTTGGAGCAGATCATGGCTTCAGACGGCGTGCCCAAGTGCGATTGCGGTGGCACCATCAAGCCGGATGTGGTGTTGTACGGCGAGGGCTTGGACGACGACGTGGTGCATAACGCCGTGATGGCAATACGCGAAGCGGATATGCTCATCGTTGGCGGTACCTCCCTTGCGGTATACCCGGCAGCGGGGCTGATCGATTATTTCCGGGGAAATGATTTGGTGCTTATCAACAAAAGCACCACCCCGCGCGACAAAGAGGCGACCCTCGTGATCCATGATGCCATCGGCAAAGTGCTGGGTGCTGTGGTATCATAATGGGGCGCTGCCCCATAACGTGATTTTGCATGGGGCGCTGCCCCATACCCCGGTGGGGGATACATCCCCCACACCCCCGTTTACCGCCGGAAAGATCCGGCGGGGGAGGATGAATCAAGAAAGACCCGCCCGCAGGCGGCGTACCCCTAGGCTTGATTCCGGCTTCGGCGGCATGCACGCCGAAACGGAGAAATCCGTAGGATTTCGTACTTTGCGGCTTTTCCGCCCGGGAACCCGAAGGGTGAGAGGAAAAGCCGAAGGGACAATCGGCAAAGTGCTTGCGCTTTGCCGCAACCAAAAAGGGCGGTCATCAGACCGCCCTTTTTGCGCAATAGCGATTACATTTCGCTGAGCTTCTTGTAGTACTCGATCTTCTCCTTGGCTTCCTGCTCGGCGCGAACGAACAACTCGTCTGCCACCTCGGGGAACTGCTTCTTCAAAGATGCGTAACGTACTTCGCCCATGATGAACTCCTGATAGGAGCTCTTGGCTTCCTTGCTGTCCAGCATGAAGGGGTTCTTGCCCTGGTCAGCCAGCTCGGGATTGTAGCGGTACAGCGGCCAGTAACCGGCCTCAACGGCCTTCTTGGCTTCGATCTGCGCATGGCTCATGTTGATGCCGTGGTTGATGCAGGGCGCGTAAGCGATGATAAGGGACGGGCCCT
>CAYZAW010000042.1:0-19086 GCA_964476505.1 uncultured Oscillospiraceae bacterium | reverse complement strand
TTTGGCCCCACCTTCCGGGCGGAAAACAGCTATACGGCCCGGCATGCGGCGGAGTTTTGGATGATCGAGCCGGAGATGGCCTTCTGCGATTTGCAGGGCAATATGGAAATTGCCGAAGCCATGGTAAAATACATCATCAACACCGTGCGGGAACGCTGCCCGGACGAAATGGAGTTCTTCAACAACTTCATCGACAAGGGCTTGTTGGAGCGTCTGGATAACGTGGTATCCAACGACTTTGCGCGTGTTACCTATACCGAGGCGGTGGATATCCTGTTAAAGAGCGGCGCAGAGTTCCAGTATCCCGTTTCTTGGGGTATCGACCTGCAAACCGAGCATGAGCGGTATTTAACGGAGCAGGTGTTCCACCGGCCCGTGTTCGTAACGGGTTATCCCAGAGATATTAAGGCCTTCTATATGCGCCAGAACGACGACGGGAAAACCGTTGCCGCCATGGACTTATTGGTGCCGGGCGTGGGCGAGATCATTGGCGGCAGCCAGCGTGAGGAGCGTCTGGACGTGCTGCAAAACCGTGTTGACGAGCTCCAAATGGATCTTTCCAATTACAACTGGTATCTGGAGCTTCGCAAGTTCGGCGGCGTGTACCATTCCGGTTACGGCTTGGGCTTTGAGCGCATGGTGATGTATCTTACCGGCATGGCAAACATCCGAGACGTTCTGCCGTTCCCCCGTACAACGGGCAGCATCGAAATGTAAGTTTAATATAATTTCCGAAAATGGATTCTGTGGGCGGATGTGGTCATCCGCCCCTACTTTATATTCGGAGAAAATCACCTTGCAGTACACGAGGCGATGACCGCCCATCCAGAGAGATTTGTTTTCCGTTTGTAGGGGTCGATGACCACATCGACCCGTTGATGGCATTTATCGATCCCGTTTACCGCACACCGCGATACGCCTTGACCTCCACCCCCGTGTAATAATGGCACAGGATGGCGCGGTAATCCGCCCCCTCCCGCGCCATGCCGTTTGCCCCCGTTTGGCTCATGCCAACGCCGTGCCCGTAGCCGCGGGTCTCTATTCGCACATCGTTTTCTCCTATTTCAATGGTAAACATGGCGGAACGCAGCTCAAGCGCCTCCCTGAATTCTCGCCCGGTCACGGTTTTTGACCCAAGGCGGAGCGATTCCACACGTCCGCTTGGATAGCGCGACAAAACCTCCACCTGCTCCTCCAGCTTTGCGCGCTTTATCTTGGCGTTGGGAAAGGCGGCGTTTATTGCCTTTTCAAAGCTACGGCGGGTGTATGTTTCCGTGTTTTGCAGGTTGGAGGAGCCAACCTCGTTCTCGCTGGAAACGCTGATCAGGTACGGCAGCGCGGCGGAAAACACATGCTGGCTGTCCTCCGTAGCACCGCCGCTTGCCGCATGATAAAGGGCTTCAATAAGCGCATCCTCATAAAAAAGCGCCTCCCCCGCGGTTGCGGAAACGGCGGCGTGCAGCTTTTCCATGTTGCCGGCGTAATTTGCGCCCCATCGCTTTTTTAATGCTTCATCACCGTCGTAGGCTTGGCAGCAGCCGCTGTCGCTGCAAATGTCGCAGCCGCTGTCGCAGCCTCCGCGTTCTATATTCCGAAGTGCAAACGTGCGCGCGGCCACCGCCTGCGCCTTTAATGCCTCGGGCGCATAGCTGATGGGCATTTCCGCTGCCACCACGCCTGCAATGTACTCCTCTAGTCCCAGCGTAACGCGCCTGTCCTCGTCCGCGTAATACAGGGTCAGTATGATTTCCGGCGCGTCAGGCGTGCTTGGTGCTGCCTGCGGCGTTGGCTGCTTTTCGCAACCCGCGCCGATGCAGCCCCTAAGAAGCAGCAGAAGCAATCCCGCAAGGGCGGAAAGCAAAAAAAGCCGTTTTAGGTCTAATCGGTACATAATTGCGCCATCCATCAAAAAAATTCCGTTTTGACTATACCTATGCAGGCTCTTTGTGTTAGAATGAAAAAAACTGTGTGGAAATTTGGGGGTAACGCATGGAGCTTAGCCAACTGATGTCGCGCATCGCGGCGGGAAACAAAGAAGCGTTCCGCGAGTTATATGCCCAGTATGACCAAACCGTTTACACCATTGCGCTGGCAAAAACCGGCGACCACAGCGTTGCCATGGATGTGGTAAAGGGTGTGTTCCAAACGGTCTATAAAACGCTTCGCCGCACCCCGTATCACGGGGATTTTATGGCGTGGCTCAATGCGCTGGTGGATACGGAGCTGCTTTACCGGCAGCGCGCGGCGTCCACCTCCGCCGCTTCTACGCGCACAGATCTTAAGCATATTACCCCGCCGCCCCAGCAGCCGCCCTATGCGGCTCCGGCAGCGACTCCTTATCAACCCACGGCGTATCAGTCGCCCGTGGCTCCGGCAGCGCCTGCCTATCAAGCCCCGGCGTATCAGCCGCCTGCGGCTCCGGCAGCGCCTGCCTATCAGCCCCCGGTGTATCAACAGCCTATTGTTCCGGCGGTACCCGTATACCAGCCCTCCGCGTATCAGCAGGCCGTGGCTCCGGCGGCGTCCGCTTATCAGCAACCGGGCTTTGCAGCGCCTGCGCCGCAGCCCGCATACGCACAGCCTGCCGAAGGTGCGCCCTTTACGCCCGAGCAGGTAATGGAAACCGCCTTCCGGCAGGACATGCAGGAGGCAGAGGATATCTCCTTTGACGGCGGGCAGTATCGCCGTTACACCAACGAGGAAGCGGACGAACTCACCGCCCGGGCGGATGCCATCGCCTCGGAGCCGGAGGACGAGCCGGAGCCAAGGCAAAAGGGCTTTGGCTACTACTTCTTAACCGTACTGGGCTTTGCCGGGTCGCTTGTTTTGTTATGGATGCTGGCAGGGCTTTTGATGCGCCTGAACATTCTGCCCTCGTTCGATTTGGGCTATGCCTGGTTCAACGAAGCGCTGTTCCCGCTGTTTTAGTATGGCGGCCCAGGGAACAACAAATGCAACGGGCGTGTTCCACCGCCTCCCGCTGGAAAAGCAGGAGCAGATTTACGCTGCCGCTGCGGCGGAGTTTGCAGCCCACGGCTACGAAAAAGCCAATACCAACGTGATCGCAAAGCGTGCCGGTGTATCTGTCGGCTCGCTTTTTCAATACTTCCGCACCAAAAACGATCTGTTTCTTGCGCTGGTGGATCATGGCACCACCGCCCTTTTAGCGCCTGTGGTGGAGCAGGCGAAGGAGGCGGAGGACATTTTTTCGCTGTTCCGTCTGATGCTTTGCCGCGCCCGGGATTTTGCTCTGCAATACCCGGATTACAACCGCATTTATCTGTCGCTGTCAACGCTGATCGGCGAGCCGGGGCCTACCACTGTAGCCCGGCGGGTGGAAAGCATGACCATCGCCTGTTACAACCGGGCGCTTCGCCGCTCCAAGGAGCAGGGCGTGATTCCCGAGAATGTGGACGAGGGGTTGTTGGGCTTTTTGCTGGACAGCATCGTGCTGATGTATCAATTTTCCTTTGCATCGGAGTATTACAAGGCCCGGTTGATCGCTTATACGCATTTGGACCCCGGCGCGGACGATGACCGCCTGATCGACGAGCTGTGCTCCATGCTGCAAAGCATCTGGGGGCGTTGATCCTCGTTCCGTTGCGGTGTAAAAGCTTCTATAATCCCAAACAGAATAGTGAACGAAAAAAACGCCCTCCGCAAGTTTTATGCAGAGGGCGTTCCTTTTGTTTGGTTTAGGTTTCTTACAGCACCAGCGTGCCGTTTTTATACTCCGGAACGGTATCGCTCTTATCCATCTCAAAGCAATATGTTAAGTCGTCCTGTAATTGCAGGGATTGCAGGTAATGGTAATGCTTGGTTTTGGCAAGGTCGGCAGAGCCGTCCTTCCAACCGGCATAGATGAGGCTGCTGACCAGCGCAAGGTCGTTATACTGGGCAGGCGCGTTCAGCCCTGCGTTGATGGCCTCCACGATCGCGCCGGCGCAGCAAATATCATCGGCGGAAAAAGAGCCTTCCGTTCCCGCGCAAAGCAGCACGATATCCCGTTCTTCCGCAAGAGCCAGCTTGGCAACGGCGGTGCGGTTTCGCATGCAGCCGATGAGCAGCCGGTAAGCGCCCCGGGCAGCAAGTATGGCGGCGGTGCCGTTGGTGGTGGTAAAGATCAGGGTCTTGTCCTCCACAGCCCGGCGGGTATACTCCACGGGGGAGTTGCCAAAATCATAGTCGGGCATTTTCAGTGCATGCCGCTCTCCGCCTAAGAGATAATTGCCCCGGCCGATGCGCCCTGCGATCATGGTGGCCTCCTCCACGTCAATGGCGGGGATCACCTGCGTTGCGCCATGCTCCAGCGCGGTCATGATGGTGGTGGAGGCGCGCAGTACATCGATCACGATCACGATCTTGCCGCGCAGATACGGTTCGCTAACATCCTGCGGAGTAGCCATTACTTCTATTTTCATTCCGGTTCTCCTCATACACATGTAATGATATTCTGTTGGCTTCGGCCGGCTTACGCCGGTACAAACAACAAGAAGCCAACGCTATTGTTACCCCGGCCGGCAGCCGGGTAAACCATAAAATACAATCGGACGATATTACCGCACAGTCATCATCCGATTGAAACAGTATAGCACAAAAGGCCAAAATTGCATAGTGCCGCAAACCTGCCTGCATTTATGGTAAAAACAGCCACACCGTAACGAGCAGGCTGATAAACGATGCAGCAAGTGCCACGGGCAGGGTAAAACGCGTTCTTTTTACACCTACTGCCCCAAAATACAAAGCCAGCGTATAGAACACCGTTTCCGAGGAACCGCACAGCACGCAGGCCATCATGCCGATGCGGCTGTCCGGCCCGTATTGCCGCATGAGGTCGGCGGTCATGGCAAGTGTGCCGCTGCCGGAAAGCGGGCGTAATATCGCAAGCGGCAGCAATTCTGCGGGAAAAACTGCCTCGGGTAGTATGGAGGATAGCATACCGCCCAGCCAAAGCGCAGCGCCGCTTTCCCGAAACAGGGCGATCACCGTTAGCATGGCGGCCATGTGCGGCAGCACGGTTTTTAACAGCGGCAGTGCCTCCTTTGCCCCGGCAACAAATGCGTCGTACACGTTTACCCGGCGAATCAGCGCGTACACAAACAACGCCGCGATCATAAACGGCACCAGCGCGGCGATCCATTTCATCTGGAACGTTCCTTTTTCCGGCACAGCCACAGCCCCAGAAGCGCCGCAGCCAGCGTTGCCGCACCGGAGGAGAGTAAGGACGGCAGAAAGATCGCGGCGGGAGCGGCGGAGCCTAAGCTTGCCCGCAGCCCTAACAGCGTGGTAGGAATCACCTGTAGCGCTGAGGCGTTTAGCGCTAAAAAGCAGCACATGGCGTTGGTGGCGGTATCCGGCTTGGAATTGGTTTTTTGCATAGCCTCCATGGCGGCAATGCCAAAGGGCGTGGCGGCGTTGCCAAGCCCCAGCATGTTTGTGGCAAAATTCAGCGTAACGGGCGCAACGGCTTCTTTCGGGATTCCCGGCAGCAGCTTTTGCACCGGGCGTGCCAGCAGCCGAGATAAGCTGTTATGCAGCCCAGCAGCCTTTGCCACGCCCAGCACGCCCATCCATAACAGATACGCCCCTGCAAGGGTAATGCACAGCGAAACAGCCTCGCCGCCGCCCAAAAACAGAGCGGTCATGGCGGCATCTCCGCCGTCGGTCACCAGAAGGGAGATGAGCCCCGTAAAAAACAGAATACAAAACACCCACGTCAACAGGCGTCGCCTCCTTCCAAATTTGGGAATACAGACCATTTTTATGCAAAACATGCATAAAACCGTGTTACAACTTGAAATTTGCAGTTTATGAATATCACATACCGCTAAACGGTAAGCTACTGTACAGTCTCCACAAACAAATTTCAAAGCAGGCAGGTGAAACTATGAAATCGACCGGCATCGTTCGCAAAATGGATACACTGGGAAGGGTCGTTATCCCTGTGGAGCTTCGCAGAACCTTGGGAATCGATGTAAAAGACCCCATTGAGATTTATGTAGAAAAAGATACGATCATGCTAAAGAAGTATCGTCCCGCGTGCTTCTTCTGCGACAATGCAACGGATCTGATCGCATTCAACGGACGCAACATCTGTAAAACCTGTTTAAAAAAGATCAACGATACAGCAAATAAATAAACAGCAGCTTTTTCATGAACAAAGAAAAATCATCGGAGCATCCCGATGATTTTTCTTATATTGCCAAAGAAACACCTTGAAAACGCGGGCGGTTTCCCCTATGATGAACAAAAGAGAGATTGCAGGAGGAACCACATGGAGGAACGCATCGTTGTTCTGGACTTTGGCGGGCAGTACAATCAGCTGATCGCGCGCCGGGTCCGAGAGGCCGGCGTATACTCGGAGCTGCTGCCCCACGGCGCATCGCTGGAGCGCATTCGCGGCAAGGCGCTTTCCGGTATCATTTTAACCGGCGGGCCGGACAGCGTATATCAGGAAAACGCTAAGGACTGCCTGCCCGAGGTGTTTGCGCTTGGCGTGCCGGTGCTTGGCATCTGCTATGGCATGCAGTATCTGGCAAAGATATTCGGCGGCGAGATCAACCGCGCCGCCATCCGGGAATACGGGCGCACCCGCATCGAGTACCGGCAGCATCCGCTGTTTGCGGGGGTCACGGAGCCTATCGTTTGGATGAACCATAACGATGCCGTGATTCAATCGCCTCCGGGCTTTGAAACCATCGCCATGACGGATGACTGCCCCGTGGCGGCGTTTGCCAACGAGGAGCGCCGTTTTTACGGCATCCAGTTCCATGCGGAGGTCAACCATACCCCGCAGGGGCATGTGATTATTCAAAACTTCCTCAAAAACATCTGCAAGCTTCGTTGCGACTGGAAGCCGGAGCATCAGGCAGAATCGCTGATCGCCGATATCCGTGCACAGGTGGGAAGCGACCGCGTACTAGGCGCTCTTTCCGGCGGCGTGGATAGCTCCGTTGCCTCCGTGCTGGTACATCAGGCGGTAGGCAGCCAGCTCACCTGCATATTTGTGGATCACGGCTTGCTTCGTAAGAACGAGGCGGAGGAGGTCATTGCCTTCTACCGGGATCAGCTGGGCCTTAACGTCATTCCCGTGGATGCCAGAGAACGGTTTTTATCCAAGCTGGCGGGGGTCACGGAGCCGGAGCAAAAGCGCAAGATCATCGGCACGGAGTTCATTCGCGTGTTTGAGGAAGAAGCCAAAAAGCTTGGCGGTGCGGACTGGCTGCTGCAAGGCACCATTTACCCGGATGTGATTGAAAGCGGCGGCAGCAAGGAAGGCGGCGCGGCAACCATCAAAAGCCACCACAACGTGGGCGGTCTGCCCAAAGACATCGGATTTAAAGGGCTGGTGGAGCCTCTTCGAATGCTCTTCAAAGACGAAGTGCGCGCTCTTGGCGAAAGCCTCAGTATCCCGCACGATTTGGTATGGCGGCAGCCCTTCCCGGGTCCGGGCTTGGCGATCCGCATTTTGGGCGACGTGACCGAGGATAAACTGCACATCCTGCGGGAGAGCGACTGGATCTTCCGAGACGAGATCAAAAAAGCCGGGCTGGATCAAGCCATTTGGCAATACTTCACCGTATTTACCGGCATGCGCAGCGTTGGCGTGATGGGCGACGGCCGCACCTATGATTACGCCATCGGCGTTCGCGCTGTTACTTCAACCGATGCCATGACTGTGGAATTTGCGGAGATTCCGTGGCCGATACTCCGCCGCATTTCCGAGCGTATCATAGCCGAGGTGCCCCGGGTCAACCGCGTGGTCTACGACATCACCAGCAAGCCCCCGGGAACGATCGAGTGGGAGTAATATCAAAAGCCCCGAAGCAGGCATAACGCCTTGCTCTCGGGGCTTTTTGCTTGCAAAATGCTTGCATTACTCGTCATTATGCTCTTCATTACCGGTTCTTTGCATATTGAGGTTATATTCGTTCATGATTTCACTTCTAGTTCGTGAATTATGCGGATACATTTCTTTTAATAGTACGCCAACCCTTTTTTGGTTTAATTCTTTTCGGCTATAGTTGGGTAGTTCTCTTCTTTTAAGAGGCGTATCATTACTACTAATTATTCGCTCTTTCTCAGCCTCATAGGTTTCTTTTGAGATGAAATAAGATTCAAAGTCTTTTTGTATTTGACCTATTTTTCTGATGAGGTCGAATATTTTTGTATTGTTTGGATTCTTCTTGTCATGAATGCTAAATCTTAAACTAACCCAATCGTAATTATTGTAATCTGTATCATTAAGAGCATCTGAGGTAACGTTATTATCATTATCGCCATGAATGATGATTTTATACTGCATTTCTTCTACTTCGAAAAGATTAAATAGAAAACGTGCAATGTCTGAGAAAGAATTAATGCTAATGGGTGCTACTTGGCGTCCAAATAACCAATCAAGAGAAACGTCACACTTATCTGCAATATGTATTAATACATCGATATTGGGTGATATCTTGTTATTCTCATAAGCAGACAGCGTTGGCTGGGCAATACCCAGATATTCCGAAAACTGCTTTTGATTCATACGCTTAACATCGCGCAGATGCTTTATTTTGTCTCCAAAAGCCAATTGCGACATCTACTATCATCCTCACAATACAATTTGATATTTTAAGAATATCACAATTCGGAGAAAACCAAAGAAAATTATTTATGCAACTATCCAATTATTATATAGGCTTCGCTAAACACCGGTAATTTTTTTCTAACACATCGAAATATCGCGTTTACTAATTTAATCAATTGACAACGAATATCTATTATAATGTATTTAAAATACTGATATGAAGGAGGATACCATGAAGATGAAAATGTACGTTTGCGCAGCGGAAGTCGGTGACGATTGGGGCATATCCAGAGCAAAAGCGTATCAGATCATTCGTATGCTGAATGAGAAGATGCAAGATATGAACCCGAACTTGATCGTGATCCCCGGAAAGGCAAACCGCAAATTCTATGAAGAGCATTGCTATGGGATTTGCAGAGAAACGATTCTGGATGAGCAAAAGAACCAAGCGTAACAAATCAATGTAACTACACAACACTTATGGAAAGGAGAGATGACATGTCAGTGAGTAAAGACCCGCCGCGAAAAACATGGAAGGTCTACTTACGGTATACCGATTGGCAAGGGATACGCCGAGTGCATACCAAACGCGGTTTTCCGACTAAAAGAGAGGGAGAAGCATATGAGCGAGAGTTCTTGCAATCAAAGTCCAAAGATATCAATATGAGCTTCACCACCTTTGTAGAGTGCTACCTGAAGGACAAGAAGCCGAGGATTCGACAAAACACTTACCTAACGAAAAAGTACATCATCGAGAAAAAGCTACTGCCTTACTTCGGAGAAAAGCGGGTGAGCGATATTTCTGCGGCAGATATCATTCAATGGCAAAACGAGATGGTTGCCATGAACAACGGATCAAAGCAAAAGAAGTATTCTCAAACCTATCTTCGAACGCTGCAAAACCAGCTAAGCGCGATTATGAACCATGCCTGTAAGTATTATGGTTTGGGCGCAAATCCCTCACTCAAAACGGAAAGACTTGGGAAGAAGGAAGCAACAGAAATGCAATTCTGGACGAAGGAAGAGTACTTGCGGTTTTCCGATGCAATGATGGATAAGCCCATTTCCTTCTATGCGTTTGAAATGCTTTACTGTCACAAAGGTTCTCTTTAATGCAAGAACCCTATATTGCGTAATAAAGTATACAGAAGACATGCGAATAGACGAAAGACATGTGGCGTTATACCAGCAGGTCGCGTCATTGGTAGTGGCAGGTATAGAATCCCATTGACATGAAAGAATTACTAAGATACAATTAAGTAAAACAAAACCACCTAATTGCGAAAGGCGGCAGCGAATGTTTATTGGCAGAACCCGCGAGCTGGAGTATTTGAACAAATTGTACCAAACGGACACGTTTCAGTTTCCGGTGATTTACGGCAGGCGTCGCGTGGGCAAAACCGCATTGATCAGCGAATTTGTTAAGGACAAAGAAGCTATCTTTTTCACGGGCGTGGAAACGAATGCCAAACAGAACCTCGAAAATCTTAGCCAATGCATTATGCGCTATGCAACAGGCATGGAGCAAGCGCCGATATTCGCATCTTTCCAAGCCGCATTGGAGTATGTGTTTAGGCTTTCCGAAACAAAGCGTTTGATTCTTGTGATCGACGAGTACCCTTATATAGCAAAAGCATCCCGGAGTTTTGCATCTACATTGCAAATGCTGATCGATCAATACAAGGCTTCCTCCAAGCTGTTTCTTATCCTTTGCGGTTCTTCTATGTCCTTCATGGAGGATCAGGTACTGGCGTACAAAGCACCGCTGTATGGCAGGAAAACGGCGCAGTTTAAAATACTGCCCTTCGACTTCTTTGAGAGCTGTCAATGCTTTTCTGGCTTCTCTGCAGAGGACATGGCAATGATATACGCCATTGTGGGCGGCACACCCCAGTACCTTCTGATGATGGACGATAAGTTGTCCGTAGAAGAGAATATAAAAAGCACACTGCTCAATCCTGCATCGGCATTGTATGAGGAACCGTCCAATTTACTAAAACAAGAGGTACGGGAGCCTGCAATCTATAATGCAATCATTACCGCTATTGCGGGTGGAGCGTCCAGATTGTCAGAAATTGCTGGTAAGGTTGGAGAGGAAACCAGCGCCTGTGCCGCTTATATCAAGAATTTAATCTCTCTTGGCGTGGTAACTAAAGAGATGCCGCTGACGGAGAAGTCCACAAGAAAAACCATCTATACCATTGGCGATAATTTGTTTCGTTTCTGGTACCGTTTTATTCCGGATCATGTGTCTGCTATCAATCGCGGCCTTGGCGATATTGCCTACCAGCGCATTGCACCGCAGCTTTCCACGTTTATGGGTAAGGCGTTCGAGGAAATATGTAAGCAGTATCTTTGGCGCTTGAACACGCAGGGAAAGGCAGCATTTTCATTCACAGAGTTGGGGCGTTGGTGGGGTAACGATCCGAAGCATAAGTGCGAAACAGAAATTGATATCATGGGTACGGACGGCATATCTGCGCTTTTCGGGGAGTGCAAGTGGACAAATCAAAAGGTGGATGTTAGCGTGTTGGAAACGCTCACCGAAAGAAGCAAGCTGTTTCATTATGACAGCACCTATTTGTATCTGTTTGCTAAGGCTGGCTATACGAAAAGCTGTATAGAGGAAGCAAAGAAAATGGAAAAGGTTGCGCTTGTTACATTTACGGAAATGATGAAGGATGATAATTTTGTCACCTTCTAAGCAAATTGCCATAGAATACTTGCTTGCGACAAACGTTGTTAGAACGAAGCAAATTGACGAGGACTGCAAAGAAAAAGTCAATGATAATTAGGATGCGCTTTTGCGGGCGGTTAATATGACACCGCTGACGGTACCGAACTATTCGAAAGAAAAGTCAACTACCAAGATGAATATTCCGAAACACGTTCTGGTAATACAGATATTATGCACATCCCACCTTATTACACAATTGTAACATATCTTTATCGCAATATCTTACATGATATTTAGGGTCTGAAATTGACGCGCAGAACATTCTTTTATCGAAACATGTTTCGCTGAGTAATCATTATAAACATATAGTACTGCGCTATCGTTGGAATCTAAAATATACGAAATATGTGCTTTTTTTGCTTGTTCGCTATAATTTAGTTCACAAAAGAACGAATTGAGTTCTTGGGCTACACATTCCTTAGTACTATTTACTTCAAGCGCCGCAAGGAGAAGATAGAACCGTGAAAAAGTTTCGTTATAAAAAGGTCAACGCGTTTACGTCCGCAACCTCCAAGGGCAACCCGGCAGCCTATCTCGAGGTTGAAAGAGACTCGGTTTCGCCTGCGGAGATGCTGGCGATCGGGAAAGAACACGCCGGATTCGTATCCGAGGTGGTTTTTTGCGCACCCTCCGATTTGGGCGCGTGTAAGCTGACCTATTACTCCTCCGAATGCGAGGTGGACTTCTGCGGGCACGGCACCATCGCTACCATGTATGACAAAATCAGCAGCGACAAAACACTGCTGTCCACCCCGGAAATTCAAATCGAAACCAACCGCAAGGGCATGCTGACCGTATATAACGCCATTGAAAAGGAAAAGGCTATTTATATTACCGCCCCGCGTGCGCAGAACCTGTCGGTGACTGTAACTCCCAAGGAAGCGGCACAAGCGCTCGGTATTGCGCCTAGCGATCTCGATGAATCCCTGCCGATCGATTGTATTGATGCGGGCTTGAGAACGCTGATCGTGCCTTTGGCTAAGTTGGAGAAGGAGATATCCATATACCCTGTTGAGCAGGCGCTTAAGTCGTTTTGCTATGCGAAAAATATCGATATCATATTGGTTTTCTGCATGGAAACCCGGGATGCCAACTGCTTTGCCCATACCCGCGTTTTTGCGCCAAGGTTTGGCTATTTGGAAGACCCGGCAACCGGTTCCGGAAACAGCGCGTTTGCAAACTATCTGTTGCACTGCAAGCAATGGGGCGGAGAACCTATTACGATAGAGCAGGGCGGCAACAACATCGAGTTCAACCCCATCAAGCTGAAATTCGACGGGCAGCATGTGCTGTTCGGCGGGTCTGCCACGGTTGTGATCGACGGATACTATTTCGTTTAGCGCGGCGCATGGAACAAAGTGAAAATCGGCGTTTGCGGGGTGATGCAGATGGAAAACGAAGTGCTGAAAGATTTAGGCATGCAGGATAGAAACGAAGTGCTTGTGTTCTTAAAAAAACTTTGGCAGGAGCAGCCTAGTACGTGCCCAAAATGCGGTGGAACGCTGGAGCTCCTGCACAAAAAGGCAAAGAAAAGCAATTGCGACTGGAAATGCCCGGCGTGTGGTGAAGTGTATAAAACACTTCATATTCTGGACAAACTGAACGAACGGTAATTTTACATGTGTTCTTTAGTATAATACAGCATCTGTGGTATCATAAATGCATCCATCAAACAGAAAAGGCTGGTATCGATTATGCCGAAAACCCCTCTCTTTACAAACGTGGACTGCATCTCCATGTATGTAGACGATATCGATTGCGGCCTGCGCTTTTATCAGGACGCACTAGGCCTGCAATTGCTTTGGCGCACAGAGGGCTCCTGCGGCTTAGGTATGCCAAACGGCGTTGCCGAGGTCGTGCTTGTAACGGCGCACAATCCTATGGTGGATCTCAAGGTGGAATCGGTTGTGGCGGCGCTGCCGCGGTTTACGCAAGCCGGCGGTACGGTGGAATACGGCCCCTTTGATATCGATATCGGCAAGTGCGCCGTGGTGGTGGACCCTTGGGGCAACCGCTACTGCATTCTGGATATGACAAACGGCACCTATGATGTGGACGATGCCGGTGTTGTAAACGGCGTTTCAAAAAAATAGCACACCCATTATCATCGGGCGTGCTATTTATACGGAGAGTAGGACTGTTCTATTTATAATAGGCGCCTTGCCCGTTTACGAAGCCATACCAAGCTTGCTACCGCCAAGAGGAGCAGCGGCGCACCTATAAGCGTGCCCATCATAGGATCGTCACCTGTTTTGGGCACCCATAACACCTCCTGCCAGGTATCATAAGCCTGTATGGAAATGCTGACTGCGCTGCCATCCGTAAAAACGGCAGATACGGTATGCCCGCCCCGTGTAAGATTTTTCAAAATCACATCGCTGCCGTTTTGTGTAAAGGCGGTTTCTGCACTGTCTACTTCTATGCGTTGCACGGTACCGTTCGTGGTAAAGTAATTGCCGCCGTTATAGGTAATGGTGGGAGTGGCGGCAGTGCTTCCGGAGCTTCCGGAGCTTGCGGGCTGCGGGCTTTGCCATTGCACCACAAAGGGGCTAAAGGAGCCTACCACAAAGCGCACGCCCTTGGGGGTAGCGGTACCGGTGAGCCGTTCTTTTAAGGTGACCATATCCTCCTCATAGTGATCGATGGTAAAGGTCATCCCCACCGCCTGTTCATAGGTAAGCCCTTCTTTTATAAAGGAGTAGGGCAGATATATCACGCGATCTTCCCCCTCGATAGTTTGCTGTGCGCCCTCGAAGGTCAGTTCAAAATACCGCGCGTCCGAACGACCTTCCTGCGGGTAGGTTGTGCATACCAAGTTGCCTGAGGTTACCCCTGCTGCCGTCATGACGGGCTTATCTCCGGCTACAATTGCCTCCTCGCTGCTTGCCACCGCTGTTTTGGTTTGCTGGTAAAACGGTTCCATGGAGAAGGTGAAGTATTCTCGTTCTAAAAGCTCCAAATCATCATCCGTGCCTTCTTTGTGCTTATACCAGTCGATGATCACCACGTCCGCAGAGCCCAAGTCTGCTGCGTACCATAAGGTGATGCCGCCTACGGTAAAGGAACGGCATTTGTGCAAAGGCCGACGGATCTGGTTGCTTCTAAAAACGGTGCTTTGGTTGATCATGGCATCCTGCTCATTGGCACGGCTTGTATTATAGCCAATGCCGCCTGTGCCGCCGGAGCTGTTCATTTTGTACGCCACAGCGCCGGTGGGGCCGTTGATCATCAGCTCCGCATGCAATATAGCCGGGATATCGGGCGTGGTTCCGCTTGGAATGGAGGAAACGATCTTGCCGTTTGCGATGCTTACATTTAAACCGCTGCCAAGGATGTTGGTATAAGAGTTGGGATCAGCCCCCAGCGTTCCCACGGTATTTTGCCCAATGGCGATACCCATAGGCCGGTCTTGGGTGGGCGCGGGCATCTTCTTCCAAGTACCGTCCGGCCAAAGCACTTCGTCTTGGAATGCAACAGAGTAGGTAAACCCTTCTATGGTTTCGTTGCCTGCGTTATCCTTCCATAGCAGGGAAACAGCCTCCTGCATGGTTTTGGGTTCGCCGTGATCGATATACGTTCTTGAGAACTCTATATACTTTCCGTTTACATCGGATTTTAAACTAAGCGAGTAATTGCCCATTTTGCAAGAGTCAACGTTGGCGTTTGGAGCATATATCCTTGTGCGCGTTGATTTGCTTTGACCTGCGCATGCGGCTTTTATGCTTTCTAAGCCGTTCGTAAAGAGGTATTTTACCGTTTTGGTTTGCTCGTCGTAGGAACCGGTAAAGCCGGTAATGAAATCGGTGCTATCAATTACGATGCGGCTGCTTGGGATGGCGGAAAACGGACTTTTGATGGTGGCAGGCTCCACACCGGATGCCACCTTGATCTCCATTTCCAGCATTTCCGTTTGTTCAAGATCTCCTACGTTGCTACCGTCTCCCTGCTTTCGCCAGCCTATATACCGGTTGCGGGTACCTGCCGAAGGAATGATTTGATAACGCCCCTCCGGCAGCGCAACCACCTGTGCAAAATCGATACCGTTTCCACTTTTTTGATTGTCATCGTAGCTGCGGAAATTATTTTTATCATTCATATTGTTTTGAAATGCAGCGTAATTCATATTGCCCTGTATGTCTTTCACATACTTGCAATCAGCACTTGGTGCTGCAATTCTAATATCGGCAAGAATCACGGTCGCGCCGCTGCCCAACTCCGCATAGGCGCGCTGCCAGCGCTCTGCGGGGATATCGCCTATGGTGAATACCAGCTTGTCGTCTTTAAAAGCCCATGTAACGTTCTTTCCGTCGGCGTTGGAGGTCAACGCATCGTTTACGGAAACAGTTACGCGGCTTTTTGGCACTCTGGATACGCCGGAAAATCCGCCGCTTGTATCCAGCCAAATCTCGTAATTCAAATATTCCGTATAAAGTACGGCGCCGCTTGCGTCTTTCCAATCGATTTTGCGGCTGCCCGTGATGGCCTCCGCTTCCAGTTCAGCATCCGTAAAGGCGAATTCGAACGACGCGAATTTGTTTCCGGTGTTGGTATTGGTGTAGATGTTTTCAGTGTTAAAGCCTGTAATGCTGTCTGCATTTGCAATACTTGGGAGTGAAACGCACAGTTCAACGACACGCTTGCTAGTGCCAGTATCCATAAAGATACTGCCGATATCATACACGCTTACTTTATGCAGCGGTGCAGCTTGGGTGTTTTGCCCCAACTCCATGAGCAGCCTGCCGGGGTTTGGCAGCGTAACTCTGCCGCTATCCACATAATTTGTTGTTTCCGCAAACGCTGTTGCCGGCAGCAGCGCGGTAAGCAGTAAAGCGGTAAGCAGTATGGCAAGCATCCGTTTCATAGTACGATTCCTCCGTAAACAGTTACTTTATAAAAGCACAGTATTTTCCAATGATTACTATATACAATTCCCCTATAAAAGTCGTGGTCTGGCAGACAGTTTTTACCGTGCGATGCAGCACAAAAACAGCCCGGAAGTTTAAAACCGGGCTGTTTGTAATATCATTGATCCGGCGGTTACGCGCCGCCTTTTGTTCCTGTCACTTCCATTTGGCAGCCATAGAGGATGTGTTCCCCGTTAAAAACAATAGGCATGCGCAGCTCGTAAATACCCGGCGTATCCGTATAAAACCGATTGTCCTCGGTAACGCCGCAGTTTGCGCCCTCCGGGGCGGATTCGATGTAGCCCTGCAACTGCCACATGGTTTTATGCGCCGCTGCGGTGCAAAGCCTGCTGTCATACACGGGTGCGTATGCCATATCTAAATACAGAAGGCTGCCGTCCTCCGGCAGGGCATTGCTGTACGGAAAAACGGGCTTGGTTTGTTCGCGGTTGATAACGCAAGCGCATTGTTGATACGCTTCCGGTTTCGAAACGGCAATGACCGCACACTCCACCGGGCCGTCCAATTCCTCCCCGTACCGTACCAAGGCATCCACAATATACGCGCCTTCGGCTGTGATGGTCAGCAGCCCGTCCTCGGTAATGGTGGCGCTGCCGCCCATGCTCATGTTTTGTATTTGACAGCCCGCCAAAGTTGCCGTGCCGATATGCGAGATGGCATTGCAGGGCTTTTGGTCAAATACAACATCCTCCAATACAAGCTGTGTTTGTATGGCGGCTCCGGTAAAGGGCAGCACAAGCCCATCACTGGGGAGTAGCGTGGCGCTTAGAAACTGGCAGGTACAGGCAGGGCCCGTTTCCACAGGGATAGCCCCGCCATCGCTGCCTGCGGGCGGCTCTGCCTGGGCACTAACGGGTATTTTAGCGTGTTGGGCCAGTGTGTGAAGGGCGCTGTTTCGTCCGCCCAACCAACCGGCGGCAAACACAAGGGCGGCAAGTACACAGGCAACTGCTGTTATAACACTGCGCTTTTGCCTACGTTTTCGGCGGGTTTCCGGCAGCAGGGCTTCCAAATGCTTCAACAGCTGCTTGGCAGAGGAAAAACGTTTATTGGGCTCAAACGCGGTACACTTGGCAATGATTCGCCCAAGCTTTCCGCCCGAGGTTGCGCCCACATGATACGCCTCGCCGGTCTTTAATTCGTACAGCGTCACGCCCAAGGAGAACAGGTCGCTTCGCACATCCGTTTGGGATAGGCCGTATTGCTCGGGAGCCGCATACCCCACCGTGGCGATGCATTTGGTATCTGCTTCGGCATCCTCCCGGTAAATGCGGGCAGCGTCAAAATCGATCAGCACATAGCCGCCGCTATCCCGTTCCAATATGTTTTGCGGCTTGATATCCCTATGCACGATGGGCGGGTTTGCGGCATGGATGCATACAAGCGCCCGGCAAACATCCAAGGCAATAGCAAGCAGCACGTCGTCGTGAAGCGTGCCCTGCTCCTCTTGGATGCTTTCCACCGTCCGCCCCCGGATGTATTCCTCATGCACCTCCAAGCAATCCGCCTGCAAAATAAGGTCAAATATTACCGGCAAGCTTGTACAGCGCATGCCTTGCAGACGCAAAAACACATCGTACAGGCTTGCGTCCACCCGTTTTACGATATGGGAAACGTGCCCGTTGGCATGCAGCGCAAATGTAATTTTATCGTTTTGCTGTTGGCTTTGAGACAGGAATTCGTCCTTTGGCGTCATAGCGCTTCTTCTCCCAGCTCCGCCAGCAGTTCTGTCGTTTGCGGCAGCCCGTAGCCCTTGGAAATTGCGAACACAAGTATCGCATCCCTATAACAGCGGGGGTCTAGCCGCGCCATATGGTACAGGCGAAGCACCTGCTGTGTTTCATCAAAGGTAAGCTCCATGGCTAACGCGATGCGAAGCAGGCCGTTGCGGCTGGGGGTACGCCCGCCGGAAAAAATACGGTAGCAATAGGAAGCGTCCAACTCGGACAGTACGGCTATCTCCGGCAGCGCCTTGCCCTTTTCCGTGAGCAGTTGGTTTAGGTATGTGTGTCCGCTGATGTTGAAAAAAGCGTTCTCGTTCTCACGGGAAACAGCATGCATATCAACGGATATCTGTATGTTTTTGATCAACTCCGCTGTGGAAACTGCCATGTTTATACCTCCCACATTGCACTATGTAAATTCTAGCACAGTAAGTTGTGGCATGTAAACACAGGCAGGCGTGATAGGTATGAACTAAAAACGCAGCTTGTAAAACAACGCCGGTGTTGTAAACGGCGTTTCACAAAAGTAAAATAGAAGCACAAACGATATGTACGGAGGAATTCCCATGTCCGAAGGTTTACAGGAGCGCATCCCCTTTTTCGAAGCATGGTTTCGCCAATTCAATACCGGCTTATGCGATATGACCGAAGAAGAATGCAGTCGTTTGTTTCGCCCCTGCGCCAAGCAGTGCGCAAAAAGTGCGTTTGAGGAGCTGTATCAAAAACTGTTCCAAGAATGCGGCGGGAGCTTGGACGTGTTTTTCTCGCGGCTGCATGAGGTCTCGGCGGTGGACGGCAGCGTTATCGAACAGGGACGCAAGTATCAGTTGGTGTTTACGCGCTGCACTTGCGATCTTTACACCCACGCAGGAATCACGTCGCCCCGCTTATGCGAATGCTCCCGCCAAAGCATCGTTTACATCATGGAGCGCCTTGCGCCGGAGAAGCGCGTGACCGTGCAGCGGGAAGAAACCATATTAAGCGGCGCGGCTAACTGCCGTTTTCAAATTACCGTAGGGTAACAGCATAAGCATGCTTGCCCAAGCAAAGAACAAAAACAACGAAAAAGGAACACGACCATTGAAGCAGGCGTATGTTTATTGCAAACAAAAAAGCAGAGGTACATGTATG
>CAYZAW010000041.1:0-19661 GCA_964476505.1 uncultured Oscillospiraceae bacterium | reverse complement strand
CCGGGAAGCTGATAGTCCAGCTGAATGGTGCCGCACTGCCATGTGCGCCCAAGAGAGTCGCGAATGTGGAAGTCCAGCTTGGGGCCGTAGAACGCGCCATCGCCGGGGTTTACGATGTATTCCTTGCCGATGCTCGTAATGGCGTCCGCCAGCGCGCCGGTAGCGATGTCCCAATCGGCCTCGTCGCCGATATGATCCTCCGGCATGGTGGAAAGCTCTATGGTGTAGGGCAGGCCGAACAGAGAATACACCTCGTCAAACAGCTGGGAGATGCGGATGACCTCGTCCTTGATCTGCTCCTTGGCAAGCAGGATATGCGCATCGTCCTGCGTGAAGCAGCGCACCCGGAACAGGCCGTGCAGCGCGCCGGAAAGCTCGTTTCTATGCACCTTGCCCAGCTCTCCGTAGCGAAGCGGCAGCTCCTTATAGGAGTGCGCGTCAAGCGAATAAACCAGAATGCTGCCCGGGCAGTTCATGGGCTTGATGGCAAAATCCTCATCGTCGATAACGGTGGTGTACATATCGTCTTTATAATGATCCCAGTGGCCGGAGGTCTCCCAAAGAGAGCGCCGCATGATCTGGGGCGTGGAGATCTCTAGGTAATCCCACTTTTTATGTACCTCATGCCAGTAGTCGATGAGGGTGTTTCTGAGTACCATGCCTTTCGGCAGGAAGAACGGCATGCCGGGCGCTTCGTCACGCAGGGCGAACAGCCCAAGCTCACGGCCCAGCTTGCGGTGGTCGCGCTTTTTTGCCTCCTCCATGCGGAACAGGTACTCGTCCAGATCGGCCTTCTTCTCGAACGCCGTGCCGTATATGCGCTGAAGCATTTTGTTCTTTTCGCTGCCGCGCCAATACGCGCCCGCAACGCTCATCAGCTTGCAGTTTTTCACCTTGGCAGTGGAGGCAACGTGCGGGCCTGCGCACAGGTCAACAAAGTCTCCCTGCTTATAAAAGCTGATGATCGCGTCCTCCGGCAGGTCTTGAATCAGCTCTACTTTATACGGCTCGTTTTTCTCCTGCATGTAACGGATGGCCTCTGCCCGGGGCAGCTCAAAGCGCTCAAGGGTGAGGTTCTCCTTCTCGATCTTTTCCATTTCTTTTTCGATCTTCGCCAGATCGTCCGGCGTGAAGGGCTCGGGCGTGTCGAAGTCGTAATAAAAGCCGTTTTCGATGGCGGGGCCGATGGCAAGCGTTACGTTGGGGTACAGTCGCTTGACTGCTTGCGCCAAGATATGGGAAGCGGTATGCCGAAAGCCCCAGCGGCCGTCCTCATCGTCCCAAGTTAACAGCTTTAAGCTGTGGTCGCCCGTGATAGGGCGAAAAGCGTCCGCGCGCTCGCCGTCCAGCTCGCATACCAGTGTGGCCTTGGCAAGCCGAGGGCTGATGGCATTGGCGATGTCCAACGCCGTCATGCCATCCTGATATTCTTTGCAGCTTCCGTCGGGGAATGTGATGTTCATACAATGTTCCTCCTATCGAATTTGATATGGGGGCAAAAAAACGCCCCCTGCTTTGGTTTGCAAGGGGCGAGATAATTCCCGCGGTTCCACCCTAATTGGTTCTCATTTTTAGCCTCTATCGCAGCCATGCGCTATGCTCCGCAGGGTGGTGTTTCCCAAGAGGCCTGCACAAAAGCGCTTTCAGCCGTGGCGCTTTTTCTCTTTGGTGCGTTTGCCTGTGGTACTGTCCCCACATCCTCGCATACAAGCGCATTATATACCCGAAAAAAACCCCTGTCAACAATGGAAAAACCGTATCTTTCCCGCAAAAACACGCCCAAGTGCTTCTAAAAGCACTGTGTCCTCCTGCCCGGAAAGGGCGTATACAAAAAGCGAACGCGGGGCAAGGCCGATCAACAGCGACAGCAGCCGTTCCCGCTTTTCCGGTGGGCAGTCCAACCGGCTTTGGTTGGCATCGGTAATGGTGCAGCCTCCGTTTGTGTGGAACAGCAGCGTCACCTTTCCGGTGCGCGGCGGCGTGATGCTTACAAAGGCGCGTAAAAGCGTCATCAGCTCGATGTACGCCCTTCTTACATATACGGCCTCCGCCGCCTTTTCGACCGCGTCCCTCCAAAATGCGTACAAGGGTTGTAAACGAAAACGCAAAAATCCTTCCAAATGGATCGTGTTGTTTTCTGCCGTATACAGGTCAAGCGCCTTTTGCACCTCTCGCTCCTGCGGGTAAACGGCGGTGCTTCGCGCCGCGTCCAGCAAAATCTTTCGCCGAAGTGAAAGCGACAGCGGCAAGGGGTCGGCAAGGCGTAACAGCACAGGGTAGCGAAGATCCCGGCACAGCATATGTGTCAGCGCCTTTAAAAACGCCTCTCTTTCTGCGGCGTTTTGCCACTCGGCGTAAAAACCGTCATTCGTTTCTGCGATAGAAAATGGCTGTGCGTTACGGCACAGCCATTGTTCCATGCGAAGCAGTATGCTCTCGCGTACATCGTCCGTCGCGATGCAATGAATTCTCATCCGTCCACACTCCGTTTTGCTGCTCTTGCTGCATAGTATGGCAGAGGGCGTGAAAAGCGTGCATGGTGGATTATGGATGGGATAGCGCTATTCCACTACGGTGATGGATCGAATGCGAACAGGGGTTTTAGGCATATCCCGTCTGTCGGTTTTCACGGCGGCGATCTCGTCTACCACCTCGATGCCCTCCGTTACATGCCCAAAGGCGGCGTACTGCCCGTCCAGATGGGGCGCGTCCGCATGCATGATGAAAAACTGCGAGCCCGCGGAATCTGGATTGCCGGAGCGCGCCATGGATAATACCCCGCGTGTGTGCTTGATGGGGTTATTAACGCCGTTTGCCAAAAACTCGCCCTTGATGTAGTGGCCCGGGCCGCCGGTGCCGTTTCCCTCGGGGCAGCCGCCTTGGATCATAAAGCCGGGAATCACCCGGTGGAAGGTCAGGCCGTCATAAAAGCCGGACTTTGCCAAGTCTAAAAAGTTCTGTACGGTGATGGGCGCTGCGGCAGCGTCCAGCTCCGCCTTGATGATACCGCCGTTTTCCATGGTGATTACGATCATAGCATGTTGTCCTCCTGTGACTAATTTTTATTGGGAATCCATTGCCCTGCCGCCTCGAACACCATGCGTCCGTCTGACCGGGCGGTGCCGCGCACCTCAAAAGCGCCGGAGGCATCCTCCAAGAGCGCCATATCCAGCGTTTCGCCGGGAGCGGCTTCCGCGCAGTAGCGAATGGCAAGCGCGGACAAATGCGCTTCTTCAAAGCGCTCCGGCGGGAACAGGTCGCAAACATAACCTGCGTAACGGGCGTTGTTCAGGTGCCGGTTCACGTCTATATCGCTGTACAACAGCGTACGGCTGTGCACAGTGGGTTCGCCCGCAAGGGTAAGGCGCAGCTTGGCGGGAGAGTCCATAGGCGGCGTTAACGCGCCGGTATCGGGGAAGGCCAAGTCCACCTTGGGGAAGGGGAGTATGCGGCGGGTATTTACGTCCACCAGTATCCAAAGAGAAACCGCGGTGCCTATTTGGTTGCCTAACGCATCCTCAAACACGAAGAAACGGCGGGAGGACACGGTGGCCGTGGCTTCCGGCCATGTGGTCACCCGAACGGTCTCAAACAGCTTGGGCCAGCGGGTAAAGGACACATGTACCTGCGCAATCATCCAAACGATGCCCAGCTTTAATAGGTCGGGCCGCCCGCAGCCAAATTGATGGGCGTGCACGCCCGCAAACTCCTGCATCAAAACCAGCGCGGATTCTGCCCGCCAGTTGCCGCAAAGGTCGGCCTCTGCGGTTACGATGGTATGCTCCGCCGTGTATACGGTGGGCAGCGTTGCATCTAAACGCATGCGTTACTTCATCTCCAACAGCATTTGTACGGTACCTGCAAGCGGTGCGGCGTCCGCGGTTTCCACGCGGCCTTCGTCGCAGGCGGCTGCAAGCGCCGGGTCCATAGGCAGTTCTGCCAAAAGCGGCAGGCCGTTATCCTCGGCTACCTGTTTTACATGGCTTTTGCCAAATACCTCGATGCGGCGGCCGCAGTCCGGGCAGGCAACATAGCTCATGTTTTCTACAATGCCCAATATCGGCACGTTCATCATACGCGCCATGGCAACGGCTTTGTTAACGATCATGGAAACCAGCTCCTGCGGCGAGGTGACCACGATGATGCCGTCCAAGGGAAGGCTTTGGAATACGGTAAGCGGCACGTCGCCTGTTCCCGGCGGCATGTCCACAAACATATAGTCAACATCCTTCCAAAGCACCTGCGTCCAGAACTGCTTTACCGTGCCGGAGATCACAGGGCCGCGCCAAACCACGGGCGCTGCCGCGTCCTCCAGCAGGAGATTGATGCTCATGATCTGCACGCCGTTGCGGCTAAAAGAGGGGAACAGGCATTCGCCGTCGCCTGTGGCCTTTTCTGTAATACCGAAGGCCTTGGGTATGGAAGGGCCGGTGATGTCTGCGTCCAACACGGCGGCCTGACGGCCTGCTTTTTGTACGGCGCTGGCCAGTAAGGATGTGACCATGGATTTGCCTACGCCGCCCTTGCCGGAAATCACGCCGATTACTTTATTGACCCGGCAGCCCTCATGCAGGTCTTCATGAAAATCGTTGGGGTCCTTGCGGGAAGCGCAGTTTTCGCTGCAGCTGCCGCAATCGTGGGTACATTCGCTCATAGCGGTCTCCTTTCAACGGTGATGCTTGTTTCTAGTATGTCCAAAACATAGTAAGGCGCAAAAGGGCATAGTATCCCGCCCTTTTGCACAGCGTATCTCTATATGGTGATTGTAGCCCCGAAAACGCGTATCGTCAACTCCGGGGGAAGCATCGGGTATCCCCCGAAAACACGCGGGCTGGCGGTTTCCTTTGGAATGAGCCGTCACATTCTGTACAACATTCTCCATAAAGGGGATACAATTATTTGGTTGCAAAGACAAAAAATTTGCGTATAACTAGTACAACAAAAAGCGAAAGGCTTAAAAGGAGGCCGGCATTATGGAATATAGGAACTGGTATGAAGAAGAGCAGGGGCAGCATTCTGCCGCTTCTAAAAAGCAAAAACGATCCGTATCTGTCATGACGCTCATTGCGTGCATGCTGGTAACATCCCTCGCGGGCGGCGCGATAGGCGGGGTAATCACCAATCAGGCCGTGGCAAGGAATGCCGAGTTACAGGCGCAGGCACCTGTTATACAGGAGCAGGCGGCTACGCCAAACAATCTACCGGAGGCGCAAACACCCTCCTCGGGCGTGGTAACGGCAACCACCGCATCCAACGCGGACGCGTTCAACAAGGCGCAGATCATTGAAAAATGCGCGCCCTCCATCGTCGGTATCGATGTGGAAGGGCAAAGCGTGGATATCTTTGGACAAACCTCTACCTCGGTAGCCTCGGGCAGCGGCATCGTTATCACGGCGGACGGCTACATCATCACCAACGCGCATGTGGTGTCCGGCGCGCAGAAGTTTACCGTACACCTTTGGGACGATACCCAGTACGACGCAACGCTGGTAGGCTCCGATTCCAAAACAGACCTTGCGGTCATCAAGGTGGACGCCGAAAACCTGACCCCTGCTGTATTGGGCGATTCCGACAGCTTGGTGGTAGGGGAGGACGTTGTGGTCATCGGCAACCCCTTAGGCGAGCTTAGAGGCACGGCCACCAGCGGTATGGTCAGCGCACTATCCAGAACCATCACCATTGAGGGCGAGGAAATGACGTTGCTGCAAACCGATGCGGCCATCAACCCCGGTAACTCCGGCGGCGGCATGTTCGACACTTCCGGCAGGCTCATTGGCATCGTAAACGCCAAGGTTGCCTCCAGCTATACGGAGGGCTTGGGCTTTGCCATCCCCGTAAACGATGCGAAAAGCGTAATTGCGGACTTGATGGACTTGGGCTATGTTTCCGGCAGAGCGTACCTTGGCGTATACACCAGAAATGTTGCGATCCAAACGCCCGGCGTGGACGGACGCTCCGATTACGGCTCTATGGACGATTTCTTCGGCTTCTTCGGCTTTAACGGTGGCCCGCAGCAGAGTAGTATGGAAACCCGCGTGCAGGTAGCGCAGGTGGTTGCGGCAAGCGCTGCAGAGGTGGCGGGCATTCAGGCGGACGACCTGATCTTAAAGGTGGACGATACCGAAATTACCACCGGCGCGGAACTTTCCGATGCCATCAGTGAATATAATGCCGGAGATGTGGCAAAGATAACGATACAGCGCGATGGAACCGAGCAGGTATTGCAGGTCACCTTCGGCGAGTACATTCCCGCATAAGGGTCATTCCGCTAACAAGCGATGACATACCCCCAACCATCCTTAGTGAAGAAAGAAGCGCCCGTTCCCCTCGGGCGCTTCTTTCTGCGTGTTATATCGTTTCATACCAAAATAAAGTAACAAGAAAAAAGCGGAGGTAACTCCGCTGATGCAACTAGGCTTTTTCGCTTTGCTTCTCGAAGGGATGCTTTACCGGTGCTTTGGGGCCCATATCCCGCACGGCTGTGCCGGGATAGGTGATGCTGCGAAGCTCGGAGATGCGCCCATCCAGCTCGGAATACTGCTGGCGAAGCTTGAACAGCTCGTCCGTAATGTTGATGGCGGCTAACAGCACGCATGCGCTGGTAGAAAGCGCCGGGTTCAACTTTTGGATCTCCTGCACCTTTTCATCCGCATAGGAAGCAACGCTGCGAATGTACGATTCGTCCTCCGTACCGGAGAGCTGGAAAGACTGGCCGCCCACTGATACGCTGACCTTGATCTTTTCCATTCGTTTACCACTCCATTCTTCCCATGATCTCAGTTTCATTATAGGCCATGGAATCGGCAGTTGCAAGTAGAAATAACAAAATATTGTATGGAAACACAAATTTCTTCCACTATATGCTGTTGTTTGGCAAAAACAGAGCTTTCGGTATCCGCCGTATGCGGATAAACGCGTTTTCAAAGCGTACCGCCGTGTGGTATACTTTTTATATCCACATAAAGCGAGGCATGTATATGGCAAAAATGGAGAAGGACGTCAACAGCACAAAGCTGATGCAAATGATACTGTCCGATCCGGAGGCGTATATTCAGAAGCTGGCCGACGGAGAGGAATCGGAGGATAAAATATCCCTGCGGGAGCATTTGGCGGCACTTCTTGAAAAGAAAAACGCAAGCTATACCAAGCTTATCCAGCTTACGCTTTTGAGCAAGTCCTATGTATATCAAATCAAGGCCGGGGAGAAAAAGCCCTCCCGGGACGCGCTTTTACGCATTGCCCTTGCCTTGAACCTAACGATGAACGAGACCCAGCGGCTTTTAAAGATAGGCCAGGTGGGTGCGCTTTACCCTAAGGTGCGGCGGGACGCGGCGATCATTTGCTGCATCAAGACCGGGCAGGATTGCATGGGAACGGATTCCTTTTTACAACAGATCGACGAGGCACCTTTGCTTTGAACGACACATCCAACCACAACTTAGAGGAGCTGCTATCGCAGGTATATGCGCCTGACCCGCTGCCGGAGCGCATCCAAGCGCGCGCTACGGTGCTTTCGTGCGTAAAGCACAGGGATACCCGGCGGGTGTATGTGCTGTTAAACCGCACCACCGGGGAAAAGGAGCTTTTAAAGTGCGACAGCTCCCAGCGGCAGCAGATATTGGAATCGGAATACCGGCGGCTGACGGAAACGGGGCTGCCCTGCTTTCCCAAGCCTTACGACTGCTTTACAGAGGACGGAACAACATACCTGCTTCGCGAATACATCGAGGGCGACACATTGGAGCAGCTGGTGGAGCGAAACGGCGTGTTTTCCGAAAAGGATGCGCTTCGCACCCTTGCGGATGTTACGGCGCTGATAGGAAAGCTGCACGCGAAGAACCCGCCGCTTATCCACCGGGACATCAAGCCGCAAAACATCGTGTGCTGTCCGGACGGGAGCCTGCGGTTGATCGACTTTGAAACCGCCCGCAGCTATCAAGCAGGAAGAGCGCTGGATACGGAATTCATCGGCACCCGACAGACTGCCGCGCCGGAGCAGTTCGGTTACGAGCAGACCAGCGTTCGTACGGATATTTACGCGCTGGGTACGCTGTTGTGCTACTTGGTTACGGGGGAATACCAGATGGATGTGCGCCGCGCCGGTATGCTGGCGCAATCCTTGGTGCATATCGTGAAAAAAAGCACCGCCTTCGATCCCAAGCGCCGGTATCGCAGTACCGCTGCGCTGCTGCGGGATATCCGCTGGGCAGAGGCGTTTCGGCTACGCGCCGCCATAGCGGTACCGGGAGCGCTTTTGTGTACCGGGCTGGCGGCGGTTCTTGCGGTCATGCTGTATGGGCCGGTCGCGGCGGCCTTCCGGCAGGAAGCGCCTGCGGTGTTTCAAAGCGAATTGTTCGAGGCGGCGGCGCATCAGGCACTGGGGCGGCTGCCGGAGCAGCCGGTGTATCCCTCCGAGCTTGCCGATGTGGACGTGCTGCTGCTTTGCAAGGACCGGATATTTACCAGCTGGAGCGAGCATAACACCTATCATGCGGATGAATGGTTTTTATTTGAAGAGCTATCGGAGCCTGCCTCGCCGCTGCCCTTAGACGACTTGCGGTATTTCCCTAACCTTCGTATGCTTGCGCTGGACTGTCAGGGGCTTACGGATATTTCCGCGCTTTCCGGGCTGCCGCTGGAAAAGCTCAGTTTGCAGCGCAATAACATTACCGACCTCTCGCCTCTTACAAATTGCGATACGCTTAACACGCTATGGCTGCAAAAAACGCTGGTGGAAGACATCACGCCGCTTGCCGGGAAACAGAACCTGCGGGACGTGAATTTTATGTGCACCTCTGTAGCCGATCTTACGCCGTTAATCGGTTGTCCGCTGGAAAGCTTGGTATGCCATCATTCAGGGGTAACGGATTATGCCTGCCTCAAGGAATTCCCGGAGCTGACCACCCTGTTTTTAAGCGACGGGGATGCGGCGCTGGTGGAGTATATCGCCAGCCTGCAACGGTTGAAAACGCTTACGCTGATCAACTGCGATCTGACCGAGCTCTCCCCGCTGTATGCGCTCAACCGGCTGGAATCGCTGGATTTAACGGATTGCCGGGGCTTGACCTCGTTAGATGGCGTGGAGCGCTTTCAAGCGTTGGCCTATTTATGCATCGTATCCACAAACATCAGCGACATTTCCCCCATCTTGGCGCTAAAGCATCTGGACGGGTTTGAATGCGCCTATGCGCCGGTACAGGATTTTACGCCCCTTGCTAAAATCCCCACGCTAAAACGTGTGTTCATTGACGAAGGGTTGGCGATACGCCTAAGAAGCCAAATACCCGAGCCTCGCTTTGAAATGGTTACTTATTAAGAAAAATCGCCCAATCATAAACCGCCCCGGCAATACGAAGCCGAGGCGGTATTTTTATGCGCTAAGCATGCAAACGGGTTTTTGTTAATAATTGATGTTCAGCGACCATAACAGCTGACTAAGCGCACTGTCGCAGCGATCCACAAAGTCGTTTGTAAAGTTTGCCATAATGAACCAGTAATCGTCGCCTGCCTGCAGCACGATCAAATTGAACACCCGGTTGTTGGAGCCCGATCCATACTGGAACAAATGATCGTACCGCCCGTTGTAGGTATTGTAGGGATCGCCGTTATAGCTAAGTGTGAATCCGCTATCCGCAAGGGTTTCTTCCACCGCGGATTCCAATGCGTGCAGCGCGTCAAGAAGGGAGGCATCCTGGCTGGACATGCTGGAACGCATCAACAGGATTCCCGCATCCTCCCGGTTGCCGCCGACGGGATAGATGGCAAACGAGGAGTCGCCGGTGACCTCTATGCTGCCTGCGATCACGGACGGGTCATATGCAAACCGCATGCCTGTTGCGGCATCGGAATACACCTCAAGAGCGCCGGCGTATTCGTCCGGCTGGGGCGCGCCTGTTACGTTGAAGGAGCCCAAAATGTCCAGCCCCTCGGATAGAAGCGCCTTGTGCGCGTCCGCATCCTGCGTGCGGGCAACACTGACGATGATGAGGTAGCAGCCCAGCGGCGCATCGGAGTCAACGGCGGCAAGTACCATGGAGCAGTCGCAGTCTAATTCCGTATCGTGACCGGTGAGCGTGTAAATGTATGCATCCCGGCCGCCCACCTGCGCGTCCTTTTGCATATCCCGTAACTCGATATTGGTGCAGCCGGACAATAGATTCATGATATAGTCTGCCCCAACATCTTCAATGCAGCGCCCCATATCGGCGGCGTCGTATACCACCGTTTGATAAGCGTCCACAACATGCTGGTACAGCACTTGGATTTCCCCGGGCTTTTCCACGGAGCCGCCGCCGTTGTCGTATTCGCGAAGCGTATACCCCTCCGGCACCATGATGGAGCAATTTAAAACCGTATCCTCATGGATGGAGGCACCGTCCGGCAGGGGCTGCTGCGGCGGCGTTTGCACGGGTGCATCGGTTGCTTCCGGCACAGGCGTATAGTCCGCAATAACGGGCTTGTCAGGCTCCGGGTTGGGCTTTTTACCGCCCAAGGTAAGGGGCAGCACCACTGCCAGCGCCACCAGCAGCACGCCGCCGCCGCAAACCGCGGCAAGAAGCTTTTTATCGGTTTTCAGCCGTTCAAAAAAGTCCGGCTTGGGGCTTGGAACGGCTGCCGGTTTAACGGGAGGCTTGGCGGCGGTTTGCGCCGCATTTTGCATAATGGGCTGCTTTGCGGATTGCTTGGGGGCAGCGGCCTTTTCTGCCGGCACGGAGTCTGCCTGCGTTGCGGAAAGGGCGTTGATAAACGCCCGCATGCTCTGGAAGCGTTCCTCGGGACGGACGGAAAGCGCCATCATCAAGGCTGCACTGGCGGACGGGGGCATGCTTGGGCAAAGGGCGATAGGTGGCTGCATGGTGTCTTCATACAGGCGATCCATGGAATCCATGGGAAGCACCCCTGTAATGCAGTAATAAAAGGTTGCCGCCATGGCGTAAATATCCGTCCACGGCCCTTGGTTGCCGCGGCTGCTGTACTGCTCCATGGGCGCAAAGCCGTGCTTGAGTATAACGGACAGGCTCTTTTCGTTTCCGGCGGTAAACCGGGCTGCACCAAAGTCCAGCAGGCGGGGCGAGCCGTCCTTGGCAAGGAAGATGTTGTCCGGGCTTACGTCCCGGTGCAGCAGGTTTTGCGCGTGCACCTGCGAAAGCGCCTCCATGATGGGAAGAAGAATGGTTTTTGCTTCCTCGTACAAAAGCTTGCCGTTGCGTTCCTCCATCAGATGCTTCAGGCTTTCGCCGTCCACAAAATCCATCACAAAATACGCGGTGTTGTTTTCTTCAAAATAATCCTGCACGCCAACGATGTTGGGCACGTTCTTCAGCTTTGCCAACAGCCGTGCTTCATCTAAAAAACGTTCTGCACCGGCGCGGTAGTTTGCGGCTTCCTTTTGCGAAACCACCGTCATGGTATAACGGTCGGTATTGCGGGCGGCGATTCCGGCGGGCAGGTATTCCTTAATGGCCACCTTGATCTCCAGCACCAGGTCAAAGCCTAAATAGGTTACGCCAAAGCCACCCATGCCAAGCACCTTGCCTGTAAGGTACCTGCCGTTCAATACGGTGCCTAAAGGCAACGCCAGCAGCGGTTGGGGCTCGCGCTCCGGGTCAAAGCCGCAGTTGGGGCAAGGGGAACCGTTTTCCTGCTCCGTAAAACAGCCGAAACAAAGCTTTTGATAATCCACTCCCATGCCTCCTTGTTATTCAGAAACTTCAAACACGTTGTTGCCGTACAGGTCGCAGCGGTATAAAATATCGTCCGCTGTGCTCTTGGTATCGCCGCCGCCGCGAAAATAAATATTGCCGTCCGCAATGTTGATGTTATACAAGCCCTTGGCTTCATATAACATGTATAGCTCCGTCATATCGGTATCTGCCGAATACAAGCCGTAGGTTTCGCCGTCCTCGATATAGAAATACATGGTATCGCCGTACACGTTTAACGAGGATACATGCTTAACGGATTTTGCCATGTGCGTTTCACCCGTATTGGGATCGGTTACGGCAAGGCAGCTTTCGTTTTCGTTGGATACCCAGTACACCAAGCCGCCGGATACGTTGATAAACAGCGGCACGTCGCCCGCATAAAGGCAGGTCTGCGCCCCGCCGTTGTAATCCATGCGCCAAAGTCCCTCGGTGCCCTCGTCCCAGTTGGCATAATACAGCCAGCCGTCCACGGCGGCAAGCCTTGAGGCGCGCATGGCGGACAGCCGTTGATCGTTGCTGCCGTCTAACTCCATACGGTGTACAGAATACTTATCATCCGTACTGCGGTAGAAAACGAGATCGTCCACTACGTTTAGGTAGGCAACGTCCGTGGCGTTACCGATGCATTCCGCATCTGCGCCGGTAAGCGGCTGGCGGTAGATCTTGCCGCCCGCCTTCATGTTTACATAATACAAATAGCCCTTGTACAGGTTGGCAAAACGCGCGTCCAGCGTTTGGAACACAACAAGGTTATCCCCGTCGAACGCCGCCTCGCCGTCGTTAACGATATTGCCGGTGGTGTTGCCCCGCAAGGCTTGCACGGGAGCGGGCTCCGGCGTGGGCGCGGGGGTCGGGGTGGGCGTGGGCTGCTCCGCAGGCGCGGGCGTGCTGTTTAACAGATCGTCGATCATGGAGTCCGACAGCAGGTCGTCTTTTGGGCTGGGCGTTACGGCATCGGGAACGGGCGTTTGGGTGTTCTCTGCTTCGGGATCGGCCTGTACCGCCGGTTTGGCGCAAGCGCCCAACAGCAGCGCCGCCGCCAGCGTCAGCGCTAAGATGCGCGACCATCTATGCAACATGTTTTGCCTCCTACTCATTTTCAGCCTGTGCCATAAAGGTAAGCGCCGTAAAATTATCGCCGTCCAGCATGGAACGGGCAGTGAAACGCAGCAGCAGTGTATCCAGCCAGTCCGAGGCATGCCGGAATTTGATAAGATCCAGCTGCAGCTCCGTTTCGTAAAGATATTGCCAGAAGCCATCCGTACAAAGAAGCACCGCATCCCCCGGTTGAAGCGCCGCTTCGCCCGTATGGGGAACGATGGGCTTTGTATCCCCGATGCAGGCAGTCAACTGCGTGCGCTCCGGTGATAGTCGGATATCCTCGTAGCAGATGCGCCGCGCCCGGTAAGCCTCGTATGCCTTAGAATCATCCTCGCTTACATAGGAAAGCGCATCTTGCAAAAACACATATACCCGCGTATCGCCAACGGTGGCAAAGCGGCAATGACTGTTGCTGCACACAAGCGCAGCGGCAGTGGTACAGCCGCACTTTGCGGCGGGCGTTTGCGCTTTATAGCGAAGAACGGCATCCTGCCCGGCCTGCAGCGCAGCTTCCGGAGCCGCGCCCGCAAGCAAGGCGGGAAACGCTGCGTTGATACACGCTTGCGCAACGGTATCGCTTCCCGGCGTGTGGTTCATACCGTCGCACAGCAGGGCATACAGCGTGCCGTTTTTTGTTCCCTGCTGTAAAAAATCGAAATTCCGGCTGTGTCTGCCGGGATGGGTATAGCTGGCGAACGCTGCCATGCGTTACTCCTCTGCCACTTGGAAACGGTTTGCGCCGTCCGCCAAGGAGAAGCTGTCTCCCGGGCGCAGTGCAACGGGCATGTTGGGGGTCAGCTTTTGCCCGTTTGCCGTAAACGTGCCGTAGGAAGAACCGTTGTCTTGCAGCATGAACGTACCGTTGTTGTACCAAACGGAGCAATGCTTGGAGCTGACACCCGGCGTACCGGGCGCAAACACCACTTGGCAGCTGGCAGGGTCTCGGCCCAGTGTAAGCCCCGCGCCAACGGTAAAGCGCCTGCCTGCGTATGCGCCCTGTAAGCCTATAAGCACGGGCGCTTTTGCCTGCTGCACAGGCGGCATGCTTCCCGCCGCAGCAGATGCACCGGCGTAAAGCTGCCCTGCCGCCGCGGCCTTGGGCGCGGCCTTTCCTGCGCTGACGAACAGCAGAATTGCGCCGATGAGGGCGATGGCTGCCGCGCCGCCGAAGGCATACACCTTCCAGGAGTTATCCCCCTTCAGCGTGTAGGAGATCTGCTCCGTGTTCAGGATCTTGATTAGCTCATCCATGATGATGGCGTAGTTCATGTCCGTCATCTGGCCGCTGGTCGCATCGTAATTGCCCAGCGTATTGATACCGATGGCAAAGCCGTTTTCGTCCACAAGCGGGCCGCCGGAATTGCCGTGGTTGATGTATACGTCCATCTGGAAGGCTTCATACGCCACGCCGGAAATGGCGGCGCGCTTGCTGATGATGCCTCGCGTTACGGTCACGTCCGTTGGGTCGTAGCGGGTGTAGGACTGCATATCCGAGGCCACGCCCGGATAGCCCAGCGCATACACGGTTTCGCCCACGGCTACATCCTCCGAGGGGCGCAGCACCAGCGCGTTTCGCTTTTCTGTGGGGCTGGGCAGCCGCAGTATGGCGATGTCCTTCTCGTCAGACGGGGAGTAGTACACCACCTGCGCCACCACAAAGTCGTTTTCCGCTTGGGAAAATACCACGTCTACCTCGCCGGAGAAGGTGGAGGGGTCGGCTTTGGGATAGGCATAGCCGTATTCCACCACATGCCCGTTTGTTACAATGTACTGCACCGGCTCTCCCGGCGCGCCAATGGCCCAACCGGTGCCCGAGGACGCTGCCGCAGAGCCGTCGCTTGCCTGCACTTGGCTGAGTATCCAAACGATGGAATCCCGTGCGTCAACGGGAGCTATGCCGCCGCTGTCTTTTGCGCCCAAGACGGTTAAGGCAAGGCATACCAAGAACACAACGCCCAAGCCAAGAGCCGCATACTTGCGTTTATTACCGTTCATGTTCCGTTCCCTCCGTTATGATATGTGCTCCGGCGCTCCTAAATACTGGATAAGGATTGCCGTATAGTTATCCTGATCGGGCCGATTGGCGGCATGTATTTGCCCTTCCAGCGCCTTTACAGCCTCCGGAAGTGGGAGCCCCATGGCGCTTTCCAGCTCCGCGAAGGAAAGCGTGTCGCTAACGCCGTCCGAGCAAAGCAGCAGCTTGTCTTTTTTACAGAGCTTTAAGGGGCGGTGTGCGCCGTCGCATTGTAAAGACGCGCTGCCAAGAAACTGGGTGATGGAGCCTGCCTGCGGGTTGGCATATATCGCGCCCATGGAGCCTTCGCCCCGAAGCACCCGCCGGTACAGCTCGTAGCGGTATTCCTGCCTGCGGTTCACGGCATACAGCCTGCCGTCCCGAAACAGCATCAGGTCGCTGTCGCCTGCGGTCAAAAACCACAGCCGGTTTTGCTGGATATAGGCAAGCACCAACGTGGTGCCGCCAACACCGCGATAGGCGTTGTACACCGTTTTGTTGACCGCCTCTGCCGCCTCATACATAGAATGCGGCAAGCGTTCGGCTAGAGCCGGCAGCTGCTGTAACAAGCCCTTTGCGGCCATTTGGGCGATATCCCGCCCGTAAGCCATACCGCCCATGCCGTCGCACAGAATCGCTAAAAAGCCCTGCCGGGCGTATTGCTCCAAGGAGGATATGGCAAAGGCATCCTGCTGCTCGCTGCGTGCACCTATCCCCTGCACACTGCATGTTAAAAGCGGTGCATAGGGCGGTGCGCCCTCACGCAAGGGAACGGATGGCGCAGGCTTTTTTGCCGCCGCCCGCCGCGAAAACAGCATTCGTTTCACCTCCGCCGGAAATTCCGTTCAACCGCGCCGCACAAGGGGAGAAGAAGCCTTCCGCTCCTCCTGTTTAAGCCGATTATTTATCCTTACAGTTTAACAGCAAATGCCAATATATTCAATTCCGCTGACGGTGGATTATGAAATAATAATGCCGCTTGAAAAACACATGATGTAGGGGCTATGCCAAACCGGATTCGTAAACCGCAGGCTCTGCCGCATTACGAATGATCGGACGGGATTTCGTCCAGCGGGCAAAGCTCGTAATGCGTACCCATGATACCGTCTTCATACCAGTTGAGCGTACAGCGCAGCTTGTCGTTCAACGTGATAACGGTAATGTGGAATACGCGGCACTCCTGCGTATCGTCGGATAGGTTATCGGTAATCAGCATGATTTCCGTTTCGCCCGTTTTAAGGGGCGTAAACTGCCATTCGTATGATGTGTAGCCGCTGCCCGGCGCATCGCTGCCAGCTTTTCGCACGGCAACGCTTGCCCCTGTAAGCATGGCAGGGTCGAACACAAGGCCGCCAAAGGAATAGGGCGTACCGTCCACATAGCTGTCGGGAATAACAAATATACCTTCATTGGTTGTGTTGGAGTATTTGTTCTCCTCGCAGGAAACACGCTCCCCCTCGGCAATATGCCGAAAATACTGCTCGGAGGTGATGGGGCGTGGGGCGGGAATTTCCGGTACGGGCGTATCGTCCGCCTTGGAAGGTACATCCGGCTCGCTTACGGGCGTGGAACACGCGGCAAGAGAGAACATCAAAACGAATGCGAGGGTAAACGAGAGTATGCGTTTCATATCGGTTCCTCCGTTTTGCATGGTTAACTTATTAAAGCGTGAGGAAAGCTTAGCGTAGTGCAATCAGCTCACGCCTGTAAACGAAAGCTTATGCCAAGCGCTTCGCCTAGCATGCTTTCCACCAACGCCCAAGCCGCAGCATCGGGGATCTCCCGGTTGCACCAGTAGAGCGCCGCGCCGTTTTGAAAGGTCAGTTCGACTGCGGGAAGCGACATGCCACAGGGCGGCAGGCTATCGTAAGAAGGCCAGCGTTCGATATGGCAGGCAAGAATCTGCCTTGATAATGCGTCAAATGCTTTGCGGCTGATGGGAATGCTTTTCTTTTGCGGGCGCGTGCACCTGCCGCCGCATTCGTAATAAAGCCGTCCATTTGCATATTGCACCTGCGCAAAATCCCCTGAAATCATGCCTGCGTATAAACCGATGGAGGCAATGGGGCTGCTTGCGATCTGTTCATATGCCGGCGGGTTGCAGTATGGGCATAGGGAAAAGCGTTGCCGATCGAAGCCGTGGCAGCAGGTACCGGAGGGTGTGTACATAAAGCGCCTCCTTTAGTTGCGTAACGATATAGTTAAGTATACACGAAAGAAGCGCCAGTTTCCATGCTTTGGGCGGCATTTTGCGCGGCAGGAACCGGCGCGGTAAAAACCTCTCTTTTAAAACCCTACGCACCTGTGATACCATGGTAACGTTGATTGCAGCATAGGGAGGGCATCCATGGGAAAGATCGTATACTTTACACCCGCAATATTGTTCACGGTACTGTACGCTTGGCTTGCATCGCTGAATGCGGGGCCGATATCGCCAATGGTATTTGTGTGGATCGGGCTGTTTGCAACAAGCGGCATCCTATTGGCAAAGGGGATGTTCTGGGGCGGCTTTTTAGGCATGCTGCCGGGGCTATACCTGATGTATATGAGCACGGTGGACACCGGGCAGGTGATACATATTGAAATGCCGCTGGGCATTGCGGTTGTAGCGTTCTATCTCATTTGCGGCGGGTATGTGTTGTACCGGCAAAAAAAGAAGGCGTAAGGAAGATAACTGGCCTATGGGCGGCTGTAACGGGAGAATACATGGATATCCGATATTTAAACGAGCAGGACGACCGGCTGGCGATCAGCCGCGTATATGAGGAAAGCTGGAAACATGCCTACCGGGGAATCATTCCGGACGCATACCTTGCCGGTATTTCTAAGGGAAGCTGGGCGGCGCATCTGGAGGACGGGGGCAAGCGAACGCTGGTGCTGTTGGAGCATGATACGATCGTTGGAACGTCCAGCTTTTGCAAGTCCCGTTGGGAACACACGGAGGGCTTTGGAGAAGTGGTTTCCATTTATCTTTTGCCGGACTATATGGGCAAGGGATACGGCAAGCCATTGCTACAGGCGGCGGTGCAGGGGCTTAAGGAAATGGGATTTACAAACGTTTGCCTGTGGGTGTTGGAGGAAAACACCCGGGCGCGCCGCTTTTATGAGGCATTTGGGTTTACGCCGTGGGACGCGTATCAGGAGGATACCATCGGCGGGCGCGCTGTGCGGGAGGTACAGTACCGCTATTACGGAAAAGCGTAAGGAAAGGGCTGCTCTAGAAAATACGGGCAGCCCTTTGTGTTAAAATCAGTTGCTTCTATTTTATATGCTGTGTTTCGCCAAGAATGAGATCCGCTGCCTTTTGCAGGCCGTTTTCTGCCAGAAGCTGACGGGATATTGCCTGTACCTTTGCATGCTTTTCGGCATAGGTGGCGTTCATCGTTTGGATGGCGCGTACCACGTCCGCCTTGGTCAGCCCGTTGCCCTTGATGGGATCGCAGGCCACGCCAAGGTTTTTTAACGTATTGGCAAAGCCAAACTGATCCAGCACGTGCGGCACGGGGATGGAGGGGATTCCGTAGATCAGGGAGGCGGAGGCGGTGCCGAACCCGCAGTGATGGATCACCAGCTTGCCCTGCCGGAACAGGTAGCTGTGCGGGATGGAGCCTACCGCAAGCATGGTATCGGGCAGCCGGTATGTTTGCAGGGTTTTATGAAAGCCCTGTATGATCGCCCGCTCTCCCGTTTCTTCAAAGGCTTTCACAAATGCATCCAGCTTTTTTTCATCCGCCTGATCTTCAAAGGACATAGCACCCAGCGCCAATATGATGGGCTTGCTTCCGGCTTGCAGGAAGGCCTGCAGCCGTTCGTCCGGCAGATAGGCGGCCTCCTCCCGGTACCAATACCCGCAAAGCACATACTGTTGCCCCCAGTAAGGGTTGCGCTCCAGCACATGCTCGCTGATGGGAATGAGCGTTAAGTTGCCGGATGTCAGCACCCCCATATCCGCAACAGGGGGCAGACCGTACAGCTTGCGTATTTTGTTGAAGGGCTTTGCCGCCTGCTTGGCAATCAGCTTGCCGATCATCTTTTCCGCTGCCGTTTGCGGCTTGCCTATTTGGGGGATCATTTCCGTTTGCAGCACCACGTTTACGGTGGGGATGTGCAGCACCTCCGCCTCCGTAACGCCCATCATGCTATGCCCGGCAACGATCAAGTCCTGCCCGGCGCAGGCTTCGTAGATCTCTTTTGAGGAGCCTTGGATGATGCGAAACACAAAGTTCATCGTTTTCAGTACGCTGATGGCGGGGTTTTTCGTTTTTCCGCGGATCACGGCGGCTTCCTTTTCGATATCGATATCCGGCCCTATGGGCGTAAACGATACCCCGGCGCTCTCCACAAGCGCCCTCCAGCAGGGGTGTGTTCCCAGTGTTACCGCACAGCCTCTTTCCTGAAGCGCCTGCGCCAGAAAAATATAGGGCTGGATATCGCCCCTGGTTCCCATGGAAAACATAGCGATCTTTTTCATATGCCGCTCCCCGCATTGCTTGCTGTAATAGGCGTATATCATAGCACAAAGGCGCAATAAATGAAAAGAGGCAGCCATATTGGATGCTGCTAGGGCGCATAACGGGCGCACAAAGACGCGATCAGAACGTGTAAACTATTGACAAAGCGGCATGGTAGCTTTAAAATATAGTGGCTATCGTCAGGTGCGCGGGTGTAGCTCAATGGCAGAGCTCCAGCTTCCCAAGCTGGCTACGTGGGTTCGATTCCCATCACCCGCTCCAGAAATGATAGTAAGTTTCAAGCCCGACGCCGTTATCAGTCCATGTGCGCGGGTACAAGAACAACAATAAGGAGGAAACTGTAATGGCAAAGGCAAAATTTGAGCGCAC
>CAYZAW010000040.1:0-20318 GCA_964476505.1 uncultured Oscillospiraceae bacterium | reverse complement strand
CAGCCAAAAGCTCTCGCAGGGCGTGCAGTAATGCCCCGTGTAGGAGGATTTATAGATATCCCCTTGGTTATAGAGCTTTTCGAATATCTTTTGTACGGCCTTTACGTGGTAATCGTCCGTGGTGCGTACAAACCCGTCGTTAGAGATGTCCAGCAGCTTCCAAAGCTCCTTAAAGCCGTCCACGATGCGATCCACATACTGCTGGGGCGTTTCGCCGGTTTGCTTGGCTTTGCGCTCGATCTTCTGGCCGTGCTCGTCCGAGCCGGTCAAAAAGTACACATCATAGCCCGTCTGCCGCTTATAGCGGGCAATCGCGTCCGCCGCCACGGTGCAGTAGGCGTGGCCGATGTGCAGGTTGTCGCTGGGATAATAAATGGGTGTGCTGATGTAAAACGTTGGTTTCTCCATAGTGGTACATTCCTCCTTGCGGTTTTCTCGATGGTTGGTTTCCCCTGGCGGGGAACAAAAAACACCGCGCCCCGAAGGGACACGGTGAGAGTATTCTCGTGTGCAACCACCCTACTTCCCCCTGCCGGGCAGGGGCGCATAAGTTCGCGCTGTATCGGGCGCGTCCCGCTTTAGCTAAGCGCTGCGAATGGAACAGCGGTTCGCCATAAGCTGCTCGGGAGCCATGTTCCCCGAACGCCCCGCCGCCGTGCTTCCACCGTGGGCATTCGCCCCGCACGGCTCTCTGTATGCGTTCCTTCCGGGTACTCTTTCCGTCATCGCCTGAAAGGGCGTATCTTTGCCCCTTCTATTGCATTATTGTTATGATACCCCGTTTTATGTAGATTTGTCAATCGATCACGCAGGAAAAGGGAAGTCCGGGGAATAAAAACGGAACCGCCCCGGTTAAAAAGCGATTCCGTACAGCGCAAAACCCGCCGGTATTACTTTCGGTAATCCAGCACCACGATGCGGTCATCGCCCAGGGATTTTTTCGTGAGCGTGCATTCGTTCTCGTTCAAGCGGTGGATGCTGCAATCCTTGGCGTTCTTCAGAAGCGGGGACAGATCGCCCAACTCAAACGTTAGAGACGGCGTATTGTAATGCATGGGCACCAGCACGAAGGGACGCAGGATGTTCGCAAGCTCCAGCGCCTTTTTATAGTCGATGGTATAGCGCCCGCCCACGGGCACCAGCATCACGTCCAGCTTGCCGATCTCGGAAAGCGTGTCCGTATCGGGAATATCTCCAAGGTCGCCCAAGTGGGCTACCCGCATATCCTCCAGTTCATACACGTACACCATGTTTTCCCCGCGAAGCGCGCCATGCTGGTCGTCATGCCAGCAGGGGTAGCCGGTGATCTTGATGTCCCCCACCGTGACCGGCCCCTCCGTGGATATTTTAGGCGGCGTGCCGGCCGCTACCGCGCAGTAGTTATGATCGTGGTGATCGTGGCTAACGGTAACGGCGTCCACGGTAAGCGTGGGAATCTGATAGCCGGTCTCCGGGTCGCAGGGGTCGCAGAGAATCCGCGTGCCCGCATCGC
Source organism: uncultured Oscillospiraceae bacterium (assembly GCA_964476505.1). GTDB lineage: Bacteria > Bacillota > Clostridia > Christensenellales > CAG-138 > CAYZAW01. Next base: position 18,826 of record CAYZAW010000040.1, on the reverse strand, counting down.
TTTCGATCACAAAACAGGAATGTCCGTACCAAGTGAGCTTCATTACTATCCTCTCCTTTCAGGGGTTCACATCGTTTTGATAAAGCCGGGTAAGCCCGGCATACAGCAGCCTGGATGCCGCATCTCCGTACGCACCGCAGGCCTGATACAACCGCTGCCGCTCCAATAGGGGCATGCCGCAGGTCATGGTAAGAAGCGCTGTGTTCGCCTCCCGCAGGCGCAGGCGCAACAGCCGCGGCTCTGCCTCCAGCCGTTCCGCAATGCCAAGCGTACGAAACAGCGCCAGCTGCATGGGGATATGCGCGGGACAGTCCGTGCCCGCATGGCGCGCCAGAATGTACATCCGCCCAAACCCGCCGCGAAGATCGTCAGGCACTGCGTCCGGAAGCGGCTTTGCCGGGGGGAACTGCTCGCAGGCGGCGGCAATGGCACGGGTGTAATAACCGCGGGTCAGGGTAAAAAACAACATGCCGCTTGCCGCAGTGGCTCCTTCCAGGTAGGGTATGCCAAACAGGGTGGAAAAATCCCCACGGGCGCTATTGATCAAAGCCGCCCAGCGTTCCGCGTCCCCGTTATGCTTTTTTGCGATGGCGGTACAAACCGCAAAGCCTTGGCAATAACAATCGATCTGGCTGCTTTCCGTGGGAATGGAAAGCAGAGAGGATAAGTCCCGGGAAAGGGCCTCGCGCAAGGGGCGGTAGAACAGGTCACGGTCTTGCATGACGCCGCGCTCCTTGCTGCATTTATGGTATTGTAATAGAATAGTACAGAAGGAACGGAATGTCAAATAAATAGGCGAAAAATCCAACAAAACCGCCCAAATACGGGGATATTCGCGAAGCCGGAACGAAATTGGCGTTGCTTTCTTGTACGAAGACGCAAAGCATAGTATCATGAGCCCATAGAAGGATCGGGAGGCGTTAAAATGCAAAATGCCGTGATCGTTGGTGCCGGGTTTCACCCGTGGCATAATCTGGCGGTGGAGGAGCTGCTGTTCGAGCAGCAATCATCAGGTGTTACGCTGTACCTATGGCAAAATCAAAGCACCGTGGTCATCGGGCGGCATCAAAACGCGTGGAAGGAGTGCCGTACGGCGCTCTTGGAGGATGATGGCGGCACCTTGGCACGGCGGCCTTCCGGCGGCGGCGCGGTGTATCACGATCTGGGCAATCTGAACTTTACATTTATCATGCCGCGAAGCATGTATAACGTGCCACGTCAGCTTTCCGTGATACAGGCGGCGGTAAAAGCGTTTGGCATAGACGCTGTCTTTACCGGGCGAAACGACTTGGCGCTTGCAGAAGACGGCGCAAAGTTTTCCGGCAGCGCATTTCGCTTAACGGATAGCACCGCCATGCATCACGGCACGCTGCTGGTGGATGTGGATATGGAAAAGCTGGGGCGCTACCTTGCCCCTTCAAAGGAAAAGCTGGCGGCAAAGGGCGTAGAAAGCGTACGCGCAAGAGTACGCAACCTGCACGCATGCAGTGCTGCCGTTACCGTAGACGCTTTAAAGGAAGCCGTTATCCAGGCATTTATAGCCGAGTACGGGGAGGCCGATTCCCTTTATGAAAACGCCTTACCGCAGGAGCGGCTGAACGCGCTTTCGCAAAAGCACGCCTCTTGGGACTGGCGCTACGGCAAGACCCCCGCCTTTGATATAGAGCTGTATCACAAGTTTTCTTGGGGAGAGGTCACGTTACAGCTTTCCGCCAAAGAGGGGCATATCTCGGCAGCGCAGTGCTATTCCGATGCGATGGACGAAGCCTTCGTTACACAAATTGCCCCTGCGCTTATGGGCGCGCCGCTTCGTCCGGAGGCGCTGGCAGAACGCATGCGGCAGATATCAGCAAAAGAGGCAGAGGAGCTTGCTTTCTATTTGGCGGCGCTTTCCTTATAAAATAGCAGCATTCCTGCGCAGTTCTTTTTGACTTTATCGCAGGAAGCCAGTAAAATGTATTTGGAGAAATCTATGCTGCGGCGGGGAACGTTCCGCCGTGCAATCAAAGGAGACTGTTTTGGAAATACAACAAAAAAAGCCGGGGGTGCTGCTGGGGGTCGTCATGGGGATGGCCGCCGCGCTTTCCGCTTTCTTTTCGCTGTTGGCGCCGCTTGCACCTGGGTTCATGGCGTATTTGGGGCTGGTCGGCGGTGCCGTGCCGATGCTTCTTTCGCTGGTGGTAGCGGGCGTTGGGCTGTATCTGTTTGCCGGGGTCACGGGGCTGTACCTGTTTGCCATCGTTGCGGCAGGCACGCTTTTGCTGTATGCGCTCATGAAAAAGCAAACGCCTTGGTTCGATACCATCGTGTTTGTGTCCTTTGTGCTGATCGCAGGGCTGTATGCCATGTTCTGCCTGCCGGATATCTTAGCAGGGCGCGGCGCGTTTACTACCGTAAAAGAAGTGTTCGCCTCCTTCTGGAGCATGTACGCAGAGCAGATGAACGCCGCAGGAAGCCTCTTGGGGCAGGATATGGCAGAGCAGTATGATGCGCTTGGCAGGATGATATTAGCGGAGCTTCCCGCCACGTTCCCGTTTTCCCTATGCGCACTTGGCTGCTGCTTTGGCTTTAGCGATACGATCATAGCAAGAGCTCTTGCAAAAAAGCAGGGCGCAAGCCTCCGCCCCATGGTGCGGTTTTCCCTGTGGCGGCTGCCGAAGGGGTATTTGCTGGGCGCGGCGGTGCTGTGGCTGGGGTCGGCGCTTTGCGCTTACCTTGGCGTATACAATGCGGATGCCATTTCCCTTTGCTGCGCGGCAGCGGCCTTCCTGCCGCTTGCCATGCAGGGCGTTTGCACGCTGGCGTTTTTGTTCACCATCCGTAAGGCAAGAGCAAGCATGTATGTGCCGCTTATCATACTGCTGCTGTTCACGTTTCCCTATTGCCTGATGGCGCTTGCGCTGTTTGGCATAACGGAGCAGCTTTTAAAATTACGCGCAAAAGTCATGGGTGCGATGCAAGGCCCCAAATAAATCAAAGCGAGGTACGGCATGGAGCATAGACCACAACGGGTCATGATACCGGTGTTGATACTGGGCGTTGCCTTATGCGGTTGTATCGCCTGGCTGAATTTATATGCCGGGTTGATTGCGTTGGGCGTATTTTTGATCGTGTGGTTCATCTGCTACAACTACCTCTACCGGTACGACAAGCAGCAGCACCTCCTGATGGATCAGGTGTTTGAGGAGAACAACTCCGCCGCGGGCAAGCTCATCAAAAGCGTATCCGTTCCCTGCATGCTGTTTAACATGAGCGGCTTTGTAGTGTGGCGCAATACCGCCATGAAGGAGCTGTTTTCGGGGGACAACATCAAAAACCTACCCACCCAGTGCAACCCCAAAAACGTGCTGCATACCAGCGTGATGCAGTACAACGGCAGCGCATATCAGGTGGTATACATGCCGGTGCAGCGCCGGGATAAGCGAAGCGACCTGGTGTTTGAATACTGGCTGGACAGAACCGAAACCGAGCATTACAGCCGCCTGTACGAGGAGCAGATGCCCCGTGTGGCGCTGATATACGTGGATAATTACGAGGAATTGACCGCAGACATGCAGTTCCACCGCAACGCCGTATTGAACGAGGTGGAACGGCTGGTGGCGGAAATGACGCAGCATATGGACGGCATTTACCGCCGGTATGACACCGGACGCTTTGTGCTGGTGTTTGAAGCCAAGCACCTTCGTGCGCTGGAGGCGGATAAATTCCAGCTGCTAGAAAAAGCCCATGCCATCGACACCGGCACCGGGCAGTCCGTTACGCTTTCCATCGCGGTGGGCGTTGCGCCGCACATCAACGAGTCCGACGAGGCTGCACGGCAGGCCATGGAGCTTGCATTAGGCCGTGGCGGGGATCAGGCGGTGGTAAAGGCCGGGGCGCAGTATTCCTTTTACGGCGGGCGGCAGCAGGTGGAAACGCATCAAAGCCGCGTTAAAACACGCTTGTTTGCCAAGGCGCTGCGGCAGCTGATAGAAAACGCCTCAGAGGTGTTCGTAATGGGGCACCGCCAGCCGGACTTAGACTGCATGGGCGCGGCGCTTGGCATTTACCGCTGTGCCAAATTCAGCGGCTGCCGCTGCTACATCGTGCTGGAGCAAAGCAATACCAGCATCGATCAAGTGGCAGAGCATCTGCATTCCGTGGATTCATACAACGGCGTTCTGGTGTCGCCTGAGCAGGTGCACAGCATGCTTCGTCCCTCCTCGGTGCTGATCGTGGTGGATACCCAGCGGGAATGCTCCGCCATTGACCCAACGCTTGTGCAGCGGGCGGGTAAGCTGGTATTGATAGACCATCACCGCCGCAGTGCGGACTATATTGACAGCGCAACGCTGAATTACTTGGAGGCGCGCGCCTCCTCCGCCAGCGAAATGGTAACGGAGACCATCCAGTACTATGCGGACAACGTAAAGCCCACCGCCTTTGAAAGCAGTACGCTTTTAGCGGGTATTACAGTGGACACCAAGCACTTTGCCTTTAACGTGGGCGCACGCACCTTTGAGGCGGCGGCATTCCTGCGTAAAAACGGTGCGGACATCAGCATGGTTAAAATGATGTTCCAAGACGATAAAGAAACCGTAATGGCACGCATGAGCATCGTGACCAAGGCCAAGGAGGTCGCTCCCGGCGTGCTGGTGGCAACCTGCCCCAGCGGGCTAAGAGACGTGGCGCTGATCGCCGCGCAGTCTGCGGACTCGCTTATCAGCATCCGGGGCAACGAGGCATCCTTCGTGCTGTGTCAGGAGGATGATTACATCAACATCAGTGGCCGGTCGCTTGGGCACATCAACGTGCAGGTGGTATTAGAACAGTTGGGCGGCGGCGGGCACCTCACCATGGCGGGCGCACAGCTGCACGGGGTCAGCATGCGCACTGCCGAAAAGCAGTTGACGGACAGAATACTGCAATACATGGAAGAAAACAAGGAAAGCGTAAAAATAGGAGGAATTCAGGCATGAAGGTATTATTAGAGCAAGACGTAAAGGGCACAGGCAAGCAGGGGCAGATCGTGGAGGTAAGCGACGGTTACGCGCGCAACTTCCTGCTGCCGCGAAAGCTGGCAACGCCCGCGGACGCGGCCTCTATCAACGCGGCAAACATCGCAAAATCCGCTGCACAGCATAAAAAGTTCCAAGCGGGCGTTGCCGCCCGGGAAAAGGCCAAGGCATTAGACGGCAAGGTCGTAAAGATCACCGCCAGGGTAGGCGAAAACGGCAAGCTGTTTGGCGCGATCACCGCCAAGGAGATCGCGGCTGGTCTGCAGGCGCAGTACGGCATTGAGCTCGACCGCAAGCGCATCGCGCTGGCGGAGCCCATCAAGGCGCTTGGCACCACGCAGGTCACCGCCAAGCTGTTTGAGGGCGCGGACGCGAAATTTACGGTGGAGGTCACGGAATAAGCATGGAAGCCGCACCTGCCAGCATCCCCTATAGCTTAGAGGCGGAAAAGTCTGTATTGGGCAGCATGATGCTCTCTCCCACCGCGCTGGACTTGGCGGTGGAGCAGCTCTCTCCCGAGGACTTTTATCTGCCTGCCCATCAGGATATTTACGCCTGCATGCAGCAGCTTAGAAACGCCAACAAGCCGGTGGATTCCGTTACGCTTGTGGCGGAGCTGGACAGGCTTGGCAAGCTTGCCGCCGTGGGAGACGCAGCCTATATCGGCGCGCTGTATTCCTTTACGCCCACCGCCGCCAGCGCCGCGCATTATATCGCCATCGTATCGGAGCGCTCCACGCAGCGGCAGCTGATACATGCCGGAAACGACATTGCCGCCGACGGGCTGGATACGGAAAAGGATATTGCCGCCATGCTGTCCGACGCGGAGCGGCGCATTTATGATATTTCCATGCGCCGGGCAACAGATACCCTAAAGCCCGTGCAGGAAACCATGTTCGATACCTTTACGCGCATGGGCGAGCTGATGAACCTTAGAGGCGCGCTTACCGGCGTGCCCTCCGGCTTCATGGATCTGGACGCTATGACCTCCGGCTTTCAAAAGTCGGACTTGGTCATCATTGCAGGCCGCCCCTCCATGGGTAAAACCAGCTTTGCCATGAACATTGCGGGCTATGCCGCCATGCAAAAAGGCATGAACGTGATCATCTTCTCGCTGGAAATGTCTCGCGAGCAGCTCATCATGCGTATGTTTGCCACGGAGGCCGAGGTCAATATGCAAAACATCAAGACCGGCTCCGTTTCCGAGGCGGAAATGAGCAAGCTTTCAGACGTTTTGGGGCCTATGAGCGAAAGCCGCCTGTTCATTGACGATTCCGCCGCCGCCACCGTGCCCGAAATACGCTCGAAATGCCGCAGGCACAAGGCGAAAAACGGGCTGGACATGATCGTGATAGACTATTTACAGCTGATGCAGTCCGCCAGAAAGTCAGACAGCCGCCAGCTGGAGATCTCCGAGATCACCCGTTCCTTAAAGGTACTGGCGCGTGAGCTGGACGTGCCGATACTCTTGCTATCCCAGCTTTCTCGCGCACCGGAGCAGCGTACCGACCATCACCCCATGATGGCAGACTTGCGCGAGAGCGGTGCCATCGAGCAGGATGCGGACGTGATACTGCTGTTATACCGCGAGCAGGTGTATGATGCCGAGGCAGGAAACGAGGCGGAGGTCATCATCGCCAAGCACAGAAACGGCCCTACGGGAGTGGTCAAGCTGGTATGGCTGGGCGAGATCACCAAGTTCAAGAATATGGCATATCAGGGATAAAGGGCCGCAGTACGGCCTTTCCCTTTTGGTATTATTTCTCGTACAGGAGGGAAACAGCATGCAAAATCCATACGGCTCCGTGGTGTTCATAACGGGTGCAACCTCCGGAATAGGCCGGGAAACGGCCTTTTTATTTGCGCAGAAGGGCTACCGCGTATACGGTGTGTCCCGCCGAGGGGCGCTGCCAAACGGCGCTGCCGTTCCCGCCTTTGACGGCGGCGGCACGCTGACGCTGCTTGCGGGGGATGTAACAGACGAAGCCGCTATGCAGGCGTGCGTAAACACGGTGCTGGAACAGGAAGGGCGCATCGATATTCTCATCCACGCCGCAGGCATCGGCATCGCGGGCGCGGCGGAGGATTGCACGGCCGGTGACGCCGCGCGGCAGATGGAGGTCAATTATTATGCAGCGCTTACGGTGCAGCGGTTGGTGCTGCCCGGTATGCGGGCGCGAAAAAACGGGCTTGTCATCCATATCGGCTCCGTGGGCGGTATCTTTGCAGTACCCTTTCAAACGCTGTACAGCAGCGCCAAGGCTGCGCTTGCCATCATGACGGAGGGCTTGCGGCTGGAGCTTCGGCCTTACGGCGTAAAAGCGGCGCTTATTGAACCGGGAGACGTTAAAACCGGCTTTACAGCAGCACGGGTATATACGGCGGCAAGCGAAGGCTCACCATACGCCGCTTGCTGTAAAAAGGCGGTATCCCGTATGGAGCGGGACGAGCAGGGCGGCATGCCCCCCTCCCGCGTGGCAGATGCGATCTATCGCACGGCGCAAAAAAAGAACCCGCCCGCGCACTGCGTGGTGGGAACAACATACGCACTGTTTGTGTTTTTAAGGCGGATACTGCCGGCAAGGCTGGTAGAACGGCTGCTGTATAATATGTATTTGGGTTAACTTTAAAGCTGCGAAGGGTACTGAACCACACGGCTGAGAAAGACGTTATATAGGCGCTTCCTATGCAGCGAATGAAGCATCAAAAAACCTGCGGCTCTAACGGAGCCGCAGGTTTTTAGCTGTTTAGAAATTGCGCGTTCTGTTATGACAGATCCGAGCTGTCTAAGAATACAGTTACGCCGTTATAAGCGGAGTTAGAGGTGGAGTCATAAAGGGTGACCTCAACGCGGATGTTCCCAAACCGACTGTTCGTGTAGGAGCGATACGCCCTACCGGTTACGTCTGCAGGAATGCTTGAGAACCTGGTTTCCGTTCTCCAGGGCTCAGGATACGAATATCCCGCGCAGTTAGCGGCTACGTTAACGGTTTCTCCGTTGTAATTTCTGTTAACACGGGTCTCCCCATAATAGGAGTCGTACAGGTAGTCGTTATACGTTGTGCCGGATGCCGCACCGTTGTAGGTGGTGGTCAGGTTCTTGATGGGCACGAACAGGCTGCGGCCGTTCACATAGATATTTGCCCATACGGTATCGATGGCTGTGCAGTATACGGCTTCATAGAGCTGTAAATATCCCGTACGGTAAGTATCGTTCTCAATGGGAGAGGTGTAAACCTTTACGTTGCTGTACCGGGAATACATATAGGCGTTATACGGCGTCATGTTGGTGGCGCTGTTATACAACGAGGTGTGCGACATCAGCACATAAGCGGTGCGGTTGCCGTACTGCACCACTACAAACCCGCCGATGGTGCCGGTGTAGGGCAGAGACTGGCCAACATCCATATATCCCAATACTGTGTTAGAGGTGCTGGGGCCGTCAAACACGTTTGTTTTAACGGTGGCATGGAAGTAGCCCGCGGGGCTGCTGCTGGGGATGTTGGCGTAATTGATGTTGACGGACGGCGTATATACATACCCGGACAAGCCGTTGTAGGTGATCAGCGTCCAGTCGCCGGCAGCGCCGGTACGGGTTGCCACGTTACCGGGATACAGGTAACCAATTGTGGAATAGCTGGTAGCCGGGCCGGAGCGGATGGGTGCCGTTGCCGCGCAGGTAACGGTACCGCTTGTAGTGCCGGTGCTAAGAGCGCTGGCAGATATGGCGGTTGAAGGCACAAAGCCCAGCACGCCACTGTAATCGATAATGGCATACGTGCCTTGGTAGCCGCGGAACGGAACCGCCTGCCCTGCATTCAGGGAGCCAAGAGGCGTGCTTGTTGCAGAGGGCTCTTTAAACACGTTTGTAAGCTGGTTGATATACACCATGGTGCTGCCGGTGGTGGGGGTAGACGTTGTGCTGCCGGCCACCTCTTTTAAATACTTGGAGTAGCAATACCCGGTGGTGCCGTTGTAGGTTACCTTGGTCCACTTGCCGGAGGTGCTGACGTAGGTTGCGGTATCTCCCTTGGGCAGGAAGCCCACGATGGAATACTTGGTGCCCGCGCCGCTTCTCAGGTTTACGTTTGCGGTGGCCTGTCGGTTGCCGGAGGTAGTGCCGCCGGTAACGGTGCCGCTGCCGGTGCTGCCGCCTGCGGGCGCTTTGGTGGAAAGGTAAGACTTATGTCCGTAAACGGTGCTGCCGTTTACGCTAAGCTTATACCACTTACCCGAGGTGCCGATCTTGGTGGCGGACTGCCCCTTGGAAAGTGCGCCAACAATGGAATAATTGGTGCCCGGGCCGCTTCTCAGGTTGATAGCGGTGGTGGCGTATACCGTGGTACTGGCAAAGGCAGGTGCGCAAAGAACGAACACCATCAGCAACACCAGTACGGTGGCGAGGAAGCGTTTGGAAAGAACTTTCATAACTGAACTAACCTCCTTATAGTTAAAGCGAATAGCAAACGAAGGATACAATACCCCATCTCTAGAATAATTCGTCATTTTTAGTATAGCGCATAAGCCCCGGAATGAAAACAATTTCTGGAATTGTTCATAGAATATTCACCGCGAATTGGCGGTTTTTTCCATCCGGGGCGCACGCTTACTTTACCAGCAGCACTTCCTTGGCAGGGTCAACCGGAATATCGTTTTCCATCAGCGCAAAATGCAGATGGGGTTCTATGGCGCATTCCGAAATAGCGGTATCCCCCACACAGCCCAGCACATCTCCCGCCGAGAGCTTGTCTCCCGCCGCAACGGGAGGCGCTTCCTCTAAATTGGCGTACACGCTGATAAGCCCGTTGTCGTGTGCCACTTTAACAGTGACCCCAAGGGCGTAATCCTTTGCAACCTCCAGTACCGTGCCGCCCTTGATCACATGCACCTCTTCGCCCGCTTTTGCCGCGATGTCCACGCCGGGGTGGGTTGTCCAGCATTCCAGCGTGGGCGAATACAAGAGCGAATCCACCGCGTATCCGAATATCACCGAGCCGGAAACAGGAGACGCTGCGCGGTTGTCCGGCTTCTTTTCAGGCACGGGGCTGGGCGTAGGCGCTTCCTCCGGCGAAGGCGCGGGCGTTGCGGCAGGTGTTTTTCTTGCGGCTGCCTCCAGTGTTTCATCCCGGCTGGAGGATACGTTTGCCGCCACGGGCGTAGGCGTAGGCGCAGGCGCTGCCTGCGGTAAAAACGCTACCGCCCCTGCAATGCCCACCACCGCCAGAGAGAGAAACAATACAACGCTGAACCCCTGCCGCTTGAAAAAGCCGCCAAGCTCCGTTTTTAATGCAAGCATGCGTTCTTTATACTGTTTGGTATTCATGGTATCACCTCCGAAAAAAGTGTTCCCCGAACGCCGGGATATAAACAAAAGCGCCGGGCTTCAAAATACAGCGCAGCGTATGACGGTATTTATGCGAAAAACCGTGGTTTGGCGGCTTTCTCTCTGGTATAATCGCATCAGGGAGGCGCAGTATGGGAAAGAAGCAAAAACAGCACATTGAATTCCGCTATTACGAAATGCCCCAAGGGGAAGACGTATTGGCGCTGTTAGGCGAATCTTGGCGCAGGGAATACGGCAAGGACATCAAATATCTGCACTTTCATAATATGATGGAAATTGGCTACTGCATCGAGGGCGAGGGAGAGATGGTGTTTGATAACGCCTCTTACCGCTACCGCCCCGGCGCCATCACCATTGTGCCCAAGCTCATTCCGCATACCACCAACAGCCCTAAGGACGAATGCAGCTATTGGGAGTATTTGTTCATTGAGCCGGAAGTGTTCTTAAAGGCCGTGCACGGGGATACGCTGTTTACACGGGATCTGTCCCGCCGCATCAACGAGAAGCCGCTTTTGTTGGATTCTGCCGAATACCCGGCACTGGCGCAGACGGCGCTGGCAATTATGAACGAAATGCGCAGCAAGCAGGAGTTCTACCGGGAAAGCGTGCGCGGGCTGCTGCAAACGCTGCTGATGGAGATCGCCCGCCGAAACCCGGCGGAGGAGCTTCGTTCCCTAAAGGAGAAGGCCACCGGCAAGCGGATCGATCAGGCGCTGCGTTATGTGGACGAGCATTATTCGGAGCCCATCCGCATCGAAACGCTGGCGGAGGTGAGCCATATGAGCCAAACCCATTTTCGCAGGTTGTTTATGGACAATATGAACATGACGCCCGTTGAGTATTTGAATCTCATTCGCGTGGAACGTTCCTGCGAGCTGATGCGAAAGACCAATCTTTCCATGGAGCTGGTGGCGGAGCAGTGCGGGTTTGTATCGCAGACCACCTTTAACCGCAACTTTGTAAAGCTTGTTGGGGTGTCTCCGTACAAATGGAAACGCAACGCGGAGGACTACGGCGTACGGCTCTTGGATTATAAAATTACTGCTCTTAAGGGCTGGTAGGCTATATATGGTTGAATTTGCACATTTTTGAAATGAATACGCATACAACTTAATTTCAGCGGATGCTATATTGAGACTACAAAGCTAAGGCACATATACAGAACAAATCATGTTCGCTTGACGAGAGAAAACACTGCGCTCAAAAAAGAATGAATGAGACCGGTTTTGTTGTTGTGCCCGAAAATGAACGAAAAATAGGAGGGAACTAGAATGAAGAAGGTAATTGCAATACTGCTCGCCCTAACAATGGTGTTGGCTATGGCGGCCTGTGCCGCACCCGCCGCACCTGCCGCGCCCGCTGCTGAAGCGCCTGCTGCCGAAGCGCCCGCTGCCGAGGCTCCCGCTGCTGAAGCGCCTGCCGCCGCAGAAGGCGACAACACTCTGACGGTTTGGTGCTGGGACCCTGCGTTCAATCTCTACGCTATGGAAGAGGCCGCCAAGGTCTATCAGCAGGACCATCCGGAATTCGTACTGAACATTGTGGAAACCCCTTGGGAAGACATTCAAACCAAGGTGACCACCGCCGCTACCTCCGGTGATCTCTCCACCCTGCCTGACATCTTCCTGTGCCAGGACAACGCGTTCCAGAAGAACGTGATCAGCTTCCCCGATGTATTTACAGACTTAACTGCTTCCGGCATCGATTACAGCCAGTTTGCAGCCGGTAAAACCGGTTACTCCGTGGTAGACGGTAATAACTACGGCGTACCGTTCGATAACGGTGCTGTTATCTCCTGCCTGCGTACCGATGTGATCGGCGAAGCCGGTTATACCGTGGCAGATTTCACGGATATTTCCTGGAGCCGCTACATCGAGCTGGCAAAAGACGTTCTGGCAAAGACCGGCAAGCCCCTGCTCTCTATGCAGGCTGGCGAGTCCGACTTGATCATGATGATGATGCAGTCCGCAGGCTCTTCCCTGTTCAATGCAGAAGGCAAAGCGGATATCGTAGGCAACGAAACCTTAAAGGCTGTGATCAACACCTATGCAGAGCTGGTAAAATCCGGCGTGATGATCCAGGTAAACGACTGGGATGAGTACGTTGGCAGCTTCGTGAACGAAACCGTTGCCGGCACCATCAACGGCTGCTGGATCTTAGGCTCCATCCAAACCGCTGCCGATCAGTCCGGCAAATGGGCAATCACCAACATGCCCAAGCTGGATGGCGTTGCTACTGCCACCAACTTCTCCAACAACGGCGGTTCCAGCTGGGCGGTATCCTCCAACTGCAAGAACACCGCGTTGGCGTTTGACTTCTTAAAGTCCACCTTTGCCGGCAGCGTTCCCTTCTATGAGACCATCCTGCCCTCCGCTGGTGCTCTTGCCACCTACCTGCCCGCCGGTGCGAGCGATGTATACGGCAAGCCCGTGGAGTTCTTCAACGGCGAAGCCATCTACTCCAAGATCACCGAGTTTGCGGGCAAAGTTCCCAGCAACAACACCGGTATCTATTACTACGAAGCACGTGATGCCGTGGCGACTGCGCTCACCAATGTTATTGCCGGCGCGGATGTAGATGCCGAGCTGCAAAACGCGCAGCAGACCGTTGACTTCCTGATGGGCTAAAACGGCGTACATGCCGCCGAAGCCGGAACAAGCTTAGTATCTCTTACGGGGAGCCGCCAGAAACGGCGGTTCCCCATTTACGCATTAGGAATGTGCATCGAAATGCAATGCATCACAATGTAATGCATCGCAATGTATAGTATCGCAATCATCACCGTTGTTTGTTATCATCTGTAAGAGAAGAACCAAGGAGGCGAGCGTATGGCAAACCCCAAACCGCTTACCCTGCATAAAAAGCAGAGCTTAGCCGGATGGACGTTTTTAACGCCGGCTACCATACTGATTTTTACCATGAGCTTTATTCCCATGGTACGGGCGCTGATTTTATCCCTGCAAAAGGGCATCGGCGCAAACATGGAATACACCGGTTTTTCCAATTATGGGCGTCTGCTTCAAGATACCGTGTTTATGCAGTCGCTTGGAAACACCTTTTTGTATTTGATCATTCAAGTACCCATTATGCTGATACTGGCACTGATACTGGCAACGCTGTTGAATGACCGGCGTTTAAAGTGCAAGGGGCTGTTTCGCACCGCGATCTTCCTGCCCTGCGCAACATCTCTGGTATCTTATGCTTTGATATTTCGGTCGCTGTTCTCCTTTGACGGGTTTATTACCTCCTCGCTGGTAAACTTGGGCATTGTGGAGCAGGGCTTCAATTTTCTGGGAACACCGGGACCTGCCCGGTTCGTCATTATCCTTGCATTGGTATGGCGCTGGACGGGCTACAATATGGTGTTCTATCTGTCCGCCATGCAGAACATCGATTACTCCATTTATGAGGCAGCCCGCATCGATGGCTCCTCCGGCTGGAATACTTTTTGGAAGATCACAGTGCCGCAGCTAAGGCCAACCATTCTGTTAACGGCGATCATGTCCACAAACGGCACGCTGCAGCTCTTTGACGAGTCCTTCAACCTTACCCAAGGCGGCCCGGCTAACGCAACCATCACCATGTCTCACTACTTATACAACACATCGTTCAAGTACGTGCCAAACTTTGGATATGCGGCTGCGATGTCTTACGTGATACTGATATTGGTGGCGGTGCTGGCGTTCATTCAAATGAGAGTAGGTGATCGCCGTGACTAAAACAGCAAAGTTTTTCTGCTATCTGTTTTTGATCGTGTTCGCGTTGTTTTCCGTATTCCCGCTGGTGTGGATGATGATCTCCGCCACGAATACCACGCTGGATATCACCCGTGGCGCACTTTTGCCCGGCTCCGCGCTTTTGGATAACTGGAACAATCTGGTCAGCACGCAGGAAGTGGCAGCGGCAATGACCAATTCCTTCAAATACTCTATACTGCTGACCCTCTTGTGCCTATTGGTATGTTCGCTGGCGGGCTATGGGTTTGAGATTTATCATGACCGGCACAAGGATCGTTTAATGTCCATTTTGCTGCTGGCAATGATGATACCCTTTGCCGCAACCATGATTCCGCTGTTTCAAATGTTCAGTCAGGCAAAGCTTTTAAACACCACCGCCGGGTTTATTCTTCCCACCATCTCCACGCCGTTTATGATCATGCTGTTTCGTCAAAGTGCGCGAAGCTTTCCGCATGAGATCATCGAGGCGGCGCGTATCGACGGACTAAACGAGCTGCAAATATTCTTTACCATGTTCATCCCCACCATGCGCTCCACATACGCCGCCGCTATGACCATCACATTTATGAACGCATGGAACAGCTACCTTTGGCCTAAGGTAATCATGACCGACGCAAAAAGCTTTACCATGCCAATGCTCATTGCAAACCTTACCAGCGGCTATGTAACAGATTACGGTATGCTGATGCTGGCGGTATGCCTGTGCACCATCCCAACGGTCATTATATTCTTCCTGCTGCAAAAGAGCTTTGCGGAAGGTATCACGGGTTCGGTGAAGGGCTAACGAACAGCCAGTATCAATTTAGAACATCAGGAGGACGCTTATGCACGGCTTTGATTACAGCCGCTTGAAAGACCCTAGCTTTTTTGAGGAAAACCGCATCCCGGCACATGCGGATCATCACTGCTACAAATCGCTTGCGGACGCAACGAACGGGCAAGAGAGCCTGCGCCTGTTATTGAACGGCACGTGGAAATTCCACTATGCCGCCAACTATCAAAATACCGTTCCCGGCTTTTATGAAACAGCATATGACTGTTCCGGCTGGGATACTATTCAGGTGCCCGGCAGTATCCAAATGCAGGGCTACGATGTACCCCAGTATGTAAACGTACAATATCCTTGGGATGGCTGGGAAGATGTACCCTCCGGACAGATGCCCACCGCCTTTAACCCCGTTGCAAGCTATGTAACCTTTTTTACCGTGCCGGAAAAGCTATCCGGTATGCCACTGCATCTTAGTATACAGGGCGCGGAAAGCGCCGTTGCGGTTTGGTGCAACGGAAGCTATGTGGGCTACGGTTCCGACGGGTTTACCCCTTCGGCCTTTGATGTAACACCGTACGTGAAGAAAGGGGAAAACAAGCTTTGCCTGCAGGTGTTCAAGTGGACGGGGGCAAGCCTCTGCGAGGATCAGGATTTTTACCGCTTCTCCGGTCTGTTTAGAGACGTATATCTGGAGGCTTTGCCGCCGGTGCACGTTAACGATCTAAAGCTGAAGCCCGTATGCGAACAAACATACGCGCAAGCTACTTTGGAGATAACTGCAGAAGTCTTCGGCAGCGGTTTTGCCAAGCTGCGCCTGCTTTCGCCGGACGGTTCTGCGGCTCTGCAACAAGAGGCGGCTGTTACAAACGGCAAGCTTGCCTGCACGATGCCCGTATCCGCGCCGCTGCTTTGGAGCGCGGAAGCGCCCAACCTGTATACGCTGGAGTTGGAGCTTCTAAACGAAGCCGGCACCGTCATGGAGGCCGTACGGGAGCGCGTGGGCTTCCGCAGCTTTGCGATCGAAAACGGACTCATGTGCCTCAACGGCAAGCGCATCTTGTTTAACGGCGTTAACCGCCATGAATTCAGCGCCAAGGGCGGACGGTACGTTTCGGAGGCGGAGCTTCGGCAGGATATCGTTACCATGAAGCGTAACAACATCAACGCCGTTCGCACCAGCCATTACCCCAACGATCCGCTTTTGTACGCCCTGTGCGACGAGTACGGCCTGTACGTGATAGACGAAGCCAATATGGAAAGCCACGGCTATTGGGATATGCTGGTGCAGGGACGCTGCACGCTGGAGGAACTGGTGCCCGGCAACCGCGCGGAGTGGCTGCCTCCCATGCTGGAGCGGGTGCGCGCCATGTACGAGCGGGATAAAAACCATCCCAGCATATTGATATGGTCGTGCGGCAACGAGTCCTACGGCGGCACGGTGATACTGGAAATGTCTCGGCTGCTTCGCCAGTTGGACGATACCCGCCCTGTACATTACGAGGGCGTTTCGCATGACCCCAGATACCCGGAATCCACAGACATCGCCAGCCAGATGTATACCCCTGCCACTGATTTGGAGGCGTTTTTAAAGGAGCATCGGGATAAGCCCATGATCCTTTGCGAGTACGCCCACGCTATGGGAAACGCCTTTGGCGCGGTGCATAAGTATATTGCGCTCACAAAGCGGGAACCGCTGTTTCAGGGCGGCTTTATCTGGGATTACATCGATCAGTCCGTTACCGCCAAGAACCGCTACGGCAAGGAATATCAGGCATATGGCGGGGATTTTGACGACCGGCCCAACGATGGGGATTTTTGCTGCAACGGTATCGTGTACGGCGGCGACCGAACTCCCTCCCCCAAAATGCAGGAGGTGAAATTCCTTTATCAGCCGGTGGAGATCACCTTCCCCAACGAAACCAGCGTACAGCTTTACAACCGTGCTTTGTTCACGGATACCGGCGTTTATGATGCAGTTGCGCTGTTACACAAGAACGGTATTCTAATAGAGGAGCGCCCCATTGCCGCAAATGTTGCGCCCGGCAAGGCCGAGGTGCTTCCCCTGCCCTTTATCAAGCAGACCGCACCTGGCGAGTATACTGTAACGGTGTCCTTGCGATATAAGGCGGATACAAAATATGCTCCCGCCGGATACGAGGCAGCATTCGGTCAAACGGTGTATCAGGTGGAACAGCCAAACAAGCAGCAGGAAGCAGCACCCATACGGGTTGTGCGAGGGCTGCGGAACATTGGGGTCATAGGCGAAGGATTTCAAATTCTGTTTTCCCTGACGGAGGGCGGCCCTGTCTCTTACCGGAAGGATGGCAGAGAGCTTATCAAGCAGGCTCCCCGGCCCAACTTCTGGCGCGCACCCGTGGACGACGATTACGGCAACGGCATGCCCTTCCGCTATGCGCAGTGGAAGATCGCCAGCCTGTACGCCACAACGGTGGATGCAGAGACCCAGAAGCCCTTTATACCCACGGTGGAAGAATCACCAGGAGAGATCACCCTTACCTATACCTACGCGCTGCCTACGGCACCCGCCGCAAGCTGCACGGTCAGCTATACCGTTACCGGAAACGGCAATGTGGAAACAGTACTTCGATACGCGCCGGTGGAGGTGTTAAAAGACATGCCGGAGTTTGGGATGCTCTTTACCATGGACGCGGATTATGCGCATTTCAACTGGTACGGGCTTGGGCCTGCGGATACCTATGCGGATCGCTGCACGGGCGGCAGGCTGGGACGCTATGAAACCACTGCGCTGGATAATATGGCGTTGTATGTAAAGCCGCAGGAATGCGGCAACAAAAGCGGCGTACGGGAGGCGGCTGTAACGGACGCGGCAGGCCACGGCCTACGCGTTACCGGGAAGGATCTGAACGTAAGCGTACTGCCCTATACGCCGCATGAGTTGGAAAACGCGAAACACGGCTATCAGCTGCCGGAGGTGCATGATACGGTACTTCGCGTAAGCCTTGCACAGATGGGCGTGGCGGGAGACAACGCGTGGGGCGCAAGAACCCATCCCGAGTACTTGGTAAACGTTAGCAAGCCCTTGGAGCTGCGCTTTACCTTTTGCGCCCTGTAAGCCAAAGCATCCGGCGTAACACCGCTTATGCTTTTTGCAAAAACACATGCATAGTTAAACGCACGGCTTCTGCCGTGCGTTTTGCCTTCCCGGGAATTGCTTGACCGCGCCCGCTGTGTTATCATCAAATTACGACAACGTTCATCGCTTCAAAGAACAGAATACTGTTCGGTAATACAACATAGGAGGAACTGCAATGGAACGGGAGATACTACTGCTGGGCGATCCAAGGCTGTATGAAACCAGCGTACCGGTCAAGCGCGAGGAGGTTGCGGCGCTTCGTGCCACGGTGGAGGATCTGCACGATACGCTGATGGCATTCCGTAAAACGTATCATTGCGGACGCGCCATTGCCGCACCGCAGATCGGCGTTATGCAGCGGGTGCTGTACATGTGCATCAACGAACCGGTGGTGTTTATCAATCCGGTGCTGACCTTCCCGGACGGTGAACTGATGGAAGTGATGGATGACTGTATGTCTTTTCCTAATCTACTGGTAAAGGTATTGCGGCACCGCCGCGCGGTGATAGCCTACCGGGATATGGACTGGCAAGAAAAAAGCATGGCGCTGGAGGGCGACCTTTCCGAGCTGTTGCAGCATGAATACGATCATTTGGACGGTATCCTTGCCGTAATGCGCGCCATGGACAGTAAAAGCCTGTTTATCAAACGGTAAAGCAAAACGCGTATCCTGTCGAAAGAGAACGGAAGGCGAGAATATTGTTCTGCTTATATTTTCACAGCCGGGAAAGCCGTGCGCCGTCTTGCAATTCTTCTGTTGCTGTGGTATGATTTTTCCTGCTGTGAAGCGGTTTAAAAGCATATGGAGCGGTATCGAAGTGGTCATAACGGGGCTGACTCGAAATCAGTTTGACGGCAACGTCA
>CAYZAW010000039.1:0-22033 GCA_964476505.1 uncultured Oscillospiraceae bacterium | reverse complement strand
CGCAAAGGAAGCCCGTGCGGCGGGTTCTGGCGGATATTCTCCGGCGTGCCGCAGCGGGTGCATACCCCGTTTTGCACGCTTTCGCACATGCATTTTACACAGACGCGGTTTGGGTCCATTTGATTACCTCAGGTATGCTTACATCCAAGTATAGCTTTCGCCGCAGAAAGGCACGAACAGCAGCGAGGTGTTGCCGATGGTGATTTTATCGTAGGGCTTTAGCTGCTGCTGTCCGCCGATTACCGGCGTATCGTTCAAATACACAATGTTGCGCCCGGTGCCGCTGCCGAAAATGAACAGCTTGTTTTTCGCGTCGTACGCCAGCCACGCATGGTTCTGCCGGGAGATCTGATCGTCTCCGTGGATGCAAACGTCCATTTTTGCGTCGCGGCCGATAAAGTTGTTGCCGTCGTGCAGGCGATAATCGCGCCCGCGCTCCGCGCCCTCGGTACATACCAGCCAACCCACAACGGGATCGATGCCGGTTTTTTCCATAATGAGCGCCACTGTCTTTTCGCTGTCCTGCCCGTAGGCGGGCGCTTGTACGGGAACCGTTGCGCCGATATTGGCGTTCTCTGCATTGAGAGGAACCGTTGCGCCAATGCTGTAATTATACCCGGCAGATTCTGTTCGGCCGCTTGGCTGACCACCGTCGTTTACGCCTACCAGCGGTACGGTGCGGTTGGCGTTGGCAGACGCGCCTGTGCAGTGCGGGCAGGATGCGTTAAGAGATGCATCGTAATAATGGCCGTTGGGGCATTTGGTAAGTTGCATGATGATACCTCCAATACTTTCTTTTCTTTACTGTATTTCCAGCACGATAACGGTAAAATTATCCTGCTGCGGTTTCTGTTTATTGAGTACCGCCTGTTCTATCAAGCCGGCAGCTTGCGCTGCGTCTGCAACAAGGCACTGTGCCAGCTCTTCGTTTGTTAACGTGCCAAACACGCCGTCGGACATCAGCGCCACTTTATCGCCGTGTTGTAAGGGCAGCGGCGCAAGCGTGCGGTCTATCTTGGCGATCTCTCCCATGCCGATGTAGCTTGTTAAGGCATGCCGCTGCCTGTCGTTTTTAGCGGCTTCCATCGTGATCTCGCCGCGTGCTGCTTTTTCGTCCAGTTCTACGCCATAGGTATGCTCCCGGTTGATCTGCATTAGCGCGCCGTTGCGATACAGGTATATACGGCTGTCTCCAACGGAAATGGTATAGAGCATATTGTTTTGAATCAAGGCGGCTACCACCGTTGATCCGCTGCCGCTGCCGCCGTTTAAAAACAGGTTCACCTGCCTGTTTGCATCCTCCACCATGGACAGCAGCCGCATGGCGGGGTCCATATCTCCCGGCAGGCGGTCAAAGCTTTGCAGCATAGTATGTGTCACGATTGCACTAACGTCCGCACCGTTATTCAGCCCACCCATGCCGTCTGCCACGATGGCTGCCGCGCCTTTTGTGCGCACCTGTGCAGCATCCAACACATCGGAAAGGCCAAAGGAATCCTGCTGATTGGAGCGGCTGCCGATGTGGCTTGCGTTGCCGATGCCAATGCCGCTTCCAAGAGAGCCGTTTACAGCTCCGCCTTGAATCGGCTGCTTGGCTGTCTTACTCGTGTGATGGCTTCTCCTTCTAAGCAGGAATACAGCAGCAGCAGACACCGCCGCCGCCAATACGATTGCGGCAATAAGAAGCCACGATACGCCGATGTTCGCCTCGCCCAAGGGAGAAACGGCTGCGGTATCCTCCGGCTGTATGCTACCCTCCTGCGGTACAGGCGTTAGTGCAAGCGGTGTAGCGGGTACCGGCGTTGGCGCATGGTCGATAGGCGCCAGAGGCAGCGCCTCCGGCGTTTCCTGCGGCAGTTCTATGATAGACTGGGGCGTTTCTTTCGCTGCAGGCGTTATCACAGCAGGGCTTTCCTGCGGCGCAAGCGCTGCCGTAGGCGTAGATACAACGGGCATTACGCTGCCTTCCGTTCCGGTATCCGGTTCCAACACGGCAGTAAAGCCTGTATAGGATGTAAGCTGCTTCATAAAGACCCCCTGTGGCTATGAAATACTTGTACTTTAAACTAGTGCGACACGGCAAACGCGGTTTCTCCGCTGCCTAGTGTAATTTGCGTACCGCTGTGGATATGTACCGGCTGGTTTGCCGGAAGCCGTTTGCCGTTTACAAACGTGCCGTTGGTGGAGGCAAGGTCTGTGATCATTAGCCCTCTACTTTGATACTCCAGCGCACAGTGTGCACCGCTGATGCTCCCGGCGCTTGCGCTACAAACCAAATTGGCTCTAGCGGGATCACGGCCTATCACGACTCTGTCGCCCATGTCAAGCTGAATGCTCTGCCCCATAAACGCGCCGCAAGTACCTGTTAAGCCGTAGGGCTTTACGCCTGCGGGTGCAACGGCTCCGCCACCTAAAATATCCGCACCAACGGTTACGCCGCCTGCATTGAGCGAGATCGATATTGCCTGCTGTATCCCAAGCTTTAAGAGGCGGAACATAAGCAGCCACGCAAGCACGGTCAGCACAATATGCTTTACGATACCAATGGAAAGTAAGATGTCCGCATTCCACAAAAAATGCAGTCCGAACGCAGCAAAGAAATACATCAAAAACTGCGAGTTACCAAGGAACTTGCCTTGTAAGGGAGACGCGCCCTTGGCATACGCCAATGCGCCGCCGTACAGCGCCGCCCACACCACATGCCCGCCGGGAGACAGAAACCCGCGTATTAACACGTTGGTTATGGAGCTTTCCGCACCCGCCGCCTGTGCAATGTTAAAGGCATAGCCTGCGCTCTCCATAAAGGCAAAGCCTGCGCCCACCGCACCGCCGATCAGTATGCCGTTTAGTAAATACTTTTTATCCGGCTTACGCAAAAACACCAGCACTGCCGCCAGCTTTGCGGGCTCCTCGTAAATAGGTGCAAACATGGCCTGCGCAGTAAACGCGGGGGCAATGGATTGTAATAATCCTGTTACAGCCAATGATATCGCACCGCCTACCAAGAGCATCAGCAGTACGGAATAGATCGGGATGTTACGCGGGATATTCAGCTCCCAGTATAAAAGCAGTACGCCAAGCGGCCCGCAAAGGCTGCCAAATACCCATACCAAGGGCAGTAATTGGCTGTACGTCATGCAAAGCAGATACAACGCAACGGAGATCACGATACCAACGCCAAGCACTCTTGCAAACACATAGGGCTTGACCCATTGCTGCAGCATATCCCGCTCGGAGGGCGTGGAAAGGGGCGTACCTGCCATAAACAGCCGGGCGTTGTCCTCCGGGCTGTGCTTTTTGAACACGTCGGAAAACACGTCCTTAAATGTGATTTTATCCTCCGAAACCTTTCGGTAGAATGTTTTATTGTTCATTCAATCGTTCCTCCTGGTTTAAGCACTGTTGCTTGGGGTTATGCTCTCGATTCCTGTTCCACCGAGTATTCATTAGTAAAAGCGCATGAACTAATCTCAAAACCGCAAACTGGGCAAGTAAAAAACACCCTCCGGCAAGAGAGCCATGCACCCCATACAGAGTTTCGCAGAGGAAATGCTTTGCATACGCACTCCTAATGATGTTCAATGTATTTTATATAAACAAAAACTTCAAAAAATATCCATGAAACATTATAACAGAAACAAAACCAATGTGGGTATTCTCTTAGTAGACTATTAACATTTTTTGTGTTACGTTTGGCGTTCTTATACGCAATCGATGCTTGAAACATGTATCGTTTTCATAGTACATCACATCAGCGTTGTTATCAATGGCGTGCGGTCGTACCGACGTTTCTCTTCTTACCAGATTGACTGACCGGCTGCTTGCATGTACTATTAATGAAATAGCGCTTTTATAAATGAAAATGAAATATACGAATAGGAGTACCGATATGAATTCTCTAGTTTCTCCCCTGTCCTTTTCTCTGCCTACCGAAATAGAATATGGCCCTGGCTGCATCAAATGCTTGCCTGAAAAGCTGGCGTTTTACGGCGGGAAGAAGCCACTTTTGGTTTCTGATCCCGGCGTAGCCAAGGCGGGGATACTTAAAAAAATAGAAGCGCTTCTGGGCGATATCCCTCATGCCGTATACGATAAAGTGGAGGCAAACCCCAAGGATGTGAACGCCGAGGAAGGGGCGCGTTTAGCACGGGCGGAGCATTGCGACTGTCTGATCGCCGTAGGCGGCGGCAGCCCTATCGATTGCGCAAAATCCATCGGTGTGCTGTTGGCGCACAATGCAGATTTTATCAAGCCCTATGAGGGGAAAACGGCCGCAACCAAACCGCTGCCGCTGTTTATTACCATTCCCACAACCGCAGGTACCGGCAGTGAGCTTACCTTTTCTTCCGTAATTACGGACACAAAAAGCAAATACAAAATGACGGTAAAAAGCCGTTACACGGCGGCACGCCTTGCCATATGCGACCCGGAGCTGACGCTTTCCGTTCCTCCCGCCGTTACCGCTGCCACTGGCGTTGACGCGCTGACCCACGCCATTGAAGCCTATACCGCCACCTGCTCGGAGCCCATTAGCGATGCTGTTGCGCTGTACGCCACAGAATTGATCTATCACAATTTAGCGCAAGCGTATCATAACGGCTGCGATCTGATGGCAAGAAGCGGCATGCTGATGGGCAGTATGCTTGCAGGCATTGCATTCTCGCATTCCGATGTCGCAAGCGTGCACTGCGTAGCTGAATCGCTTGGCGGCCTTTACGACCTGCCGCACGGTGTTTGCAATGCGATATTCCTTCCTTATGTGATGGAATACAATATGGACTATTGCAAGGAACGCTATGCCCGCTTGGCAAAGGCCATGGGGATAGTCTTTACCGATACGAACGAGGGGGCAAAAGCCGCCGTTAACGCGGTCAAGCGGCTTTGCGCCGAGGTGCAGCTGCCAACATTCAAGAGCTTGGGCGTAGATACGGCGGATTTTGACCGGATCGCAGAAATGAGCGTTGCCAACATTTCCACGGAATCCAATCCCCGTCCAATGCAAAAGGCGGACTACCTCAACGTTCTTCAACGCGCATACATTGGGTAGACGCGTCAGGCATAACACTATTTTTTGTATTACACAAAGCATCCCCCGCTGCCGGGGGATGCTTTTGTGTGGGAGAGATTGCTTTTATGTATTGGTTTAGAGAATGTTCTTCAGCACAACGGATTTCGTGTGAGTCATTTCGTCAAAGGTGCTCATCACGCCCTCTGTGCCGATGCCGGAGAATTTGTATCCTCCAAAGGGCATTTCAAAGCTGCGGAAGAAGCTTGCGCCGTTTATGATGGCGCCGCCGCATTCCAGAGCGTTTGCAACCGCAACGGCCTTCTTGATATTGTTGGAGAATACGCAGCCGCACAATCCGAAGATAGACGCGTTTGCGATCTCCACAGCCTCCTCGGCGGTATCAAAGGGGATAATGGGTACAATGGGGCCAAATATCTCCATATCCTTGGCCACATTAGCCGTTTTGGGCACATTGCCGATCACCGTAGGCTCATAGAACGCGCCGTTGCGCTTTCCGCCCATCAGCAGCTCACCGCCCTGCTCAAGCGTGAGGTTTACCTGCCGCTCTACCTCGATGGCAGCCTTTTCGCTGATCAGGCAGCCTAAGCGGGTATCCTCATCCGCAGGCATGCCAAGCTTGATGGCCTTGATCTTTTCGATGGCCTTTTTGGTAAACTCCTCAACGCGGGAGCGATGCACCAAAAACCGCTTAGAGGCGCAGCAAACCTGCCCGGTGTTGTACATGCGACCCCAGATCAATTCCGTTGCGGCAAGCTCCACGTCCGCATCGTCCAGAACGATGAACGCATCGTTACCGCCAAGCTCCAGCGCGGTATGCGTCAGGTTTTCCGCACAGGCTTTCGCCGTTTCAATGCCAACGGCGGTAGAGCCGGTAAGCGTTACAAGGTGCACGTCCGGATTTGCGCACAGCCATGCGCCAACGGTGGAGCCGCGGCCTGTTACGATCTCGATAGCGCCGGGGGTAACGCCTGCTTCCACGAGCAGCGCGGTCAGCATGCAAAGCGTTAGCGGGTTGTCGGTAGACGGCTTTACGATAGCCGCGTTGCCGGACAGCAGCGCCGGAGCCACCTTTTGATCGAACAGATCGCAGGGGAAATTGAAGGGAATTACACAGGCAACCACGCCAAGCGGCTCTCGCTGCGTGAACAGTATGGTTTTCTCCTGCCCTGCCTCACAGCCTGCGGGAATCACTTCGCCGTACAGGTGCTTGGCCTTTTCGGAGAATGCCTTGAATGCGATGGGAATGTTTGCGATCTCTCCACGCGCTTCGGTAATGGGCTTGCCCGTTTCGTTGCTTAATGTACGCGCCAGCTTTTCCTTGTCTCGCTCCACCAGCGTTAAAAAGCGCATCATAAGCTCTGCTTTTTCATGCACAGGCACCTTTGCCCATATCTTTTGCGCCGCCTTAGCATGGGCCACCGCCGCTTTAACGTCTTCCTCCGTTGCCGCAGGAACCGTATCGATGATCTCGTTGGTAGCGGGGTTGATCACGTTGATGGTTTTGTTGTCCGATGCTCCAACGGCCTTGCCGTTTATGATCATTTTCATGCAATCGTCATCTCCTTGCTTTCAGTTTCTTTTATTTTGAGAAGCCGGTAAAGGATAACATCAAGCCGCCGCAGGTATTGTTGTTGTCGCCTTCAAAGCCGTACTCGCCAAAGGTGAATTCCACGATGAAGGGCACATCCCCCGCCGCCTTTTTCACGCCTGCAACCACTTCGCCGATGCGATCCCCGATACCGGCGCGGCGGCCGCCGCAATGCACCAGATGGAACGCAACGGGAGCTCCGTGCATTTTGGCTTTTAGGGCATTCAAGGTTTGCTCCACGGAGGCGATCAATTCGTCTACGGTAGCTTCCATGCGGATAACGCAGGTCTTTTCTGCCAGATTGTTGCCAATGTTCATGGAGCCGTCGTCATTTCCGTTCATGGGATGGCGAATGGCGATAAGCTTGCCCATGCGGTCCTTTACGCCAAGCGGAGAGGCGATGGCAGTGACCAACAGATTGCCGCCCGTTACGGCTTCCTTATCTACGCCTGCCCACTGCATATACTTCTCGGTAGCGGGTACGCCGTCGATCTCTGCAAGCACGCGGTTGCCAACCACTTTGGTGATCACGCCAAAATTATCGGTTTCGCGGTATGCACCGGTATAGAGGTTCGTCATCTTGGGGCCGCCCCATACAAACGCCGCGATGCAGCCATCCGCAAACACCTCGGAATCCGCATACAGCTTCCATTCCCCGGCAATGCTGTTATCCGCAGCGCTGCCGCCAAAGAAGGGTACGCGGCCTATCACGCTGCTGATGCCCGCAAGGTAGAATTCCTCCTCAGCGGGAGATGCCGCCATGTAAAAGTAATCCGGCGCAACGGTTTTACCGGCTTTTTCCATGGCCTGTTGTGCAATGGCGATACCGTCTGCAAAAGGATCGCTTCCCCTTGCAGCAGAGGCAATGCCAACGCACATATCAGGATCGCTCATAGCCATAACGCCAACAAACCCGTCGTCTCCGCCAACAAAGCCCTCCGGAACGATTACGCCCGTAAAGGAGGTATTGCCAAGGCAGGGCACACCGGGAAGCGCTTTTTTCACGCCGGCTAACACATCGTTTACGTTATAAGCGCAGGAACAATACACATACGCCAGCTTTACGGCCTCCAGCCCTTTTGCCGCCGCTTCCGCCGCTTCACGCCCTGCATCGCAAGCGGAAGCCAAACTACTTGAACCAACATTTGCTTTGAACATTTCGATTCCCTCCTGATATTTGATTTGTCGAAGATATGCGTTACAATGAATGACTTGATATTATATTATCTATTGGTACCCCTGTTCTGCAATTCCCGTGTTTCGTTTGCCGCAACATGCGTTTCATTAAATGAAACCCTTGCAAAGCAATAGGCTGTACTCTTATAATGAATATATCAAATAAGGAGGCGCGAACGATATGGATACAGGCATGGGCGTTGCAGATAAAGTGTTTTCCGTTCTGGAATTGTTGGCAAAATCCGGGCAGCAACTTGGGCCTACCGATATCGCCAAAGCGCTTGACCTCAACAAATCCACCGTATACCGCCTGCTGCAAACCATGGCGGAACGGGGGTATGCGGTCAAAAATAAGGGCGGCAATTACATCATCGGCCCAAAGCTTATCGAGATCGCCAGTTATAACATCAACCGTTTGGAGCTGCAAACGGAGGCAAAGCCGTTTCTTTCCATGCTATATACGGAGCTTGGGCTTTCCGTGCATCTTGGCGTGCTGGATGGCACGGACATCGTTTACATCGAAAAAATGGATCTATACCCTTCGGGGTCAAGCTTTGCGCAGGTGGGATTCCGCTCCCCCGCCTACTGCTCCTCCATTGGCAAGTGCCTTTTAGCGTCTCTATCCGGAGACGCGCTGGACGAGGCGCTTTACGCGTACCGGTTCATTCGCCATACGCCAAACACCATTACCAACCTAAAGGATTTTAAAAAGGTGCTTCGCAAGGTGCGCGCACAGGGCTGGGCGATGGACGATGAGGAGTACCTCCCCGGGTTCCGCTGCGTTGGCGCGCCGGTATACGATTATCGCGGCGACGCCATCGCCTGCATTTCCGTTAGCGGCAGTAAGGAGCAGTTATCTGATGCACGGCTGCCTGTGATCATTCAAAAGGTGCGTGAATCCGCCATGCTCGTTTCCAAGCGTATGGGGTACGCGCTGCAATGATTCACACCGCATTCTGTTGCCCGCATGTTGGCGTTGTTTTTCCGGGTTGATTTGTATAAATGATGCGTGTATGCTGAATGAAAGTCACCATACCGTTCTGGGGGTGCGTTATGAAACGAGCCGTATTACAGCGGGACGGCATGTCCATTAGAGGTCGTGTGTTTTTCGGGCTGACCGTGCTGGTCGTAACCATGGCAACGGTGCTTATCTCCACCATATGGCACAATTCCTATTCTCAAACGCGGCTGTATTCCTTAACGGACGATTATTACGAAACCAGTAATTTCATGTCCGCTTATCTGTCTGCAAACAGCACGCTGGAAACCTTGGTTCGTTCCGAAGCAACGCAGGATACTAACGAGCTATACGCCCAGTACAGCCTTTACGAAGCGGAAATGTACCAGCATATCAACGCCATCCAGTGCGATGTTGCCACCGTGGATACGGAATGGTACCTTTTGGTGCGTGCCATGAAGGCAACGCTAAACAGCTATGCAAAACTATCGGACACGCTGTTCGCCACATGGAGCGCGGGCGCTCCCGCAGACGCTTACGCGCTGTATTACAACACGCTGCTCCCCTGCGGCGGGTATTTGCAGCAATACAGCAGTACCCTTTTGGAAACGGAAATACGAAACGGACAGAATATTTACGCCCAGTTCAGCCGTGACAATTTAAAATTCACCATATTCCAAGCCGCTCTTTGCGTGCTGGTCATTGCCATCGGTATTTTGTATGCAAGCTTTAACGTCGGCTTTTTACGGCCTGTATTCGATATGATAGAGTCCGCCAAGAAGATCACTGCCGGTAACCGGTTGCTGCCGGATATCCCCTACGAAAAGAACAACGAAATGGGGCAGTTGGTACGCGCGTTCAACAAAATGAAAAACGCAACAGGCCGCTTGGTGGAAGCGCTGCAGGAACGGAACCGGATGGAGTCACAGCTGGCGGAGGCGCGTATGCGCGAGGCTGAACAGGAAAAGCTGTTGCAGCAGGCGCTGGTGTTGCAGCTTAGAAGCCAAATCAACCCCCACTTTTTATTCAATACCTTAAGTACCATTGCCCGTACCGCGCGTATCGAGGGTGCAGCCGATTCGGAAAAACTGATATTTGCACTCTCCCGCCTGTTTCGTAGCAGTTTGCACGCCGAAGACGAAGGGCGCGGACTGCTGGAAAACGAGATTGCCATCGTCAACGAATATATGGCGATACAGCGGGCGCGCTTTGGGGAGCGTATTACGCTGGACTGGCGTATCCAACCGGATGTGGATACGCAATCCGTATATGTGCCCAGCTTTTTCTTGCAGCCGCTGGTGGAAAACGCCATCATACACGGCTTGGAAAACAAGGTATCCGGCGGACTGATTCGCGTACGCATCCGTCAGGAGGGCGATTGGCTGTTCGTATCCGTATGCGATAACGGCGCAGGTATTTCCCAACAGGCGCTGCAAAGCATCATGGAGGAAAAACTGGGGCGGGACAGGCGCTTTTCCGGAATCGGTATCAGAAACGTATCCGCAAGGATACGCACATTGGATTCCGGCAACAGCTTTCAGGTGCTGTCCCGGCAAGGCCGCGGCACCTGCGTAAAAATGCGTATCCATATTTTAGAATGGGATGGCGGTAAACAGGAATGATGAAAATACTGATCGTAGAAGATGAATACTTGGAGCAAAGAACGCTGTATGATGTTTTGCGGCGGCGTATGCCAAACACCGAGGTCATGACAGCCGACGACGGGCTAAAGGCCGTTGAGCTTTCCGAACTGTGGCGGCCTGACGTGATCCTCATGGATATTGAGATTCCCGGCGTGAACGGGCTGGAAGCCACCAAGCGAATTCAGGCGATGCTGCCAAGGTGCAAGGTGATATTCATTACCGCCTACGACCAGTTTATTTACGCGCAGGAGGCGGTGCGCTTAGGGGCTTGCGATTATGTGTTGAAGCCCATTGAAGACGATGCACTGATTGCCGCTGTGGAGCGTGCCGTGCGGCTTGTGGAGCGCGAGCAGGACTTAGCACAGTATGTTTCCGTGATACTCCATCCCGGCGAGGAACTGGATATCACGGCAGAGCAATGCACGGGCAAACAGCAGGAGGTCATGCAGCAGGTAGATAAATACCTTGGGAATAACTACATGTACGATATTTCCATGGAGTCTGTTGCGGAGATCGTGCACTTGAGCCCCAGCCACTTTTCCAAGCTGTTTAAGCAGTGCTTTGGCCTTACGTTTATTGAAAGGCTCACAGCCATACGCATAGACACCGCAAAAAAGCTTCTATCCGGCACAACAAAAAGCACCCGTGAGATAGGCGTTTTGGTGGGGTATCCAAATCTTAGCTACTTTACGTCTAAATTCAAGAAGGAAACGGGGTATCCGCCTGCGGAATACAGAAAGATGAACGGGAATTAACTGCCCGCATGGCTGCCGAGGCTTCTAATTCGTTCGATCGTTTCCATGTCCTTTGCCGGCAGCTCGTTATATAGCCCTGATACCGCCTCCCGGAAGGCTTTTAAGTCCTCCGGCGAGGCGCTTTCTATTGTACTTCCAACTAAAAGAACAGCTTTTTCCGCTTCCAGCTCCTTTGCCCGCCAAAGCTCCCGTTGATACTTTGCGGAATCAAGGGCACATTCGCGTATGATATCCCTGTCCTCCTCCGACAACGCGTTCCATGCGCTGGCGCTCATGAGTTGTACCTCCGGCGTACGAAAGTGCTCGTCCCGGTAAAAATAAGGCGCAACGCGGTAATGCTTCATGGATTCATAAGAGGGCAGGTTGTTTTCCGCTGCATCCACTTCTCCCGTTTGCAAGGCGGAAAGCACCTGTGAGAATATCATTGGCACAGGTATTGCGCCAAAGGCGCGCACCGTGTTTTCCATCAGTGGATTTTCCTGCACACGGATACGCATGCCCTTTAGATCCTCCAACGAACGAATGGGCTTGGAGGCGTAAAAGGAGCGTGCGCCCGCATCGTACCAAGACAGGCCGATAATATCCGCCTCCTCCAGCGAGGCTAAAAATTCATCCCCTATCTCTCCATCCAGTACGCGCCACATATGTGCCGCATCGTCATACAAAAACGGCATTTGCAAAATATCGATGCTGGGATTGAGTTGGGAAAGCGACGGTACGGACACTCGCGCAAAATCGATCCCACCAAAGCGTACCTGTCGCACTACGGACTGCTCATCCCCAAGCTGTGCGCTGCCGTATACCTTAATTTGAATGCGCCCGCCTGTTTTCTCCTCCACCAGACGTGCAAAATAATACGCCGCCTGCGTGGTGGGATAATCCTCCGCCTGATTGTCTGCATAGCGTAATATCAGCTCCGGCGGCACGGACGCTTCATTGGTATTTACTGCCGCTTGCCGCGTACAGCCAGAAGCCGCCGCTACGAGTAATATAACAAGCAGGGCGGCGTACCGGCGTATCTGTTTTTCTTTTTGGTTTTTCATTATTCGCTCGCTTCCGTATGATCGTTTGTACAGAATAGTATTCAAGATTTTTACAGTAGTATATCACAGCCGTTTCCCGGCTTCAACGGCGGGGCTTGTTTCTCCTGCGCTTCTGTGTGTGTTTTCTTAGGATAACAAAAAAACGAAAATGCATCACACATATCTGAAATTGCATTCACGCACCGTTAGAGGATACATTTTATATAGTCACTGTGACACTTTTCTGTTTCTCTATTACTGTCAGAACAAAAAAACCAAGCATTGGGAGGAAGATCATCATGAAGAAACTTATCGCTTGCCTATTGACTCTTGCCATGGTATTTTGCATGGCTGCCTGTGCCGCGCCTGCTGCGCCCGCTCCTGTGGAACCTGCAGCGCCTGCCGCTC
This sequence comes from uncultured Oscillospiraceae bacterium, assembly GCA_964476505.1. GTDB lineage: Bacteria > Bacillota > Clostridia > Christensenellales > CAG-138 > CAYZAW01. The sequence continues at coordinate 9,454 of CAYZAW010000039.1, read as the reverse complement.
CCGCGGAACCTGCTGCGCCCGCCGCACCCGAAGCGCCTGCTCAGCCTGCCGAGCCCGAAGGCCCTGCGGCTGCCAACGACCCGAAGGTAACGCTGGTTTATGCAGAAGTAAACCCGGAAACCTCGCTCATGGGCAAAACCGCTCTGTTCTTTGCAGACAAGGTAGCCGAGCTTTCCGGCGGCTCCGTTACCATCAACGTACAGTGCAGTGCCGTTCTTGGCGCTGAGGGCGATGTATTGGAAGACATGACCTCCGGTTCCCCCACCATCGATATGGCGCGTCTGTTGGGCGGCTCCCTTACCGTTTACGACGGTGTAGACAAAACCTCTCTTCTAGGCTGCCCCTACATCTTTGAAAACCGCGAGCATTTCTGGAAGTTTGCCGCCAGCGACATCGGCACGGAAATCTTGGCCGAGCCCAGCGCCGCTCTTGGTATCCACGGTATGTTCTATGTTGAAGAGGGCTTCCGTCACTTCTTCTTCCGCGATCCTATTACCGGTATCGGGGATATTGCCGGTAAAAAGATCCGTGTTTCTACCGACGCTGTGATGACCGGTATGGTAGAAGGCCTTGGCGCTTCTCCCACCGTGGTAGCCTTTAATGAGCTGTATACCGCGCTTTCCTCCGGCGTTTGCGACGGGGCGGAGCAGCCCATTGCCAACTATCAGTCCAACTCCTTCAACGAGGTCGCCTCTTACATGATCCTTGACGCGCATACGCTTGGCTGCGGCGAGGTCATGATCGTAGACGCTTCCTGGGAGAAACTGACCGATGCACAGAAGGCCGCCGTTGCCGAGGCCGGCCGCCTCACCTCCGAGTTCAACGCCGGGCTTTCCGAGGAGAACGAAGAAACCTGCAAGGCAGACCTCATCTCTAAGGGCGCAACCTTCGTGGAAGTAACCAATCCGCAGGAGTGGAAAGACGCTTGCGCGGACGTGATCGCCGCTGTTGCCACCGGTGTTGAGGACACCTACAAAGCCATCTGCGATTTGGCATAGCCCTTGATCAACTGAAACAAGAAGGGCAGCCCCGCAGCATTGCGGACGCTGCCCTTCCATATCAAGTAGGAGGTGTTCCTTTGAACACGGTGTTTGTTAAGCTGGATAAGCTAAAACCTGCCTTCGACCGTTTCAGTGCGGTCACGCTGTTTATTTGCAGGCTGCTTTTGATCGCGGACATTCTGGTGGCAAGCTACCAAGTGCTTTCCCGCTTCGTCAGCTTCCTGCCGGACTATCCGTGGACGGAAGAAATCGTTTTGACCTGCATGGTCTATTTAACGCTGATCAGTGCCGCGCTGGCGCTTCGAAGAAACGGCCATATCCGTATGACTGCTCTGGATAAACGCCTGCCGCCAAAACTGCTGCTGTCTCTCGATCTTTTGGCGGATGTGGCGGTGCTGTGCTTTGCATTGCTTATGGTGTGCAACGGTTGGGGCTTTGCCGCCAATTCCAAGGGCTTTTACACCAGTATGCCCTTTGTTCCCAAGGCAGTTCTGTTCGCCTCCGTGCCGATTGGCGGTTTTTTCGCCATCATCGTGGAGCTAGAGCTTATTTATAATCATATCAAGGCTTTCGTAGTCAAAAAGGAGGCGGTAACGCATGAGTCCTGAAGGAATCGCCGTATTGATTTTATTAGGCAGCTTTGCGCTGATGATACTGCTCCGCTTCCAGATCGCTTACGCCGTTGGTATCTCAGCGGTGCTGTGCCTGTTGTATTTAGGGCTTCCGTTAACCAAGATATGCCAAGAAATGGTGCGCGGAGTCAACTCCTTTAGCCTGATGGCTGTTCCGTTTTTTATCACCATGGGCTGCCTGATGGGGCAAGGCGGCATTTCCGAAAAGCTCATTGCGTTGGCGAATTCCCTCGTTGGCTGGATGCGCGGCGGGCTTGCCATGGTCAATATCGTAGCGTCCTACTTCTTTGGCGGTATTTCCGGCTCTGCCGCGGCAGACACTGCGTCGTTAGGCAGCATCCTTATCCCCATGATGGTTGAGGAAGGCTACGATGCAGACTTTTCAACAGCCGTTACCATCACATCCTCCTGCGAAGGACTTTTGGTGCCGCCCAGTCATAACATGGTGATTTACGCCACAACGGCAGGTGCGGTATCCGTGGGCAGCCTGTTTTTAGCAGGGTATCTTCCCGGCGCAATACTGGCGATCTCGCTTATGATAGGCTCCTATATCATATCCGTAAAACGCAAATACCCTAAGGGCGACCGTTTTAACCTCCTGAACTTCTTTAAGCAGCTGGGTCGTTCCATCTGGGCGCTGCTGGCGGTGCTGATCGTAGTGGTAGGCGTTGTTGCAGGCGTTTTTACTGCAACGGAGTCCGCTGCAATCGCTGTGATTTACAGCCTGTTTGTAAGCGTATTCATCTACCGGGGGTTAAATTGGAAGGGCGTTTGGCGGGTGCTTGGAGAATGCATCGATACGCTTTCTATCGTGCTGATACTCATTGCCACCTCTGCCACCTTCGGCTTTTGCCTTACATACCTACATGTTCCCGCTTTGGCAGCAGAAGCAATACTTAGCATCAGCAGCAATCCCATTATACTGGCGCTGTTGATAAACGCCATCCTGCTGATTTTAGGCTGCATTATGGATATGGCGCCAATCATCCTAATCGCCACGCCTATCCTGCTTCCGCTGGCGCAAAGCATCGGCATCAGCCCGATCCAGTTTGGAATTATCATGGTATTGAACTGCGGCATCGGCCTCCTAACGCCTCCCGTTGGCGCTGTACTGTTCATCGGCTCTGCTGTGAGCAAGCTGCCTATGGAAAAGGTGGTTAAGGCAACGCTGCCTTTCTATCTGTGCATGATCGCGGCGCTGCTTCTTATCACGTTTATCCCGGAGATCAGCATGCTGTTGCCAAATCTCTTAATGGATTAGCTTCTTTCCTACGCGCCCCCGGTATTGCTTTGGCTATGCCGGGGACGCATGAGGTATTAAAATGAGTGAACAAAGCAATATAAAAATCGATGTGCGGCTGAACAAAGAGGCTTTTCAACGCTTCACGGTATTTGACGGACTGCTTCGCCAATACCGGTATCTTACGGTATGCGGATTTTTACTGGTATCTCTCTTGTTCACGCTGTTGGATTTTATAAGTGGCGCAAGGTTACTGGGCTGGGTGATACTTATCATTGCCTTTGTTCTTGCCTCTACATGGTGCTTAAGCTTTTACCTGTCGCTTCGTCAAGAACTAAAGAATAAACAGTTAGACGGCATGCACTTGGTGTACAGCCTAACGCTTAGTGATTCAAAAAATGGTATCCACATTGAAAACGATAAGGGTGAACAGGCGGACTATGCATGGGAAGACTGCTTTGGCGTGTACCGCGTGGATGATGCGCATTACTTATACATGCGCCAGAATCGTGCATTTTTGCTGCCGGATGCTGCGCTTATCAACACCGCCCCAGACACGCTTTGGGCGCTTGCAGAGAAAATGCTGCCGGACGGTAAGCGCCATGAACGCCGCGGCAAATGGCGGTACCTTCCCCGCCCTCGTACTAAAAAATAGGTATCCTAACAAATGCAAACAAAAAAGGCCGTAAGGCCTTTTTGATTGTTGTAAAACTGCCGTTTTCGGCTTTATCTATCGTTGTACGCGTCCGGAGGCATTGCCCGCTGCCAGCTTTTCCACCTCGGCTGCGGTCACGAAGTTGTAGTCACCCTCGATAGAATGCTTTAATGCCGAGGCCGCCGCTGCAAACTCAATCGTATCCTGTACGCTTTTTCCTTCACGCAGGCTGTAAATGAGCCCGGCGCCAAAGCTGTCACCGCCGCCAACCCGGTCAACGATGTGCAGGCGGTACTTTCTGGAGTAACAGTATTCCCCGCTTTTTGCATCGTAAAGCATACCGCTCCAGTCGTTATCAGAGGCGGAAATACTTTCCCGAAGCGTAATGGCTACCTGATCGAAGCCGAAGCACTCCTGCAGCTGCCGCGCAACGCTTTCGTAACCCTCTCGGTTCAACTTGCCTGCGTTGATATCCGTGTTCTGCGCCGCAATTCCAAATACGTCTTTTGCGTCCTCTTCATTGGAGATGCATACGTTTACATACCGGCAAAGGCGCGTCATGGTTTCCTGTGCCTGCTTTCGCGTCCACAGCTTGCCCCGGTAGTTCAGATCACAGCTGATCGTAAGCCCAAGCGCTTTTGCCGCTTTACAGGCTTCTTCACAGATATCAGCAACGTTTTCTCCAAGTGCCGGGGTAATGCCCGTAAAGTGGAACCAGTCCGCACCGTTAAAAATCTCTTGCCAGTTAAAATCTGAAGCCGTAGCTTCCGCAATCGCGCTGTGCGCCCTGTCGTAAATACATACGCTGCCCCGTTGTGACGCTCCCTTCTCTAAAAAGTAAATGCCCACCCGGTTTCCGCCGCGGGTGATGTGCTTTGTACCCACGCCATACTTTCTTAAGCTGTTGACGGCCATCTGGCCGATAGCGTGTGCCGGCAGCTTGGTAACATACTCCACGTCCACGCCGTAATTCGCGAGTGATACCGCCACATTCGCTTCTCCCCCGCCAAAGGTCGCCTCAAAGGAGTCCGCCTGCACAAAGCGCAGATAGTCATACGGCTGCAATCGCAGCATCAATTCACCGAATGTAACCACCTTGCTCATGCCCGTGCCTCCTTAATGATGTTCCGTGATTGTTTACAAAGTGACGTGATCTCCTCCCAGTTGCCGCTTTCGATCAGCTTTTGCGTGACCATATAGCTGCCGCCGCAAGCCGCGATCACGGGAGATTGCATATACTCCCCTAGGTTTTCTAAAGACACGCCGCCAGTCGGCATCACCTTAAACATAGGAAACGGTGCAGAAAGTGCCTTGATTGCGGAAAGCCCGCCGCATTGAGACGCGGGAAAAAACTTGATGAGCGTTAGCCCATAGCGATATGCTGTATGATACTCCGTTGCAGTCGTGCAGCCGGGGAATATGGGAATGCCACGTTCCTGGCAATACTCCACAAGCACTGGGTCAAGCCCAGGGCTTACGATAAACATGGCACCTGCCATGATCGCTTCCTCCACCTGCCCGGTGGTGAGCACCGTGCCTGCGCCAACAATCATTTCCGGATATTCCTGCCGCAGTATCCGTATTGCCGTGGCTGCTCCCGCCGCGCGAAACGTTACTTCTGCAAGCGGTACGCCGCCATTTATTAGCGCACGTCCCAAGGGCTTTGCGTCCCGTGCGGGATCGGTTAGCTTGATAACTGGCACAATGCCTATTTCACGAATTTGTTCTTCCAATGCTTGCATGTTACTTTCCCCCTTTTTCCAATTCAAAATACGTATAGGCGTTATCGTGGCAGATTCCCGTTACTAACCGTTCAAGCGTTCGGGAGTCGTTTGGGTATTCTCCCGCCTCCACCCAGCCGCCTATCAGGTTGCAAAGGATACGGCGAAAATACGCATGACGCGTATAGCTCAAAAAGCTTCTGGAATCCGTCAGCATCCCGATAAAGCTGCCTAACAGCCCCAATCGCGCCAATGTGCGCAGTTGATCGTTCATGCCGTCCTTGGTATCGCAGAACCACCATGCGCTGCCCATTTGTATTTTTCCGGGAAGCCCTTCTCCTTGGAAGCAGCCAATCAGCGTACCGATGGCATCAAAGTCCGCGCTGTTCAAGCTGTACAGGATCGTACGCGGGCAGCAGTTATCTGCATCAAGCGAGGAAAGTAACTGTGCAACGGTATGCGCGCAGTTGGTAACGGCAATGGCATCGAAGCCGGTATCCGGGCCGATCGCCCGATACATACGCGCGTTTACATTACGCTGGCAGCTGTAATGCAGCTGCATCACGATGCTGTGCTTATGATACATGCGCCCAAGCGCCAGCAGCAGATAGCTTTGGTAGCGCTCTGTTTCCTCGCGGCTAGGAACGCTTCCCTCCATTGCCTTACAAAACACCTCGTTTGCCTGCGCCTGCGTGCAGTTTGCCCACGGGATGGCATCTAAACCGTGATCGGAGGCGCGGCAACCCATAGAAATAAAGTACAGCAGCCGCTTTTCCAGTGCCGTTATAACATCGTCAACGTTTTGTATGGGCATATCCGCCGCCTTGGATAGTGCATGGATATAGCCAGCAAATCCCGGCTTCTCCAAGCAAAGAGCCTTGTCCGGCCGGAAGGAGGGCGCAACGGTGCAGGGCGATTCCGTATCTTTTAACAGCTTTTCGTGCCACATCAAATCGTCAACGGGATCGTCTGTAGTGCCGATAAACTGCACATTACTGCGACGTATCAGCCCGCGAGCGGTAAAGCCTGCCTCCGTTTGCAGCATGCGGTTGCAATGCGCCCACACCTCTGCTGCCGTATCCCCGTTTAGCACGCCCTCATAGCCAAAGTACTGTTTTAATTCCAGATGGCACCAGTGATACATGGGGTTGCCGATGGCATACGGCAGCGCCTGCGCAAATTGCTTAAAGCGCTCATAATCTTCCGCTTCACCTGTGATATACCGCTCCGGCACGCCATAAGAGCGCATAAGCCGCCATTTGTAATGATCGCCTGCAATGCGCGTACTGCCGTCCGGCGCGGTCTCTCTGCCGCCAAGCCATAGCTGTGCCAGGTTCTTATATTGCCTGTCCTCAAAAATTTCTCGCGGCTGTATGTGGCAGTGGTAGTCGATAATCGGAAGCTTTTCCGCCACATCTGCGTATAAATGCTTTGCAGTATCGTTCTCCAATAGAAAATCACGATCCATAAATGCACGCATGGTATCCCCTCCCTATTCCGCTAAATGCCGATGCAGGGTGTCGCGTACTGCGCCTGCACCTTGCAGCAGTTCAATAAACATAGCCTCCACATTGCCCGCAAGCGGCGTTTTGGTTAAGTCCATCCCAAATATGGCGACGTTTTGCAGGATGGGGCGTAACTGCCCGCGGTAGCTTAAAGGCTGCCCCGGTACAACACCCATGAGCTGTCGCTGTAATTCCTCCTTCATAGGATCTTGAGATACTTCTATTGGCATAAGCGCATCGTCTACTGCCAGTAAATACCGGAACCACCCCGCAAGCGCCAGCGGAAGGCTTACAAGCGTAGATAGCGGCAGATTTCGCTCCACATAGCTTTTCACCGTTTCACCAAAGCGAATACCCACCTTCTGGCTGGTATCCGTTGCAATTCGCTGGGGCGCGTCCGGCATAAACGGATTGGGCAGCCGTACTTCCAGTACCTCCCGAAGAAATTCTTTTGGGTCAAGGATGCCGGGGTCTGTTACAACAGGCAGCCCTTCCACATACCCAAGCCTTGTGATCAACGCCACGATATCAGCATCTTGCATCTCTTGCCAGATGCGCGTATATCCTAACAAACAGCCGTACACGCTCATAGCCGTATGCAGCGGGTTTAGGCAGGTGGTCACCTTCATGCGCTCCACCCTGTTTACCGTATCCCGATCAGTCAAGAAAACGCCTGCCTGCTCCAGCGGCGGACGTCCGTTTGGAAAGCTGTCCTCAATAACCAGATACTGGGCTTTCTCTGCGTTCACAAAGGGCGCGATGAAGGTGTTCTTTGCCGTTACGATAGGATGCATATCTTCAATACCCTTCTCTTTTAGCGCAGCTTCAACCGTTTCTGCCGGGCGGGGCGTGATTTTATCAATCATGCTCCATGGAAAAGTGATTTTTGAGTCATCCAGTAACCAATATAAGAACCCGCTTTCCACCAGCCCGTTGTTTACCCATGCGCTTGCGATCGCGAGTACGCTGCTTTGCAGCTTTTCGCCGTTATGACTGCAATTATCCATGCTGACCACAGCAAGCGGCCAACCGCCCGACCGGTACCGCTTATATAACAGCGCCGCTGTAATGCTCATGGCATGTATGGGGTGCTCGGGGCCGTTTTGCATATCCTGCTCCACTACGGGCAGCAGCGTACCGTCCGCCCGGTTGAGGGCATATCCCTTTTCCGTTATGGTAAAGCTCAACAGTTGTAAGCCGGGATGAACAATGATTTCCGCAAGCCGCGCCATCTGCCCGGCATCACCGGCGTCTGCACGAAGCGCTTCAGCAACGGAAGCCACCACCTCCATATCAAACGATGCGTCGGTATTTAGCGTAACGCTCATGGACAAGTTGTCATATGGCGTATAGATGCGGTCTATCACATCGTAATCGAACGTATCCGCAGCAATGATTCCTCTCTCCGAAAGGCCATGTTCCAATAGCCGCTGCTGCAATACGGCAATAAAGCCGCGGAATATGTTTCCCGCGCCAAAGTGCAGCCACAGCGGCGCTTGTTTGGTGCGCGCCTGCATGGCGGCAATATCAAAGTGAGGCAGCGCTACGCCGGCAGCCTCCCACGCTGTGCGATCTTGTAAGGCAGGCAAGTTTAGTTTCATACCGGGCTCCTTTCCTTATTTCACCTTGGCGTTTTGATCGATTGCTTCCCATAGGCCATTTAGATAGGCGATACCAAGCGCTCTGTCATACAGGCCGTAACCCGGGCGCGCTTGTTCGTTCCAGATCATACGCCCATGATCAGGGCGAAGATATGTATTCGGGCAGGTTTCGTACGCGGCCTTCATGATCTCGTACATGTTGAGATCGCCGTCGCTTGAAAGATGACTGGCCTCGCGGAATTTTTTGTATCCTAGGAACTTGATGTTTCTAACGTGCAGGCAACCGATACGCCCCATCTCGCCAAAGTGACGAATGATAGACGGCATATCGTTTTTTGGCTCGCTGCCAAGGGAGCCTGTACACAGGCATATGGCATTTGCTGGCGAATCGTACAGCGCCATGATCTTATCGAAATCCGCTTGACTGTGCGCAATGCGTGGCAGGCCAAAAATGGGCCAAGCCGGGTCGTCCGGATGGCAGGCCATCACCACGCCGGCTTCCTCGCAGGTGGGAATGATACCGTTTAAGAAATAGCGGAAATTCTCCCGCAGCATATCCGCGCTGATGTTTTCATATAGCTTTAGCGTTTTTTCTAACTCTGCTAAACGTGCAGGCTCCCAACCGGGCAGCGTGAAGCCTCGGCTGCCGGCTGCCGTACGGCGTACCAGCTCCAGCGGCGTTAAACCGGCAAGCTCCGCTTCGTCATAATACAGGCTGTTACTTCCATCCTCCGGTATCACTCGTGCAAGGTCGGTACGAAGCCAGTCAAACACCGGCATAAAATTATACACGATCACCTTGACCCCGTACTTTGCAAGGTTTTTGATAGACTGGATATAGTTTTCTATGTACTGATCCCGGCTTTGAAGTCCAAGCTTGATATCCTCATGCACATTCACGCTTTCTATCACCTCGCAGGCAAGGCCGGCGTTGTGCACCTCGTTAATATATGCCTTGATTTCTTCCTCTTCCCAAACCTCACCGGCAGCCTTATCGTCCAACACGCCCATAAGCCCAGTACAGTTGGGAATCTGCCGAATCTGCTGCAGCGTTACGGAATCGCTCTTATCTCCGTACCAGCGAAATGTCATTTTCATG
>CAYZAW010000038.1:0-23419 GCA_964476505.1 uncultured Oscillospiraceae bacterium | reverse complement strand
GGATGGCAATGATGCTGCCAGGGGTACGGCCAAGCATACGGCGGGCTTCCTCGCCAATGGCAAGAATACGCCCGGACAGGCGCTCCACAGCCACCACGGAGGGTTCCCTGAGTACGATGCCCTTATTCTTCACATATACCAGTACGCTGGAAGTGCCAAGGTCGATACCAACGTCACTGAACTCAAATAATCCCATTTTCGGTTCCTTTCCTAACGAGGCGGCGAAAGCCTAGAAAGCGCCGCGGATAATGATACCGCAAACCGCAATAAGTTTCAACTATAAAATGCGGAGAGATACCCATTACTCGGAATATTGTACCATCATACCATATGCTTTCACAAGTGAAAAACCGGGAAGAAAAGTAATTTTTAGGGGAAATCAAGTGACGTTTTTGTAAACAGTGGCAGGGAGGATTGCGGGTATTTACCGTGATAGGATAAAATGGGTACTTGAAAAGGCATGGCTCACATGCCTGTAATATGGGTATGCATATAAAAGGAGGTAGTTCCTTATGGATCATAACAGCCCCGTCCGCAAAAAGGCGAGCCTTATAATAGCGGTGCTTCTTGCTTGCGCGTTGCTTTGCGCCTGCACCGCGCCTGCTATCGTGGAGGCAACGCCTGCGCCCGAGCCCGTGGCTACGCCCGTGCCGCCGGTGGAGGAGACTCCGGCAGTATCGTCCGAAACCGTGACCAATGCGGAGATTCCCAGCGAGGAGATCGATGGCATTGCCGAGCCCGGGGATGTACTGCCCGAGAAAAAGGAATTTACCGAGGCGAAAAAGATCAATCCGGACGTGATCGGCTGGATTACCGTGCCCAATACCGTGATCGATTATCCCGTGGTGCGCAGCGAAGACAACGAGTATTACCTGACCCATAACGTGGAAAAAAGCAAGTCCAAGCACGGGGCGATATTCATGGACTTCAGAAACGCCGCGGAGGATCAGCAGCAGCATATCATCATCTACGGTCATAATATGAAAAACGGCACCATGTTCCATGACCTGAACAACTACAAGCAGCAAAGCTTTTTTGAACAAAACCGCATCATCACCTTTGACTGGAACGGGCAGGAAACCAAGTGGGAGGTATTTGCGGCATATGTGGTGCAGCCGGACGTGTATTATATCCACACCCGGTTTGGCTCCAGGCAAAACTTTGCGGAGTACATGAACGAGCTGGTAAAGATCGCAAAGGAGTCCAAATACAGCGTGGTGGACGACTCCATCACCGTAAAATCCAGCGATCAGGTGCTCACGCTTTCTACCTGCACCTATGAGTACGACAATTCCCGCTTCGTGGTAAGCGCACGCCGCATCAAATAACGTACGCCGGATATCCGGCAGGAGGACAGTATGCCAGAATACAGCGCATTTGATATCATCGGCCCGCGCATGATCGGCCCCTCTAGCTCCCATACGGCGGGAGCCTGCCGCATTGCGCATACAGCCCGGCATATTGCGGGGTATCATGTGGCGGCGGCAGAATTTACGCTGTACGGCTCCTTTGCCCAAACGGGGCGGGGGCACGGCACGGATAAGGCGCTTATCGGCGGCGTATTAGGCATGGCGCCGGACGATGCGCGCATTCCCAACGCCTATGCCATCGCTCGGGAGGCGGGCGTACAGGTGGACTTTTGCTTCAGCGACGAAGCCGTGGAGCATCCCAATACCGCCCGTATCAAGATCACAGCCGAGGACGGTGCCGTGACGGAGGTGGTAGGCCAGTCCATCGGCGGCGGCAATATCAATATCGTGGAGATCAACGGGCTGGATGTAACGCTTTCCGGGGATTATCCCACGCTCATCGTGCAGTATCAGGATGTTCCCGGCGTGGTGGCGGTGGTAACGCATATCTTGGCGCAGTATCACATCAACATTGCTTTTATGCGTGTGTTCCGGCATGGCCGGGGTGCCGACGCGTATATGACCATCGAAACAGATCAGCCGGTGGACGGTAAAGTGCTTGCCCTTATCAGCGGCTTATCGGACGGTATCAGCCGAGTATTCTCGGTATAGGAGGCGCGCATATGAGCACCATGGACTTTCAAACGGGCGCGGAGCTGCTGCTCCTTTGTGAGCAGGGCGGCATTGCCATCGGCGAGCTGATGCAGCGCAGGGAGGAACAGCTGTCCGAGCAAAGCCGGGAGGCTTTGCGGGAGGAAATGCAAAAAAACCTGAACGTTATGCGAGAATCCGTTAGGCGGGGCTTATCCGGGCAGGTGGCCTCCGTTAGTGGCCTTTCCGGCGGCGACGCGGCGCGGCTTTGTGAGTATGCCATGCTAACGCCCTATTTGGGCGCGGCGGCATGCCGGGCGGCGGCGGCATCCATGGCGGTGGTGGAGGTCAATGCCTCCATGGGGCGCATCGTAGCAGCGCCCACTGCGGGCGCATCCGGTATATTGCCTGGCGTGCTGTTGACCATGCAGGAGCAGTATGACTGGGAGGACGGTAAGCTGATCGACGGGCTGTTCTGCGCGGCTGCCATCGGTATGCTGGCGGCAAAAAACGCCAGCATTGCAGGCGCGGACGGCGGCTGTCAGGCAGAAACAGGCGTTGGTGCTGCTATGACCGCGGCGGCGCTGGTGCAGCTAAAGGGCGGCAGACCGGAAATGTGCATGGACGCGGCGGCGATCACGTTGAAAAATGTGATGGGCTTGGTTTGCGATCCTGTGGCGGGGTTGGTGGAATGCCCCTGCATCAAGCGCAACGCCTTGGGCGCGGTTAATGCCATGCTGGCAGCGGATATGGCGCTTGCGGGCATAACCAGCCTCATTCCCTTTGACGAGGTAATTGCAGCCATGCGCGCCGTAGGCCGCGAAATGCGCCCGGAGCTTAGGGAAACAGCGCTTGGCGGCCTTGCGGCTACGCCCACGGGCAAGGCGGTAGCAGAGCGGCTGCACCGCTTAAAGAGAACATGAGCCGCAGGTGATGAACACTTCGAAATCATTATAAAAGCCGTTTTAACAACACAGTTGCAAAACATAGTGCTACGTTGTGAATGATACAGCAGGCGCTTTCGGTACAAACCGAAGGTGCCTTCATTATTTTAACGGGAGGTACAATATGTCGGTAAAAAAACGATTCCCTATTGCCCTGGATGTAAAACGAAGCACGTCGCTTCGGGAGATCGAGGTGGTGGAGGGAGACAACGGCAACGTGCTGGAGATCACCCTTACGGACGATGATACCGCCGTAGACCTGACGGATTGCTTGGTGTGCGCCATGTTTGCCAAGCCAAACGGCGGTACTGCCCAGCAGGACAACAACGGCCACGGCATCGTGATGGATGAAACGGAAAACAACAAATTCAAAATCGAGCTGTACACCACATCCTTTTCTCCGGGGCTGGTGGAATGCGAGGTGCAGGTGTATTCCGGGGAGCGGCACGACATCCTGATCACCACGGCTAAGTTCAATTTCTCCTGCCGCGGCGGTATTGTGAATGCGCAAACGATACCGGCTACCGATGCGTATCCGCTGTTGGTGGATTTGATGCAGCGTTGTGCGAACATGGAGGATGCGGAAACGGTTCGGGAAGCGTCGGAAGCGGAGCGAAATCAGGCGGAGCAGGAACGCCTTGCTGCCGAGGCGGAAAGAGAAGCCGTGCATCAGAAGCTGGAAAACCTGTCTGTTACTGCAACGCAGCTGCCAATAGGAAATATGCCAACGGCTTCGGCACAATTTATGGAGAACGGATTGGAGCTTGCATTTGGCTTAATACCCGGTAACCCGGCGGAGCCTCATGCGGCAGCCCATGCCGCGGGCGGTAACGATGTTTTAACGCCGGATTCCATCGGCGCCGCACCGGCTGCAGTGGAAATCCAAGGTGTTATCTTAGCAAACGCATGGGAAGAGCAGCTTGCTACCGTTACCGGCTTAACAGGCATTACAGCGGATACGAAAGGGATAATCGGTCTGCCGGAAACCGCCACCAAAGCGCAGAGAGAGGCAGCGCGAGAAGCGATGCTGACGTTGACAGGCAAGGGCGCGGGAAGCATTACCATTACGGCAGATGGTTCCGTGCCCAGTGTTGACATTCCTTTTGTAATCACAAAGGTTGCGTGAGAATATGAGTACAATACAATCTGAGTTTCCCAGCGGCGGGAACGGTACGGTTACGGTCACCGTATCGGATGTGCTGTTAAGAAGCAGCGAAAACGTATCTGGTATCACCATTACCATGACTTGCGGCGATATCGTACGATCAGCCGTGACAGACACTTCAGGGATTGCGAAAATCATATTTCCAAGCGCAGGAACATATACACTGTCTGCTGATACCATTGTGTTTGGGCTGACATCCTCAATAACCGTAGTAAAAGGCGGGCAGTATACGGTATCCGCATATGCAGGTTATGATGATTACAAAACTTGGCTGCTCATTGGTGAAATCGATCCGCAGGACTATGCAGATCTCGCATCGGTGGTGGCGGATGCAGCGGCGATGGAAACGCTTGCAAACAGTGCTGCGGCAGTGGATTACATGATGGTTTCCAAAGCCGTTATCATGCCGGCTGTTGTTGGCTCTGTTAATGCCATGACGCAGATAGGCCTTGCAAGCGTGGCAATGAACGCATGTATTTTGGATGCCACATGGATAACGGCGATACTGGCAAGCGCAAACGCTATTACCGGTTTGGATGCTTCCGCCCCTATTACAATACCGGTTATGACAGGTTACACAACACCCAGCGGCGTTGTAAGTGCAAGTAGTTATTATGACTATCGGTATTATCCGTGGAAAGCGTTTGTAGCGAAGGACCCACCGAGCGGTTGGTCATCTGCATCCGGCGATAATCCAGGGGCTTGGGTGCAGTATCAATTTGATACTACGCTATACCCGGACGGCGTGTGGATCTACAAAATCCATGAGTATGATACACAAGCAAACAGCGCTGCATTGATAACGGTTCTTGCTTCTGAGAACGGAACAGATTTTGATGTTATCGTTGCGCAAGGCAGTTATCCGATGAATACCGACAATACGAGGATAACGTCTGCATCGAAGCGATACCGTTACATTAGGTTCCGGGTTGACCAACAATCTTGTAATGTAAACACATCGCACATTGACTATGTACAAGTTTACGGAAAGTGAGGTGCAGCATGGATACAAATGATAAACTCCGGCAGTCCAATGATCGCCGTGTGCGCGAAGTCCGTGTAAAGCTGTATGAGGTATGGGAAGTGACGGCACAGCGTATCAATGCTGAGCTCGCACAGACGGATGAAGAGATCGCAAGAATGGAGGCGGAAATCGCCCTGACCGACCTTGAAATTGAGAGTATGGAGGTATAACCATGGGAATGAAGTATGGCGTTTACAAAGCCCGGTATCAGCGCGGCGGCTGCACGAAGGAGCAGCTGATGCGGATAGTGTCTATCAATCCGGTAGTGCTGTCGCCTGCCGGATATGAGGATATCACCGGGGAGGCATATGTAAATGGATCTGACTAAACTGTACAGTGCTGCCAAGCGTTCGGACGCAGGCGGGGGTGTTATGTTTCACCTGCCGGATATGGGTATTGATCGAGCGCCTTTTACAGGGCGTTTTTTGATCGCCGGAACGCCGGACGGGTTTTCTCCTTCCGACCACGGTACGATGATCGCCTCCATCCTTCTGGACTGGTGCCCGAACGCATACCTGTACAGCTACCGCGTGGCTTCCGATCTCGACGATACACTAACAAGCGTGTCTAAGCTGTTAAACGCATTTGATCTTGTGATCGGTACGGTGCAAAAGTATCCCAAATACCGGCATATCGTATCCGTTTCTCAGGCAGTTGCCATGGTGGGAGAGCAGAAGGAAAGGTACCGCGGGCAAATACAAAAGCTCGCAGAGCTGGGCGCGCTTACGGTATGTGCGGCGGGTAACGACGGTGCGGGCGGTATGGAAAAGTATCCTGCCGTATGGCCGGAGCCGGTATGCGTGACCGCCTGCGACAGCGCCGGGAGCCGCGCAGAGTTTTCCACCGTTTTGGGCGAGGCGGATTGCTGCGCGTGGGGCAAAAACGTGCCGGTAACAGGCGTTAACGGGCGAACAGTAGCCTCCGGTACATCTTATGCGTGCCCGCAGGTGGCGGGTATGGCGGGGATGGTCTGGCAGGACGGCATGACGGCGGCTGATGTATGGATGGTGCTAAGAACCGCCTGCGTCGATACAGGTGCACCGGGGCTGGACCCGTATTACGGCTGGGGCGTGATCGATCCTACGAGGCTGCGGGTTGCAGAAACTGTAACAAAGGAGGAACCCGTTGTGGAAGAAAAGGCACAAACAAAAGCGCAGCGATTTTACGACGCTGCCCTACAAGCGCTGGGCGGGCTGTATGTGTGGGGCGGGCAGGGGCATAAGGCTACCGAGGCGTATATCCGCGGGCGGGCAAGACAATATCCCCAGTATTTTACAGGCGGCAGGCTGGAAATGATGTTAAGAACAGCGGACGAAGGCGACCTTCGCTGCTGGGACTGCTCCGGCTTGGTTTGCTGGGCGCTTACGGAAGCAGGGCTGCAAAAGGCGGGCTTTGATACCACTGCCAATGGTCTGTATCAAGCCTACTGTACGCCAATTAAAAAGGAGGAGCTGCAAACCGGCGACCTGCTGTTTAGAAAAAGCGGCAGCCGCATGGTGCATGTGGGTATTTACGGCACGGAGGGCTGCATCGAGGCGGCAGGCGGGGCATACGGCGTGGTGCTGTGCAAGGGCTTGTCCGGCAGTGCGCATGCGGCAAAAAGCCTTGTGGACGGCAAAACGCACCGCCTTCCGGATTGGACGCACTATGGCAGGCTGCAAGGCATGGAGGAAACGAATACGCAAAAAACGCAGGAGGCCGCCTTTGGCTTGACCACAGGCAATGTGCACGTTAGAACCGAGCCCGGCGCACAAAGCGCGTCCAAGGGCGTGCTGAAAAAGGGCAATTGTATCCTTGTTGCGTCAAAGAACGCGGGCTGGCAGCGCTGCGCGGCGTTTTTGAACGGGGCGGTTGTGGACGGGTATGTGTCGGAAAAATATGTGGAGGTGAAGCAGGTATGACCATGGAGGAACGGATTGCTGCCATGCTGCAAACCCTGACGGAGATCGACACCAAGCTGGACAATGCCCTAACAAAGCTCAACGACCACGAGGCCAGACTGCGGGAGTTGGAAGGGAAAAACGGCAGGCGCTGGGAAACGCTGCTTACGCAGGTCACGCTGATGCTGGTCGCGGCGGTGATCGGCGCATTTACCGGCAGCAAATTATGAGCATACAAGCATACAATATAGTGAGGAGGATCAATGCATATGAAAATCAACTGGAAGCTTCGCTTCAAATCTCCGGTGTTCGTCACCAGCTTTTTATCTCTTGTGCTGTCCTTTGTGTATAATCTGTTGGGCATGTTCGAGATCGTACCGGCAATCTCCCATGAGGCAGCGGTAAACGGCGTACTGGTGCTGGTACAGGTGTTGACCGGCCTTGGCATCCTGATAGACCCAACTACGAAAGGCGTGTCCGACTGTAAGGCGGTCATGTGTAGCGATACCCCGCGAGAGTAAAAGCGTGAAATAATGAAAAAGGCTGCCCACGCGTAGGGTGTTACGCGCGGGCAGCCCTTTTTGTTTTTTACGACGGCAGGTCTTCCTTTAGCAGCGCATAGATGCACGCGTCACCTACGGTCCCGTTTTTATAGATGCTCTGCTTTTTGGTGCCCTCATAGGTGAAGCCTGCCTTTTGCA
Organism: uncultured Oscillospiraceae bacterium; assembly: GCA_964476505.1. Classification (GTDB taxonomy): domain Bacteria; phylum Bacillota; class Clostridia; order Christensenellales; family CAG-138; genus CAYZAW01. The sequence continues at coordinate 15,705 of CAYZAW010000038.1, read as the reverse complement.
GTACGCGCTGGGAGGCCTTGTTCCACGCAAACACCTCCGCGAAAATGCGCACGATGTCGTAGCGCGAGAACGCGTCCTGTACGATCTGCTGTACAGCGTTGGTCATGATCTGTTGATTCCAGTAGGGCTCCGCAAGCCAGTAGCCGATCTCCGCCGTACGGCGGTAAACATCGTCCTTTACGAATACGCCGATGGAGCCTACCGCCTTGCCGCCCACGTCGATGGCGCGGTTGATGCTGCTTGCGCCCTCGCCCTTGATGCAGATATCGATAAAATCCGCCGCATCGTCCAGCGTATACGGGAAAGGAAAGGCATCCCGCAGGTTCTGCGCGATCTTAGGGTTGTTGGCATAGGCTGCGATGACCGGGGCGTCCTCCACGCAAAAGGGACGTAAGGTAAATTCCATGGGTATTCCTCCTACTGATGTTCCTTATACCGTGCGGCAAGCGTGATCACGGTAAGCCCTAAGAGTACGCCAACTGCCCATTGCACCAGATTGGCGGGAATGCCAAGCAGCGCCGTGGGCGCGCCGTAGAGCATCGCTTCAAAAGCGAAATAACCCGTGGGCATGATGAGCCCGGCGAACGTCAACGCCAGAGGGCGTTTTAATTTTTTCATGAACAGCCAAGCCAATAACGCCATAAGTCCCTTGATGAAAAGCGTTGGCACGGCGTACAGAGCGCTGCCTAACAGGATATCCGCCAGCATGCTGCCTATCCCCGCCGCCAGTGCGCCGTAAGGCCCCAGAAGATATGCCGCCAGATACACACCCGTGTCCCCCAGGTTTACATACGCGCCGGCCAAGCCCGGTACAGGAATGGCTACTACGATCGTCAGCAGCAGTATCGCCGCGGAGAGCAGCCCGCCCAGTACCAGCTTACGCACCGCGGGATCGGAGGTTTGCTTCATTTGTTTCACCACCTGTGCTTTCGGTAGATTATACGGCATTTGCCTTGTGAATGCAAATCACAGAAAATATATGTTTTGGGAACAAATTCACCCTTTACTTTCGCGTAGTAAACTGCTACCATATAGAAGTCCGGTGGAGCTTGCTCCCCGTTATAACGCATTTTATAGTTTGGAGGATAAACAAAATGAAGAAACTGTTAAGCGTACTGTTGGTTATCGCTATGGCGTTTGCCGCCGTAGCCTGCGCCGCGCCCGCCGCACCCGCAGCGGAAGCCCCCGCGCCGGAAGCGCCTGCCGCGCCCGCCGCACCTGCCCCTGCGGATGAAATCCCCGTGGTGGAGCCGGAGAAGGACACCTCCTTGGAGGATGTGCTCAACAAGGGCAAGCTGGTGCTTGGTATGGACGACGCATTCCCGCCCATGGGTTTTAGAGACGATAATTACGAGCTCACCGGCTTCGACGTTGATCTGGCCACCGAGGTCTGCACCCGCTTGGGCGTTGATCTGGAGCCCACTCCCATCGACTGGGCACAGAAGATCGAGGAGCTCAACACCGGCAACATCGATGTGATCTGGAACGGCTTCACCATCACCGAGGAGCGTCAGGTGGAAACCTGCATGACCGGCGCGTACATGAAGAACCGTCAGGTCATGGTGGTCAAGGCGGACGCAGGCATCAAGGTGCTGGCAGACTTGGCCGGTAAAAAGATTGCCCTGCAGGCGGACTCCTCTGCTTCCGAGGCGCTGGACGGCAAGGCGGACTTCAAGGCCAGCATCGACGGCGGTGCGGCTGTGGAGTATTCCGATAACATGAAAGCTCTGTTGGATCTTGAGATCGGCGGCGTAGACGCTGTTTTGATGGACGAGATCGTGGCGGGCTACTACATCTCCCAGAACAATAAACCCTTTGTGATACTGGAAGAGGCGCTGGCAGACGAGGAATACGGCATTGGCTGCCGCAAGGGCTCCGAGGCTCTGCGCGACGAGATCCAGCTGACCCTTGAGGCCATGGCGGAGGACGGCACGTTGGCCGCTATCTCCATCAAGTGGTTCGGTAAGGATCTGACCACCGTTAAATAAACACACGAAAAGGCTCTCCGGCATTGCTCGGAGAGCCTTTTTTGCGTTTTGGGAGGATATCCTGCAATGTGTTTTACAAAAGAGCTGCCATTTTGTTTGTAGGGATCGTGCAGTGCGCACCCCGCAATACCGCATAGGTTATGCCATGCGCACGTTCTCACAGGCAGAGAGCATTACGATGTACTGCTCTAAAACCGGCATGCCGGAAAGCGTTTCAAGTGCGCTTGCGTATAAGGCAAGTTGGGCGCGGTGCTTTTCTGCCACCTCCCGTGCCGGTTGACCGTTAAACAACCTGTCGGTTTTAAAATCCAAGAGTACCCAACCGTTGCTTTCGGTAAAGCAGCAGTCGATCACCCCTTGCAAAAGCACAGGCTCGTTGCAGCCTTCTCCCAGCAACGTATCCGCACTTTGCTCCACGGCAAATTCCAGCTCCCGTTCCACGCGTTTCGCCGCGCGAAGCCGCCGACCCAGCGGGCTTTGTAAAAAGGCTGCAATGCCCGATACATCCAAGCTCGGAAGACAATCCGCCGGGAAACGGTTGTCGGCCGCCAGCCGTGCCGCCTCCTGCTGTAAAAACGCAGGAACATCCGTATCGGGGCAGTGATTAAGCGAAAGCCCGGCAAGCAGTCCGTGGATAGCGGTTCCAAGCGCCGCCGCCCTAAGCTCCGGTACGTCGTTCTTGGCAAAGGACGGCACGGGAACATCAAAGCCCCGTTCCTCTCCTTGAATCAGTTGGGATACGCTCACCTTGGAGGGTACGGTAACAGCGCGTCCGAAAGGATATCGCCACGAGAACCGGGCTCTTAGCGCCTCGGTCAGCGCGTTATCCTCCGCGGGCGCAGGAGCGGCTGCCTCCGGGCGGGCCAGCGCACGCACCTCCTGCTGGCTGTGGCATACCACCGTGCCGGCACCCTCCTCGCATTGCAAAAAAGAGGGCAGCAGCCAGTCTAAAAAGCAGGAAGCACCGGCAATATCCGCAAGCGTTATAGGCGATGCTGATGCCGCTTCCACCGCCTCCGCCGTGTTTTTCTTGGAGCCGATCAATACCAGCCGGGTTTTGGCGCGGGTCATGCCAACGTATAAAATACGCATTTCCTCCGCTACCTGCTGCTGCCATGCTCTGGCGGCGATGGCGCGGCGAAGCAGCGTATCGTGCCGTATTTTGTCCTTCCCGATGCACCGAAGCCCGATGCCTAAGCGGTCGTCCAGCACTACCGTTGCCCGTTTGTCCGCCGCATTGAAGCGCTTGCCCAAGCCTGCCGCGAACACCACCGGATATTCCAGTCCCTTGGAGCCGTGCATGGAAAGTATCCGTACCACGTCCGCCGCGCCTGCCTGTGCGCGGCCTAGGTTGGCGTTGTTCTTGGCGTGATCCATAAACCGCAGGAAGCCGGAGAGGCCGCCCTCGGCGCTGTTGGCGCGCGCGCGGGAGAGCAGCGCGTCTAGATTGGCCTGCCGCTGTGCGCCGCCGGGAAGCGCGCCCACGCAGTCGTAAAAACCGGTATCGTCTAATAGCGTGCCTATCAATTCCTCGGGGGAAAGCAGCCGCGCATCCCGCCGCCAACCATTCAGCCGCTCTAAGAAGCGCCGTGCGGCATCGGCGGAGGCGTTATTACTTGCCGCTAAAAGCTGCAGGCTTTCAAAGTAGCTGGCGGCGCGATAATCCGTGCGAAGGGACGCAAGCTCCTCCAGCGTGAACCCGCCGACGGGAGATAGAAGTACAGAAAGCAGCGGGATATCCTGCCTGCGGTTGTCGATCACCCGAAGCAGGTTCAAAAACACCTGCACCTCCATGGCATCGAAATACCCGCCGGTCAATTGCGCATAGGCAGGAATGCCTTGCGCGGACAGCGTTGCCGCCCATACCTCCGCCGCCTGCCGGTGGGAGCGCAGCAGCACCGCAAAATCCCCGTAGCGAAGCGGACGGGTATCGCCGGTTTTGGGGTCGGTAAGGTGTTCCTCCTCCATGAGGCGGCGTATCGTTGCGGCTGCAAACAGAGCCTCGGCCTCCGCTGCCTCCATGGTCTCTTCGTCATCCTCCGCCGCGCGGTCTATCAAATGCAGCTCGCAGCCTGCTAACGGGTCGTTACACGGAGCCGCCTCCGGCGGCAGATGCAGCGCGGCGTTTTCGTCATAGTCCAGCTCTGCCGTTTCCCGGTGCATGATGGCGGAAAACACCGCATTGACCGCTTGGATCACCTGCGGGGCGCTTCTGAAGTTGGCGTTTAGGTGTAATTGTATGCCCGGAGCGCCCGGTGCGCCCGGATACGGCGCGTAGGTGTCCAGCTTGTTCAAAAACAGCGAGGGATCGGCTTGTCGGAAGCGGTAAATGCTCTGCTTTACGTCGCCCACCAAAAACAGGGTATCCTCTCGGCGGACGGCGTTGATGATGGCCTCCTGAATGCGGCTGCTGTCCTGATACTCGTCTACGAAAATATGGGTGAAACGCTGACGAACGGCATTGCGCACAGGCTCCTGCTGCAACACCTCTAAGCACAGATGCTCCATATCGGAAAAGTCCACCAAGGAACGGCTGCGTTTTTCGGCGGTGTACCGCGCATCCATGTTTTTTAGGAATGTGCAAAGCGCGTCCATCACCGGCAGCAGCGTTTGCATCAGCGCCGCTTCCTCTGCGATGGAGCGCGATAACAGCTCCGCCTGCGCCTTTACGGCATCCTTGGCGCTGTTGCGAAGCGCCTTTACCGTTTCGCTGTCGGCGCAAGGCTCCGCTTTAGGCCAGTTGAGCCGGGGCCAGTCCACCCGTTGCAGCGCTTGGCGGTAATCGTTTGCATCGTTTAAAAGCAGCAGTGCACGAAGCGACAGCAGCGTTACGTCCAAATTGGCCTGCACCGTGGGGCAGCCAATCAAAAGTGCCCGGGCTTGGGTCAGTTGGGATACGGCTGCCTGCGTTTGCCGTTTCAGCTCCCGCAACACCTCCGTAATTGCCGGATGCGTGGCAAGCTCTTGTGCGTTTTCCCCGTAAGCGGCGGCCGCCTGTTCCAGCCATTGAAACGGCCACGGCTGCCCCCGTAAGAACTCATAGATATCCCGAATACAGGCAAGGCAGCTTTCCTCGCCACCAAGGGCGCGAAGCAGCGCTAAAAAGCCTGCATCGCCGGTTTCATAACATACGGCGGCGCAGTCCTCGGCAGCCTGCTGTAACAGCAGCTTGCCGGTTACATCGTCTGCGGTGGAGAAGGCGGGGTCCAGCCCGGCTTCGTAAAAATAACGGTGCAGCACATACAGGCAAAAGGCGTGTATGGTGGAAATATTGGCGGTGGAAAGGGCCTGCGCCTGTGCACGAAGGCGGCTGCCGGATGCGGCGTTTCCCGCTTCTTCTGCCTCCTTAGCTGCCTGATACAGTCGCGCCTCTATTCTGGCTTTCATTTCCCCTGCGGCGGCTTCCGTGAAGGTGACCACCAGTATACTTTTGATATCTGTACCCTCTGCCACCAGCCGTGCAATGCGCTCTGTCAGCACGGCGGTTTTGCCCGCACCGGCGGCGGCGCTCACCAACAGATTGCCGGGGGTAACGATGGCCTGCTCCTGTGCCTTTGTCCAGCCCATTATTCCACCTCCCCGTGTTGCGCATCGGCTTTAACCGTAAGCGTTGCGTCATCCTCCGGCTTAGGCATCCATTGCGCCAAGAAATCGTCCGCGCTCAGCGTGGAGCCTTTTCGGGTTTTGCAGCCGGGAATGGCCGGGTCGAACCGGCATACGCTTTGATAATCGCAGTATGTGCAGGGCGTTCTTCCCTTGGAGGACAGCGGCGCTGCCTGCACGCTTCCCGCCATTACCTCCGCCAGCGTTTGCGCGGCGCGGGTCTTGGCAAAGCCTAACAGCCGCTCCAACGCCTCCTTTTGCAGCAGCTTCCCTTTATAGGTGCCGTCCTTTTTTCGCTGTAAGGAGGCGATCACATCCGAATATCCGGAAAGATTGCTGTCCGCTGCGTACACGGCGGTTTCGTTTTCGTTTAAATACCCAGTCAGCCGCAGCTCCCGCAGGCGCTTGATGGCATCCTCGCCCTCGTCCAGCACGGGATCGTCCACGGGCTGATAAAACAGCCCCGCAGGCGCGGCTTTTGGGTATTGCTCCCGTGCGGCGGTCAAATACAGCGGCAGCTGCAGCCGGGTACCGTCTGCCAAATCAGAGAATTCCAGCGCTGCCGCCCCTGTTTTATAGTCCACCACGCGAAGCAGCAGTTCGCCGTTTACCTTGGCAACGTCCACCCGGTCTATCACGCCCTCCAAGCTGGCGGTATTGCCGTCCGCAAGCGTCAGCCGCAGCGCGGGAACAGACCTGCCCTCGCCAAAGCGTAGCTCGGCGGAGGCGGGTAAAAACTGTCCGGCTTTGATTTGCGCCGCAACTGCGTGGGCGGTGGCGCGGGCGCGTTCCAGCCAAAACTCGGACAGCCGCTGCATGCGGGGGGAATCCGTCAGCATACCGCTGTTATACGCCGCGGCGCAGGCGGGATACAGTTCGTTTAGGATGTCGTCGATCTCGCCGTCCGTCAGCGTGTCCCAGCGGTTACCCCGCTCCATGACGGCTGTAACAAAGCGTTCCAGCAGCAAATGGCAAAAGCTGCCCAAGTCGGTCGCCTGCTCTTTGTATTCATATCGGGGCTTGGCGGCAAGGCCGTAGCGCATGAAATGCAGAAAGGGGCAGCGGTTAAAGCTTTCCAGCCGGGAAACGGAGGTAACAAGCGCGTCCCCGTACAGCCGCCGGGAGAGCGCCGCCCCAAAGGAGGGGGGCGCTATGGGGGCATTGCGGTAGCGGAGGATCATGTTGGCCTTTTCTCCGTTTTCCGGGTCGTTTTTATAGTATCTAGATAGAGACGTTAATAGCGCCGTAGGCGTTTTTGCCCGAAGCTCCCGTGCGTAAGCGCGAAGGCCGCTTTTTGCATCCGAAGGAAGTACGGCTTCTTCGCCATTTCCGGATAAGCAGGTTCGCTGGCTGCAATTGGGGAACAGCGCCAAAAGCCGGGTCACAAGCGGGGAGGGAAATAGCTCGCTGCTGCCGGAGGTATACGCGTAGGATACATACAGCTCCTCTGTTGCCTTGGAAAGCGCACGGTATAAATCCAACCGGTCGTTTTCCGCGCGGCGCTCGCTGTTGCCCCAAGGCGTTAGCCCCAAGCCCGCAAGCGTTGCCAGCTCGCCGTCGTCTATCATGCCGTCGTCTGCGTGCGCGGCGGGCAGCACCCCTTCGTTTGCGCCTACCACGAACAGCGCCTTTACATACCTGCTGCGGCTGCGGGTCAGCGTGCCCAACAGCACCTGATCTGCGGTGGCGGGAATCACCCCCACCTGATAGGCCTGTACGGCTTCTTCCAATATGGCGGTAAATTCCGATGGGCGCATAGCCGTATCTCCCAATATGGCATACAGCTGCTCCAACAGCGTTACGATCACCCCTGCCACCTGCGTATGCTCCTGCATAAGCGCCGCTCGGCCTTCTGCCTGCAATTCCGCCGCCGTGGCGGCTAACTGCATGAACACGCCCAGTTCTTCCAAATACCCGTATACCGCCTGCACCTTGTCCGCCGCGGCGGGCTGCTGCAAGCCCTCCCGCAAACGGGTAAGCGGCGGCACAACAGCCGCCCGGCAGCTTTCGGCTTCCGGCGGCACGTCGCCCTTGGTAAAGGGCTTATCGAACTGGCCGCCACCCCGCAGGCCGTAGCGCAGCACATAATTTTCAAACTGCTCGGTCTCGTCCTCCGAGACCCCGGCAAGGCCGGTCTTGATCACCCGTAGCAGCTCGCCTGCGGGCAGCCCGCGGCTTGCGGCACGCACAGCGCAAAGCATAAGCTCCGCCGCCGGATGTGCGCTCAGCGGATGCTGTACGTCCATAAACAGGGGAATATCCCGCCGGGAAAACGCGCGGCGAATCAGATCCAGATAGCTGGGCATGTCTCCCGCCACAACGGCGATCTCCCGATAGCGAATGCCTAAGCGAACCAAGCGGCACACGGCATCCGCCATGGCCTCTACCTCCGCCGTGCGGTCGGATGCGGCGGTGATGTGTATTTCCTCTGCGTCTGCCGAAAACTGCGGTACGGGCCATACAAATTGATTTTTCTCTAAAAACGCCAGCGCGGGGGCGCGTACCCCCGGCTGTACGAAAAGCTCGGTCACGGTGATGGGGCAGTTTCTTGCGGCGGCCATTTCCCGCAGGCGCGCATACGCGCGTTCCTCCGGTAAAAACACCGCGCGGTCTGCTGTACCCGCAGGATCTATACAGATGGAAAACGTGACCGTCTTCGCCACCTCCAGCAGTCCGTCCAATATGGCGTACAGCTGGGCGGTTAGCAGGTCGAACCCGTCCACAAACACCTGTGCCCCCGCCAGCGCGGATTGCGGCAGGGCATGCAGCAGCGCCGTCATAGCGTCCTCGGCATCTAAATAGCGGCTTTTGCTGTCTTCCTCTACCGCGCCGTACAGCAGGGCGATGTCCAACAGCTTGTTTCTAAGCGCGTTTTCCTCGGGCAATTGAAAAGCCGCCTCCCGTAATGCCTCCGGGGTCAATAAAAAGCGCTTGCACAGGGCGATCAGTTCGTCCATCCTTGCGGCAAAGCCGGGGGTACCCGCCACCGGCGCAAAGGCGGTCAACTGCTTTTGCAGCCGAAAAGCCGCCCGGCGAATCAGCATGCAGCGGCCCTGCCGGCTAAGATACGTTCGCCCGTCACCCTGCAAGGCCCGTTCCGTTAAGCGGGTAAAGCTCAATACCTGCACGCCCAAAAGCCCGCCCATCGCGCGGGCGAGCGTGCGTTCTGTTTCGTAGGTGTACTGCTCCGGCACGATCAGCACCGCCCGCCGCCCCTCTGCCGTTGTCTTTTTTAGCGCGGCGGTGATGGCGGCGGTTTTTCCCGCGCCCGAGCGTCCCAGTAAAAAGTGTACCCGTGCAGGCATAACAGGCTCCTTTACAGCTTTTCTCTGTGTAGCGCGGTATAAACCATGTGGCCGTTTATGTTTTTGCTTTCAAACAGCGCCAGCTCGGACACGGTAAAGGGATGCGCGTTTCCTGCGCCTTCCATCACGCTTGCAGCATCTTGCTCCAAGGCAAGCCCTCTTGCTAACGTAATGTGCGGCACGAACCGCTGACGGCCTAAGGAAAAGCCCTGCTCCAACAGTGCCGTTTGCAGGCTGCGGTATAACAGCTCCAGTTCCTTGCAGTTGCCGGTTAGGCCCATGAACCCGGTGTTGCCGCTGCCCTGCGAAAAGCAGCCGTATTCTCCCAGCTTGAGGGAAATGGGAGAAATTCCCCGTACGGCTTCCCGGCAGGCTGTGGCCGCCTCCGCGATGGCATTGCTTTCGCCTATAAACTGCATGGTGATATGAAAATTCTCCGGCGGCACGAACCGCGCGCCGGGGGAAAGGGAAATAAGGCGGCTTTGCGCCTCGCTGAGCGTCCGCCGCACATCGCGAGGCAGCGGCGCCGCAAAAAACATGCGCATAGTTGACCTCCGTTTGTTTGCTATTGGTATTATAGCATATTGCTTCCGGCGGCTTAGAGGCTTTTTGAAAAAAGCCCCTAAGATCCCCAAAACTTTAAAACATAATAAGTAAAAAGTATTTGGCAAGGCACTCTAAAACGAAAATGGATCGAGAAAAACCTGTTACAATAGTTCTGTAATGAATGGAAATGAAAAGGAGCGGCAGTTATGCCGCTCCTCCGTTTTCATTGGTTTCGTTTTTCATAGCTGCCGCATGCGCTTTCATCCTCGGCTTTGCCGTTGTTGCAGCCGCAGCGGGGCATAACGTTGATGTGCTCCAGCTCGCATTCCCGGCCAGCGTCGTTGAACGCGCAGCTGGTCACCTCGCAGCCGATTGTTTGGTTACCGCTTTTACTCATTGCATGATACCTCCTGTGTTTGATAGAGGTAGTATGCGGCGAGATGCGGTCTTTTATGCGGCAGGTGTCATCTGCTGCAAAGGATCGGGCAGCAGCAGGAAAAAGTCCTTGGGCAGCATGGTTTTATCCACATTGCTCTGGTTGAGCCCGTACTGCATGCAAAGGGTGTACATCTGCTGTATCAGTGCGGTTTGCGCGGTCTCGATGGAGGCTGCGTCCAAGCTTTGGTCGAGGATCGCGTCCGCCGCCTCTTCGTCTACAGGAAGCTCGCCCCGGTATGCAGTAGCAAGCACCGCCTGCTCCGCCGTTTGGATGTTTTGCATATCCAGCAGGTATTGCTCTGTGTTCATATAGGAGGAGAAGGCAGGCTGCGCCAGAACGCTTACGATGTATTCTGCGCCTTGGTAATAGGAGAGCGCCGCCGCGGCTGCTTTGTCCGCCTTCACGTAGTTCAGGTCGTAACGGGGATTGGGCTTGATGGTGATGCCGAACACCTCGTTGATAAGCTGTGCCAAGCTGTCGTTTTTCAGCACATAGAACGAGGCGTTGTATACGTTGTTCACGTACTCGCCCTCCAACGTGTGCCGCCTGAGGTCGTCCATATCCAAATCCATGGCGAACACCGCCATGGCAGCGATCTGCTCGGAATTGAGGTTGGTGTGGATGTAATCCTTCACGGAGTTGTAGATCTTCGGGATGTTCACCAGCTGATCCCGTGATTTCATTTGTTCAAATATGGAAAACAGCATGCGCTGCTGCCGGTCGGCACGGCCCACGTCGGAATTGACCCCGCCAATGATTCCCTTTCTGGCGCGGCAGTAATCCAGCACCTGCTGGCCGTTCAAGTGCTGATAGCCCGGCTCCAGTAAGCGGCCGTTCAGCTTGATGGTGCAGTCTACATCGTAGTCCACACCGCCCATGGCGTCCACAACGGCCTTCATGCCTACCATGTCTACCCCGGCGTAGTAATCGATGGGTACGCCTAACAGGTTCCCCACCGTTTCCATGGCGTAATGGAACCCGTCGCCCTTGGCGCTGCCGCCCTTGGCGAAGGCGGCGTTGATCTTAAAGCGGCCCTTGGTATTGAAAATGGGCGCGTAAGTGTCGCGCGGCACGGAGATCAGATCAACCGTTTTTGTTTCAAAATCCACCGTTAAGAGCATGATCACGTCGGAACGGTAATTGTTTTTTTCGTCCCGGTACATTTCGCTGTCTTCATCCTCGCGCTCGGGACTTTGATCCCAGCCCAGCATCAGGATGTTCACCTTGTTTTGCATAAAGCTCATGTCTGCCTGCTGATACAGCGCCTCCTCCGGAGAAAGCGTAGGCTCCGGCGTTGGCGTGGCCTCCGGCGGCAGCGTAGCGGCAGAGGGCGTGGCGGTGGCGCGCGGCGGGGGCGTGGTAAAAGCGCCCATGGGGTTAACGAACATCACATACAAATACCGGCCAACGATCACCAGTATTGCAATGCCTAATATAATGACGCAAAGCAGCAGAACGCGCTTTAGCGTGGAGATCTTTTTCTTGTTTGGCTGTTCCATACCGGAATTACCGCCTCTTCCCACGGGCTCAAAAGAACCCTTATTTTTCACAGGGATTAGTATAGCAGTTTTACGCCAAAAATAACAGGCGTGCCTATGTTTTGATATGATTTATTCACAATTTCATACAGGAAGTATGGTATAATAACACAAATACTGTTTTTGAACCGTTTAAGCATATTTTATGCGTAGTATGTAAGGAGGAAGCAAATGGTAAACATGATTCCAACGATCATCTGCCTGGTGGTGGGCCTTATTCTGCTGGTGGTCGAAATGTTTACGCCCGGCCTTGGCGCGGCGGGCGGCTTGGGCGTGCTGGTGCTGCTGGTGGCGGTGCTGCTGCAAATCGGCAACCCGGTAAGCGCTCTGTTTTTGATTGCACTGATTTTGTTCCTGATCGCCGTAGGCATCGTTCTGTTTTTGCTGCTGGCAAACCGCGGTAAGTTCGACCGCTCTAAAATCGTTTTGGGAGACTCCATACAGTCCGGCTCCACGCCCGAGGCGGCGGAGGCAGCCTATATCGACCGTGTCGGTACTGCGCAAACGGTGCTGCGCCCTGCGGGCAAGGCGTTGTTTGACGGCGCTCTTCTAGACGTGGTCACAAGCGGTGAGTTTATCGACAAGGGTGTGTCTGTTCGGGTCATAGCCGTGGAAGGCCGCCGCATCCTTGTAAAGGCGGAGGCGTAGCATATGCCGTTTTGCAAAACGTGCGGTACATTTTATCCCAACAGCATGGAGGTCTGCCCCAAGTGTAACGCAAAGGTCGTGCAGGAGCAGATAGAGCAGGCCGAAGCGCAAGCGCCCTCCACCATGACGGAGGAGGAGATCAAAGCCGCCAGAAAAAAATCGTGGATACAAATATTGATCGGCGTTCCCGCGTTCATCGGGCTGATATATCTTCTTATCTGGCTGATGAAAATCATTTCCGGAAGGTAAGTGTTATACAAGCACATACTATACAAGGTTCTGAAAGGAGAACAACATGTTTGGTGAAATCATCGTCCCTATCCTTATTATCGTAGCGGTCATCGTATTCTTGTGTATCTTTTTCAGCTTCGTGCCGCTGCGCCTGTGGATCGCGGCACTGGCCTCCGGCGTTAAGATCAGCATTTCGCAGCTGATCGGTATGCGCATCCGTAAGGTAGTGCCGGCGCGTATCGTCAACCCCATGATCAAGGCCACAAAGGCCGGTCTGGTGCTGCCCATCAACAAGCTGGAAGCGCACTACCTGGCAGGCGGTAATGTAGACCGTGTGGTTAACGCACTGATCGCCGCCCAGCGCGCGGGCATCCCGCTGGATTTTGAACGCGCCTGCGCCATCGACCTTGCAGGCCGCGACGTATTGCAGGCTGTGCAGATGAGCGTTAACCCCAAGGTGATCGAAACGCCGGTTATCGCCGCTATCGCCAAGGACGGCATCGAGCTTCGCGCAAAAGCGCGTGTTACCGTTCGCGCCAACATCGACCGCTTGGTCGGCGGCGCGGGTGAGGAAACCATCATCGCCCGTATCGGCGAGGGCATCGTAACCACCGTTGGTTCTGCCATGTCCCACAAAGAGGTTCTGGAAAACCCGGACAGTATTTCCAAAATGGTATTGTCCAAGGGCTTGGATGCGGGCACCGCGTTTGAGATTTTGTCCATCGATATCGCCGATGTAGACGTGGGCCGTAACGTTGGCGCACAGCTGCAGATCGATCAGGCTGAGGCAGATAAGCGCATTGCGCAGGCTAAGGCCGAGGAGCGCCGCGCCATGGCTGTGGCGCAGGAGCAGGAAAACGTGGCGGCTGTACAGGGCATGCGCGCCAAGGTCATCGAGGCCGAGGCAGAGGTTCCCCGCGCTATTGCTACCGCATTCCGCGAAGGCAAGCTGGGCGTGATGGATTATTACAACATGCAAAACGTGATCTCCGATACGGAAATGCGCAACGCTATCTCCAAGGGCTCGGATAAAAAGCCTGTTGACGGGCAGAAGAAATAACACTTCGGGATAGTCAGGGGCTATCGCCCCTGACTATATTCCCGCTTCGACCCGTAGGAGGATTTTGATGGAAATATTGATGATCATCATTGTTGTGATCGGGCTGATCGCCAAGGCAAACAAGGCGAAAGCAGCGCAGGAGGAGGCACGCCGCAAACGGGAAGCGGCGGCGCGGGCTGCCGCGGGAATGCCGCCAGCAGACCCTCGCTATCCCCAGCAAACGCGTATGCCGCTGGAGCCCCCCGCGCCTACCGTGCAGCCTACCGTTGTCACACGCAAGCCTGACCCGCGCTTTTTCGATACGGATGAAGAAGACGAGGCTGCAAGGCAGGCGGCGCTTGCAAAAATCAGGCAGCAGGCGGCGCTTCGCGAGCAGGAGCAAAAACGCCGGGCGCAGCAAGCGCAGGCGCAGCGCCAGCAGCAGACCCGCCAGCGCATGGTGTTGCCTGACGACGAGCCGGAGGGCTTGGCGGCTCCCGGTTCGCTTACCGCCAACGTGGCAAGCACGGTAACCTCCACCATGCTGCAGCCCAAGGGCCGCAGGCATACGCTGGAGGCTTCCTCGGTAACGGGGCATGCGCATGCGGAAACCAGCATGACGGGCCTTGAAAGCGATGCGGACTGCCCAACGGAGCCCGCTGATGCGGTGCGCGCCGGGAACGCTGCTTCCTACACGTTTGGCGCACGCGCCCTGTCCTTTGACCGGGACGCTGTGGTAAACGGCATATTGTATGCCGAGATACTGGGCAAGCCCAAGGCGCTTCGCCGCGCATAGCAAAACATCTCATGCGAAAAGCGATACGTATCACACAATACTCCATATTGGGCGTGTGCCTTATAGCCTTTGCCCTGTGGATATTTACAACCAACACACCGCTGACAGGCGCTTCGGCGCTTGCTGGCGGTGTGTGTTGTGCGTTGTTTGGGCTTACCGCCTATTACAGCGTGCCCGGCGTGTTCCGCTTTTTTGCGGGAGAGCCGGAGGCAGACGCTGCGGCTGGCTTGGGAAAGCGCAGCCTGTACCCTGCCCGGCGGCACCCGTGGCTCAAAATGCTGTTGCTGCTGCTGGCGGTGCGCGTTGGAATACTTTTGCTGGCATATTTGATCGAACTGCTGCTACACGGCTATTCGGGCGGGCTTATTGACCGATTATGGCTGTGGAACAAGGGGGACGCGCCTCATTATATGGGGATCGCCCAAAACTGGTATGTTACCGAGAGAGACCCGAGATTCCACATCGTGTTTTTCCCGCTGTATCCCGTCGTGGTGCGGCTGATAAAGGGATTGTTTTTAGAGCCTTTGTATGCCGGGCTTATTGTAAATGTGATTTGTGCGGCGCTTTGCGGATATTTTTTATACGAGCTGGCGCTGTTGGATATGGATCGGGCCGGGGCAAAGCGGGTGGTGCGCTACCTGTATTTATTGCCTGCGGCCTTTTTACTGGCTGCGCCCATGAGCGACGCTCTGTTTTTGATGCTGTCGATCGCCTGCGCGTGGCTGCTTCGTAAAAAGCACTTTGTGTTCGCCTGCGTAATAGGCGGGCTTGCGGCCTTTACAAGAGTGCTTGGCATTCTTTTGGCTGCGCTGATATTGATGGAAATGCTATCAGAGACCCTGCGGGAGAAAAAGACGCTTGCCATCATCACCGCCAAGGACGTTTGGCGGCAGGTAGGCCGCTACGCCGCACTGCTATTGGTGCCCTTTGGGCTGCTGCTGTACCTGTACATCAATTACGCCGTGACCGGCAACGCCCTGCAATTCCTTATATATCAAAAGGAGCATTGGGGGCAGGGCGTGGGGTTGTTTTTCTCTACGGCGGCGTATCAAACGGACTATCTTTTAAAGAACTGGGGTTCGGACAACGCCGCTGCCTTTGGACTGTGGCTGCCAAACCTGCTGTATCTTTTGGGGAGCTTGGGGCTGTATCTGTATGCTGTTCTTCGAGGCAGACGCAAAAAAAGCGAAGGTACGGCATTGCGGCCTTATGCGGTCCGTCCGTCCTACACGGTGTATTTTCTGTTGTATTACGCGGTGGCGATGGGTGCAACGTGGCTGCTTTCCGCGCCAAGGTATTTGACCTGCGCGTTCCCGCTGGCTTTTGCGCTGGAGGGTTGCTTCAAAACACCCCGGGCAAGGGCGCTGGCGGCAGTGCTCTTTATCGCATTGCAGCTGTTGTATCTGGCGGCATATGTGGCGGGCTGGCCGGTGTATTAAAAGGAACAAATAATCATGCATGTGTATTGGGATCTGTTTACTTCATTTTTTCGTATTGGGCTGTTCACCTTCGGCGGCGGCTTGCGCGAGATCCGGCCTTGGGCAATCAGCCTCTCCCAGGTCAGATCCGGGC
>CAYZAW010000037.1:0-23539 GCA_964476505.1 uncultured Oscillospiraceae bacterium | reverse complement strand
ACAGAAAGCTTCATGGCATATGCCTCCAAAGTCAACCATCGTTTATTTTATCCGCCGCGCCCCGGTTTGTCAATTCATTTGTTGCGGTTTTGAAGGGATTTTTGTGAAGAGGGGGGTATGCGGAAGAAACGCATTTTAAAAACCATTATCAGAATGCAAAACATCAAACGCCTGTTACTCTTTACGCAGAATAAAAAAACGGAGAGGATGGTTCGGAAAATGGAATTGCGCAATATCAGGCAACTGCAAATATGGCTTATGGAACAGGCAAGGAAAGAACGAAGCAGGCAAATGCAGGCATTATGTACGAATGACGTACAACTACAGCAGGCACAAGCGGAATTGCGGCGCATGGCAAATGCAGAGGGCGTTAGCGAAGCCGATATCAAAGCCGCCCTATGGGAAGCACATGTTGCATCGGAAGCCTACCGCCGCTGTATGGCAAACGGAAGCCCACGGCAACAACTGGATTACGGGCGGTTGTCCGATGCACAGTTTCGCGCCTTAGACCGCGCGATCTCGCGCGGCAGAAGAGCATAGAAGGAGGAAATAAACATGGCAAAATTCGTTTTGGCGGGATACGAAACCCCAAAGGGTATCAATAATGCAGCAAGCGTAAAAACAATGCAGCAAAAGCTGGGTGTTACAGCAGACGGTATTTGGGGGCCTAAAACAGAAGCGGCTTATCAGAAATTTCTTGTACAGGAAACCGCTAATAACTTTATCGGTAACTTTACTAATGCCACCCCGCAAGAAAAATATGAAGCCGCAGCCTATAAAGAGAGTTGGGGCGTTCAAAACGCGCATACAACAAAAGGATATTCTGCTCCCAATGGAATAAGCAATGCCGCGCAGGTGCGCGAGGCGCAAAAGCTCCTTGGCGTTGCGGCAGACGGTATTTGGGGGCCAAATACGCAGGCAGCTTATGAGAAATCGCTGAAAAACCGCTCTACGCAGGAAAAAGGCATTCTTGGCGCTTTCACGGCAACGCCGTCAACGCAAAAAAGCAATGCGCTTTCCATGGAGAACGAGCTAAATCGGCAGCAAGCACAATTACTTGCCGCCTCTCAGGAACGCCAATGGGCACAGCAAAGGCCTGCATTGAAGGATATTCAGCCTGTATATAAGCCTTCATTGCCCATGTTAGAACGCAAAACTATGAGTAATGCCGTATTCAGCAAAGAAGAAGAAAAGCAGATACAAAACGCTTTGAAGACGGAAGCAGAAATTGGGAGCGCGGATTTTCAACAGGCATATATAGAATACATGCAAAAACCATTGAAAGAAAGGCAGGAAAAGGCGGAATACCTACGTGATACAGCAACGGCAAACAGCAAAAGCGGACAAACGTTCGTATCTCCTTCTGAGAAAGATGCGCCTGTATTAAAAGCTTCACCTTGGAAAAGAGATAAAGCTACAAACATGCCTTTAATTCCGGTTTCTGATCCGACAGCTAGTGTTCACTCAGCCATACAGCCCACGGTTTACAACATGGATTATAAAGATTGGGGCGACACTTTATACTTTACACCTTACTATCGTAGCGAAGAAGAGAAACACAAAGGTCATTACGTTACAAAGGTATTTTGTAAAGGACATAAACCGGAAGAACTTGATTTAGGTACTACGCTGCCAAAGAAGCTGTCTCTGTTTGTACATAAAGCCGATGATATAGATGTAGCAAGAGACAATCTCAGAATTCTTCTTCAAATGCAATTTGGTACACGATCACTTTCAGAGGCGTATTTACAGCATGCCTTTGGCGACAACCTAATAACGGAATTTCCCCCAATAAAAGACATTCTGGATGGAATCGATCCTGAAGCAAGCTATCATCCCGTTTTGAAAGGCAGCATCGTTGTAAAAGCCGTCATTGAGCGCGGAGATAAAGGCCTATTTATGCCAAACCAAGAACAGAAGGTCATTACCTTTACACCACAAACTGAAAGCGCAAGTGTGACTCCTTAACTCCATTACTCAAAGGATAATCTGAGACAATGATATCAGTACTACCCCCACTTTGCGAACCGCTGCTGATTTCCCAGCAGTATTCCTTCGCATTGGTTGAAGCAGATTGGCCGAGTAGTGTTTCGCGCAATTCTCGGAAGGTCTTGCAGTAGCGCATCCTCTGCGGGTTACCTCGTATTTCTTGTTGGATTGCCCATACAAGGTCTCTTTCCGAAAAAATGTGCAGTATTACCTGCGAAAACATATACAGTTCGTTTCCCGCTGATGCTCCGGCGGGAAGCGTCTGTATAAATTCAATACTCTCAATGTCCATAGATGGTTTCTCAGCAGTCAGAACGCAGACGGTAGGCACAGATGCGCCGCCGACTGGAAGCGTTACGCTGCGGGCGAACTGCTGCGTAACATCCCACTTTGTATTCTTATCATACACCAACGCCATATCCGCATGGGCAATCTGGTCATTGAACAAAGATAAGAATTCCTCCGCATCCCGATAATACGGGTCGCGATTCCGCTGAATGCTTTCCGAGATGTTAGTATAATACCTGCCGAAAATATACAGAAATGCAAAGGAGGACAGCACCAGTATGGCAATGCGCCGAGGCACGGGCATCGCCCGCCAACGGTCTATCAGGCGCGGCTTGCGTTTTGCGGAATTATGCTGCATACGGCTTCTCCTTGCTTATTTTGTATAACTTACCATAAAAGGTATTGACTTTTACACCGAGCAAAACAAAAGCTTATGTAACACCTCGTTCTCTTTTTGAGAAGGAAGCCTAGAGTAATCTATGGTAGTGCCATGATATATTCCTTCAAAATAGTTACTGACATGACCTTGAAATTCAACCGTTTCCCCCGGTTGCGTTTCAAGTAAAAGGCAGTTTCGTAATTTCTCATACACCTGATAATCATGAATATCTCTTGGATCATGTTCCGTTTCCTGCCGAATTGCCCATTCAAGAGAATCCTCAAAATAGATATGCGATACCACCTGTGAAAACATATACAGCTCGTTCCCCGCCGATGTTCCGGCGGGGAGCGTTTGTATAAACGCAACACTATCGATATCCATGGTATACCTATCAGCAGTAAGCACACAAACCGTGGGAACGGACGCGCCGCCGACAGGAAGTGTTACGCTGTAATAGAAATCACCAGCCTGCTTCCATGCCATATCGTTTTTATCATACACCAACGCCATATCCGCATGGGCGATCTGCTCATTGAACAAAGATAAGAATTCCTCCGCATCCCGATAATACGGGTCGCGATTCCGCTGAATGCTTTCCGAGATGTTAGTATAATACCTGCCGAAAATATACAGAAATGCAAAGGAGGACAGCACCAGTATGGCAATGCGCCGAGGCACGGGCATCGCCCGCCAACGGTCTATCAGGCGCGGCTTGCGTTTTGCGGGATTTTGCTGCATACGGCTTCTCCTTGCTTATTATATACAGAATACCACAGGCGCACATTGCTGCCAAGAATGAAACAACGCCTATTACTATCGATCGCTCGGTATATGCGGGTTTTGCTTGCCAAGAAACAAAACCTTTTGTATGATGAACCAAAGGGAACGGAGGCACAGTTATGGATCGCACAGACGCAAAAATATTGGAGATTTTACAGCACGACGGGCGTATTTCCATGCAGAAGCTGGCGGAAAAAATCAATATGAGCGCCCCCTCTACCATCGAGCGGGTGCGAAAGCTGGAGGAAAGCGGCGCCATTATGGGATACAGCGCCGTCATCAACCCCGAAAAGGTAGGGCGCAGCATCAGCGCCATCGTATTGGTTGCCATCAATCCGGATATGCGGGCAAAATTTCTGGAGTTTGTACAGGAAAACCCCAATGTGCTGGAGTTCATGGAGATCACCGGCCGTTACGGCTATTGCCTGAAAACCTGCTGTAAGGATGCAGACAGCTTCTTGACCATGACCTATGAGCTCACCGCGATGGGGCTCTCGGAATCCTATGTTATTATGACCCGGCCTGTTACCACGTTTCCCGTAAAGCCGGTGCTTTAATCCTATGCCTCGTTCTCGCCGCCGTCATTTTCGGCGGCGTTTTTTTCGTATTTATGGAACAGCGTGCGCTTGCCGTAATGCAGCATAGCAATCACCGTAAGCACCATGGCGATTGCCAGCACAATGATGTTCCAATCCGCAATCCACGCCCAGAAGTTTTTGCAGATGGTCATGACAACGCCCAAATTGAATAAGCCCGTGGCGATCTTACCGAACCAGTCGGCATATACCACAACGTTTTTCTTCCACAGAAGCGCCCCGCCTACGATCATAACCAGCTCCTTTGCCACCACAACGATCAGCAGCCAAAGGGGAATCCAGCCTTCTAAATAAAAGCAGGTGAGCGCCGCAATGAGCAGCAGCTTGTCCGCAAGAGGGTCGAGCACCTTGCCAACGTTCGTGATCCAGTTGTTGCGCCTTGCCAGATATCCGTCAACGATATCCGTAACAAATGCCAGCGCGTAAACGCCCAGCGCCCATAAATACGCCTGTTGCACAAATAAATACACAAACACGCCGACCATCAATATTCGGAGTGCCGATAAAATATTAGGGATATGCCGCATACGCTTATGTACCTTCCATTCCGCAATTCATGCGGTATTTGCCTGCAATGGTGGTATTATACCGTTCTTTGCGGGTTTCATCCAGAGGAAAACCCCACTTATTGCAAAATTTTCACATAGTAGTATATGAAAGCATGCATACAAGCTTTCGTATCACAAAGGCGGCGCATGAAGCGCCGCCTTTAACGTTACGTGATATTATTTGCCAAGGTCTTCTACATACAGCTGATACACGGCGTTGGGGTCTACCGGCTTTACAGCGGGCGCTTCCCTATCGGCCTTGCGCTTTTCGAAGAACTTCATGGCTACCTGCGGGAACAGCGCGTAGGACAGTACATCCTCTTCCTGCTCCGCCCAGTCTTTAATTTCCTCGCGGTACTTCTCCAGCTCGGGCTCTAAGAGGTCTGCGGGACGGCAGGTGATCACTTCCTCGTCGCCGATCGCCATCTTGCGCACTTCCTCGTTCACCTTGCCGGGCAGTCTGCCGTACTCGCCGCGCAGCAGCGCCTTGCTCTCCTTGGGGAACATCTTGTACTTGCCGGAAAGCACGTTCATAACGGCCTGCGTGCCAACGATCTGGCTGGTGGGCGTCACCAGCGGGGGATAGCCGAAGTCCTCGCGGACGCGGGGAATCTCCTCCAGAACGTCGTAATACTTGTTCTCCGCGTTCGCCTGCTTCAGCTGAGAGATCAGGTTGCTGAGCATGCCGCCGGGTACCTGATACAAAAGCGTATTGGTATCTACGGAAAGCACCTTGGGGTCTAAGCTGCCCTGCTCCTTGAGCTTGGCGGCAACCTTCCTGAAATGCTTGGCGGCCTCCGCCAGCTTGAGAAGGTCGAACCCAGTGTCGTAGGGGGTGCCCTTGAGCGTTGCCACCAAGGGCTCGGTGGCGGGCTGAGAGGTGCCGTTGCCCAGAGGCGACAGCGCGCAGTCTACGATATCCACGCCCGCTTCCAGCGCCTTGAGGTAGGTCATGTCGCCGGTACCGGTGGTGTTATGGGTGTGCAGATGTACGGGAAGGCCAACCTCGTCCTTCAGGCGCTTTACGAGAGACGCCGCCGCGTAGGGCAGAAGCAGGTTTGCCATATCCTTGATGCAGATCACGTCTGCACCCATCTGCTTGAACTCCTTTGCCAGCTTTACAAAGTAATCCTCGTTATGCACGGGGCTGATGGTATAGCTGATGGCGGGTTCGCAGATGCCGCCGTACTTTTTGGTGTACTTGATGGCAGCCTCCAAGTTGCGGGGATCGTTCAGCGCGTCGAAAATACGGATCACATCGATACCGTTTTCGATGGCCTTGCGGCAGAACTGCTCAACAACGTCGTCCGCATAATGCTTGTAACCCAAGATGTTCTGCCCACGGAAGAGCATTTGCAGCTTGGTGTTGGGCAGCGCCTTCTTCAGCTTGCGAAGGCGATCCCAAGGATCTTCGTTTAAGAAGCGCAGGCAGCTATCAAAGGTTGCGCCGCCCCAGCACTCCAAGGACCAGTAGCCGATGCTGTCCAGTATCTCGCAGGCGGGAAGCATATCCTCCACGCGCATACGGGTGGCAGCCTGACTCTGGTGCGCATCGCGCAGTATGGTATCGGTAATTTGTAATTTAGCCAATCTAGTAACCTCCCTAATAATTACTTAAACAGGGACAGGAACACGCCGGCCGCGATCGCGGAACCGATAACGCCCGCAACGTTGGGGCCCATAGCGTGCATCAGCAGGAAGTTGCCGGGATTTTCCTTCTGACCGACTACCTGGGAAACACGAGCCGCCATAGGAACGGCGGACACGCCTGCGGAACCGATCAAGGGGTTTAAGGGCTTCTTGGAAACGGCGTTCATCAGCTTGCCCAAGAGCAAACCGCCGATGGTGCCGAAGCCAAACGCACATACGCCCATGATCATGATCTTGATGGTCTCCCAGTTGAGGAACGCGCCCGCTGTCGCGGTTGCGCCAACCGAAACGCCGAGGAAGATCGTAACGATGTTCATCAGTTCGTTCTGCGCGGTCTTGCACAAACGCTCGGTCACGCCGCTCTCCTTAAACAGGTTGCCCAGCATGAGGAAGCCGATGAGCGGTGCCGCAGAGGGCAGCAGCAGCGATACGAAGATGGTGACCACGATGGGGAACAGCACCTTTTCCGTATGGGATACGGGGCGCAGCTGTTCCATCACGATGCCGCGCTCTTTCTTGGTGGTGAGTAGCTTCATCAGAGGCGGCTGGATCACAGGCACCAAGGCCATGTAGCTGTATGCCGCCACCGCAATGGGGCCTAACAGATCTGGCTTTAACTGCGACGTTACGTAGATCGCCGTGGGGCCGTCTGCGCCGCCGATGATGCCGATGGAGGACGCGGCGTTATAATCGAAGCCCAACGCCAATGCGCCCAAGAATGCTACGAAAATGCCGAACTGCGCCGCTGCGCCCAAGAGCAGGCTCGAGGGCTTTGCGATCAACGGACCAAAGTCCGTCATAGCGCCAACGCCCATGAATATGAGCGAGGGGTAGATGCCCAGCTTTACGCCAAGGTAGAGATAGTCGATCAGCCCCGCCATGGAGTCGAACTCATCCCAATGCACATGGCCGCCGGTGAACAGCTCGGTGTGATACAGGTTTGCGCCTGGCAGGTTGGTCAAGAGCATGCCAAAGCCGATCGTCATCAGAAGAAGGGGCTCAAATTTCTTCACGATGGCAAGGTACAACAGCACGCAGGCGATGACGATCATTACGATATACCGCCAATCCTCCGCCAACAGCACAAAACCGGTGCTTTTTAAGAATTCTAATACTGCTTCCATTCCATTCACTCCTTTGCTTGGTTGTTAAAGTAGTGATGGACTAAGCCAGCACGCAGAGAACGTCTCCCGTATTGACCATAGCGCCCTTTTGCACGTTCACAGCGGCAACAACGCCGTCACGGGGAGCCATGATCTCATTCTCCATCTTCATTGCTTCCAGAATGACCAGAACCTGGCCCTTCTTAACGGAAGCGCCCGCCTGCACGTTTACACCCAGGATGTTGCCAGGCATGGGGCTCACGATGTTTTCCTGACCGGCGGCGGCAGCCACAGGGGCAGCGGCGGGAGCCGCAGCGGGAGCGGGGGCGGCAACAGGAGCAGGAGCGGCAACAGGAGCCGCAGCGGCAGCGCCGGTGATTTCTTCTACGGTAACTTCATAGGCAGTGCCGTTAACGTTAACATTGAACTTACGCATGATTGATTCCTCCTAATAAATTGATAGAATTCTTGTATTATTTCTTTTCGATGCTTACAATGCGAAGGCCGCTGGGCTCAGTGCCCATTTCCGTTGCGATCGCCGCAGCCACAGCCGCCGCAAATTGCGGACGGTTGGGGATACCTGCCTGCACCGCAGGAGCCGCCGCAGGTACGGCTGCCGGCGCCGCAGATGCCTTGCCTGCCGCTTTGTTGGTAAAGAAGCTCATCAGCCTTGTGATCGCAACCAAGCAGATCAAGCCGAAGAATACCGTACCCATGCCCAGCAGCATAACAAACCAGCCGGAAATGTTCTCGTTCATATATTGCACCTCCAATTCAAATTCTTGCTTATGTAAAACGGGCTTATAAAAGGATTGCTTATGGCAGGGCTGTTGTAACGCACAAAAGCTCGGTTTGATTGCCCCTTTCACCCCATTATTACACAGTGTATTCTATCACTAAACAATTCCCGATAGCAAGGGCAATTTTAGCCCCGTTTTTGCCGGATAGCAGAATGCCCGGTGTATACCTGCATACACCGGGCATTTTACCAAATACTAACAATTTTAAGAGCATTTTATAATATATCGTTATTGCAGCGCCGCATTCAACGCCTGCTGTTCCTCCGCCGTGATATACCGCCATTCTCCCGGCGCAATGCTGCCTAACAGCAAGGGACCTACGCGTTCCCGCCGCAAAAGAAGCGTTTTATGGCCTACGGCCTCCAGCATTCTGCGTATCTGCCGGTTGCGCCCCTCCCGAATGGTTATGGAAAAGCAGGTGCCGCCGGTGCGTGTGGGGCGGATATGCTCCACGATGGCAGGCGCCGTCATGCCATCCTCCAACTCCACACCCTGCCTAAGCGCCCCCGCCTGTTCTCCCGTTAGCGTACCGTCGCACACGGCATAATAGGTTTTGGGCATTTTGTAGCGGGGATGGGTCATGCGGTTTGCCAGCTCCCCGTCGTTGGTCATGATCAAAAGCCCCTCGGAGTTCACATCCAACCGTCCCACGTTATACAGGCGCTCCGGCACGTCACGAAAATAGTTTTGCACCGTTTCGCGCCCTTGGGGGTCGCTAGAGGTACAAACCACTCCCCGCGGCTTGTAAAACAGTATCACGATACGCCGCCGCTCCTGTTTTAACGGGTTTCCGTCCAGCAGCACCGTATCCGTTTTCGGGTCTACGGACATGCCAAGGCTTGCCGGTTCGCCGTTTACCGTGACCCGCCCCGCGGTAATGATGTCCTCACAGGCTCTGCGGGATGCGACCCCGCACTCCGCCATGAATTTTTGCAGGCGCAGCCGTTCCCCTTCCATCCTGCTCCCCTTTCCGCCCCTTCCGAGGCCTCACGCGCACCATTGTTCTACAACGGCGTGCAGATAATAGGCATAATCCTTGCGGTAGATCGTTTCCGCCGCCACAAGCTCGGTTTTTTGCAGGCAGACATTATCGTACCAAACCTCTGCCGAGCCCAGCACCTGCCCCGCGCTTACCGGCGCTTCCACATTAGGCAGGCATACCACGCGAAGCGCGGGCTTCTCTTCCCCTGCCCTAACGGGTACCAGTATATCCTCTTTTGCCAACACATCCAAGGTATTTTTCATGCCGTGCCCTGCAGGGATGGTTTTGATGATCTCTCCCGCCGTTACCAGCCGCTCCCATGTATACTCCGAAAAGCCGTACTCTAAATAGCTTTTTGCGTCGTTCCACATGTCCGGCGCGTTTAACACAACGCCCACCAGCGTGTGCTCCTCTCGCTCCGCGGAAAACACCAAGCAGCGCCCCGCCGCCTTGGTAAAGCCGGTTTTGACACCGTTGCCGCCCGGCACCTGCCACAAAATCTTGTTCTTGTTTTTAAAGGTGCGGGGCATGTCCCCTGTTACTGTAGTATGGTACTGCGTTCCCACGATCTCCCGAAACAGCGGCTCCCGCATAGCGGCGGCGGCAATGCGCGCCAGATCGTACGCGCTGGTATAATGCTCACTGTTGTGCAAGCCGTTGGGCGTTACAAAATGGGTGTTGGTGCAGCCTAACTCCTTTGCCTTTGCGTTCATCAGCGCGGCGAAGGCCTCCACGCTGCCCGCAATATGCATGGCGATGGTCACCGCCGCGTCGTTGCCGGAGGAAAGCATTAAGCCGTACAGCAAGTCCCGCAAGGAAAGCGCTTCGTCCTGATGGAGATAGATGCTGGAGCCCTCCACGCCGTAGGCCTCCGCCGGGGTCGTTACCATCTCCTCCATGCCGCCATGTTCAATGGCCAATAACGCCGTCATCACCTTGGTGGTGCTGGCCATAGGCAGCCGGATATGGGCGTTTTGCCCCGCCAGCAGCCGCCCTGTTTGTACATCCACCAACGCCGCGCCTGCGGCGGAAAGCCCCGGTGCTTCCGCCGTGGCTTGCAGCGGCAGCGCCAGCAGCAGGCACGCCAACAGGCACGCGCTTGTTCTGCGGCGCATGCGTTTACTGCTCCGCGTTTTCACTTTCTCCCGCATACATACCGTCCTTACGGCGCGCCGAACGTCCTTCCTTGATCAGCCGTTCCACCTCCTGCACTGTTTGGGGCACCAACTCAATAATGCGATCCAGCGTGCAGCAGTAATGGGCGGGCAGCACCTTTACGCAGTCTCCGGTTACCGTTAAAAAGGCCATGGGCGTTAAATTCATACCTGCCACAGACGCTCCCGCAAATGGGTGCCTCGCGTCGCAATCCGAGCCGTCCTCCGTATTGCGGATGACCGGTCTTGCCTCTCCGTATTCTCCGCCGCCGGACACAAAGCCCATGCTGACGCGGGATACCGGCACGATCACCGTGTCCGCGCCTAATGTGATGGGCGAGCCGATGATGGTATTAACGTCCACCATCTGCTTCAATTCCTCCATAGTGGTTTTTAAAATGTTTTCGATTGGGTGGGACATGCTTTTTGATTCCTCCTGCTTTTGATTTTGGATACTGTTGCCTGCCATATACTCTTTGCGGGGATGTGGCGGGCTATGCCTTCCAAATTCAACCGGAACCGGTCGCCGGAGAAGTACGGACGCACGTTGATCAATAACACGCTTCGCTGCTGCGGATTCAATATGTACATCAGCGGAACCGTTAGCGCCGTTTGCAGCATGCCCGTGAGAATCGCGGTAAGCGCCGCGTCGTTTTGTACACCCACCTCGCCGTGGATATCGATTTTTTTTGCGTGCAGCGAGCGCAGGCCGGAGCGCACGAACGCGCTGACCCAGCTTTCCGGCTCATGCTTTCGTTGCGTATACATGTCCCACACACGGCGTTCCTTTTTACGGCGCAGCAGGTACAGGGTAAAGGAGGGCTTTTTTATAATATGGAACCGCAGGCAAAATTGCACGGGCAGCACATACGCAAACCGAAGCTGGAAGCGAAACACCACCTCCTGCAAAGAATCCATATCCATAATTAACCGGATGCGAAGAGGCAGCGCCACCAGTAGCACCGCCAGCGCAACGATGCCGCCAAGCACCAGCAATGCCGTTCGCGTCAGCATTTGTATAAAATCCAAAATATAAAGGAGCATGCCCTTAGCATGCCCCAAAATGCGGTCATAAACGCATCGTTAATACCCTAATTCGATTGCTCTATCCAGCACCTTTCCCGCGATGGGTGCGGCTACGCTGCCGCCGCTACCGCCCTTTTCCAGCACCACCACAACGGCAAGGGGATGCGCGTCGTCATCAACAAAGCCCGCAAACCACGCGTTGGGCTTTACCCCGGAGCCCGTTTCCGCCGTGCCGGTCTTTCCCGCCACCGAAACGCCGGATACTGCCGCCCTGCGCCCGGTACCGCCGGTCACGGTTTCCAGCATCATTTTCGTAAGGGTATCCGCCTCGCTGCCGGACAGGGCGTTTTTCTCGTAGCTGGCGCTTCTTAGCATGTTGATGGAAAGTCCTGTGCTGTCCTTCACGGTTTTCAACAGCTTCGGCTCCGGCATATCTCCGCCGTTTGCAATGGCGGAAACGATCATGCACATATGCAGCGGCGTCATCAAGTCCTGATACTGCCCAACGCCGCTCCATGCCAGCTGCCAGTCGTTTTCAGGCTTTTTATAACTGCTGGCATACGCCACCATATCGTTGAACAGGAAGTCGTCTCCAACGCCAAGCTCCTTGGCTACGCGGGCAAGGCGCTCCGCCCCTACCTCCATGGCAAGCTGCGCAAACACATGGTTGCAGGACTTTGCAAAGGCCTGTGCGAACGTAAGCTCTCCATGGTACTCGCCGTTATAATCCCGCAGCACGTTGTACTCTCCGCTGACGCCCGGCGTTTCATCGTTTTTTGCATCCTCCGCCGTGGCAGTTTTTTGGTTTTCCGCGTCCTGCTCGGGAGAAATATGGATATTAGGAAGGTATACGCCCGTGTTGCGCTCGAATACCAGCGGCCCGTCACAGGTAAAGGTGCGCTCCGTGACCCCCGGCAGATACCGGATGGCAGCCACGGCGGTCACAATCTTAAACACAGAGCCGGGGGTATACCTGCCGGAGGTCACCCGGTTGACCATGGCGCTGTCCTCCAGCTCGTCTTCTCCTTTTAAATATTCATCGATATACTTCGGATCGAACACGGGGCTGCTGACGGAGCATAGAATCTCCCCGGTTTTGTAATTCATCACCACCGCCGCGCCCTTGTATTCGTTTATGCGGTGATAGGCGTAATCGCATAAAGCGCCGTCAACGGTAAGCGTTACATCCGAGCCGTACCGCTGTTCGCCTCGCATGGCTTGAGACACCCGCTCCACGATGCTTTGATCAAAGCCCAGAAGGTATTTGGAAAAGAACATCTCGGCCCCGTAGGTTTGCCCGTAGCTGTCGCCCACCGTATGGGACACCGCCAGGCGCAGAGACCGATCTTCATTATAAACGCGTTCTCCGTCGCTGTTGGAGGTAGCCAGCACTGTACCGTCGCGATCTAAGATATCCCCGGGAATCACGCTGGATTTCTGTGCGTTGACGCGGGAATTATAGGGGCTGTTGAACCAGCGGGTGCCGTAAGCGTTCACAATGTACACCAAATACACGCACAGCACCACGAACATGGCGCAAAAGGCGATAAGCATCCGCTTCATATGCTGCCGGGTCTTCACCTGATCGCCTCCTTCATGGCGTGCTCTAAGGAATCCCCGCCCGCAATGGCAACGCCCTCTAATATGCCTAACAGCATCATACAGGCCAGCATGGAGCTGCCGCCGTAGCTTACGAAGGGCAGCGTGATGCCTGTTAAGGGAATCAGCTTGATAACGCCTGCAATGATGATAAAGCTTTGCAGCGTGATGAACACCGTGCAGCCAAAAGCGCACAGCTGGGTAAATCTATCCGGCGCGTTGATGGCAACAAGCGCCCCGCGAATGATGAACACCAAGTACAGCGCGATCACGCATACCCCAAATATCACGCCGAATTCCTCACAGATCACTGCAAAGATATAATCCGTAGAATACGCCGGAATCAGCTTGGGCGAGCCTCTTGTGAGCCCCATGCCCCAAGCGCCCCCGGAGGCAATCGCCATCAGCCCTTGTGCGATCTGGTAGCCGCTGCCTGAATAGGTAGCCCACGGGTTTTGCCAGATAGCTACACGCGTTCTTACATGGTCAAATAAAAAGTAGCTTGCAACCGCCGCCGCGCCGCCGCCTATCAGCCCGATGCCCGTTGCCAAGCGATTGCCCGTTGCCACATGAAATACGATAAGCGACGTGCCCGCGATCAGCACCGCCGCGCCCAAGTCCCGCTCCAACACCAACAGCCCCGCTGCCGCCGCTACATAGCCCAGCATGGGAATCAAATTGCGTATTTCAATGCTGTTGGTAAGCCAGTGCGCCAGCACGAACACCGTGATCACCTTGACCAGTTCCGAGGGCTGCAAGCTCATGCCGCCCAAATAGATCCAGTTTTTTGCGCCGTATTTTTCGGAGCCTATCACAAACAGCACCGCCAGGATTCCCACGCCCCCCAGCATCATCAGCCAGTTGAGCCTGCGAAAGATATTCGGCCGCCGCATCAAAAGAATGCAGATGACCATAGCCAGCATGCCAATGCCAAACCAAATGATCTGCCTATACGCAATGGACGGATCGATGCGGTATTGTATGATCATGCCAATGGCGACCAGAAGGTTGGCGATAATCAACAAAAACCTGTCCAGATTGCGGAAAAAGAGCGTCAGCAGTACATACTGGAACAGCAAAAGCACCACCAACACCGCGCCGAACACCAGCGCGGAGGTATCCAGCGCCGCGTCACGAAAGGCCAGAAGCGCAAATGCGGACAACTCAAATATGATAATCAACGTTAAGAGCCCCGCCGCCGATACCCGGTGCAGCCTGCTACGCATCCTCTTCCTCCTCTCCCGCCAAATGCAGCTTACAGCAGAATTCTCCAAACTGTAAAACATCCTGCGTGTACAGCAGTTCTTCCTTTTTCCCGATTTTTTCTTCGTTTAAAAAGCTGCCTGTGCGGCTGCCGAAGTCCGACAGATACAGCCCGTCCTTTTTTTCGTACAGCAGAGCGTGCACGGGGCTGACCCCCGCCAAGTCCACCTGTATGCTGCAACGCTTGGAGCGGCCAATGGTGTTTTCACGGCGAAGCGCATACTTTTCCCCGGCGATCTCCTCCGGCAAAATCGCCTCTAAATATCCGGGAGACACGCTTCGCACCTGCTCCTTTACAGCCTGCACCGCCTTGAATTCCGTAACGGAATGCTGAATCAACCGCACCAATATGTAAATGATCAGTGCGAGAAACAGATAGCGCATTCCCATGGCAACGATATCGTATGCTGTTTCGTACATGCCGTCCTCCGCCGCCTAATGATTAGCTTATCATAGCACAAAACCGCCGTGAAAAAATGGCGGTTTTGTAAAGGATCAAGTCGTTGATTGTTGCATTCGCTGCCCCGTCATAAAAGGTATCGCATAAAAGCGCAAAAGGAGAATAGCTGGCTACTCTTCCCACTGTTTTCTGTATTTTTCCATGATGCCTCTAAATAACAGGGATTGCGCGGGCGGCGTATAGGTAATGGCGTTCGCCCCCGCCTCGATGGTAGCGGCAATGCTGTCCATAGTGGTGCCGCCGGTCGCGATGATGGGCACATAGGGAAACTGGGAGCGGATGATTCGCACGATCTCCGTGGTGTTTTTTGCACCGGACACGTTAAAGATATCCGTACCCGCATCCAGCCTGCCGCGAAAATCCGTATGCTCGGAAATCACCGTCACGACAACCGGAATGTCTACGATTCGCTTTAAGCCCTCAATGGTTTCATTAGGAGTCGGCGCGTTTACTACGACCCCCATCGCCCCCTGAAATTCCGCGTCCTGCGCCAAATTCAGCGTGCGCTTGCCGCCGGTAAGCCCGCCGCCCACCCCGCAAAACACGGGCACGTCCGCCACGGTCATGATGGCGTGGGTAATGGCTGGCTGGGGCGTAAAAGGATACACCGCAATAATGGCGTTGGCGTTGATGTTTTTGATCACCGCAACGTCCGTTGTATAAGCAAGAGATTTGATCAGCTTACCGAATATGCTGATTCCGGTAGCCTGATTGATGATTTCCGGCACCTTGACCATATGGCTTCTGAGGTTTCCCTCCAACTCCGGTACATAACGGCGATCTGTCATGACATGATCTCCTCTCTGGGGTTCTTCTCCTATTATTCTTTTTTCACGAACCAAGTTCCTGCACGCAAAATAAGGATTTTTTGTAACAACATACGCACGGGCATATGGCGAACGCTTGCGCATTTATAAACGGTGCAAGCGTTATTCGGCTGCTCTGGTTTCGTTCTCCTTCGCCATCATCTGCACATATACCATCAACTCCTTGCGGGAGGTAACGTTCAGCTTGGTATAAATGCGTTTATTATGGGTTTTGATGGTGTTGATGGAAAGCCACAGGGTCTGCGCGATCTCATTTGCAGTATACCCCTTCATGTACAGATTAAACACCGCGCGCTCCGCCGTGGAAAGCGTTGCAATATTGCGCACGAATTCCTCATAAGCGCTAAGATCCGGCCCGGCCACCGCCGGAGGCTGCTCGGATTCCCGGGTAGCGTCTTGGGCGGACAGATACTCCAAAAGGTCGTCGATCTCTAAAATATTCGTGCGAAGCCCCTTGGAGCCCTCGCCGGATTTTACAGCGTCCAGCGCCTGCACCACCGGGCGGATGTATCGCTTGCTGATAAACACGGCCACCAGCATGCTGATCAACAGCAGCAGCAATATCGCCGCCCCAAGCACCGCGTTGTTGCCGCGAATGGCAGCGCGCCAGTCCGCGCCCGGCATCATCAGCGCCAACGCCCAAGCCTGTGCGTTGTACGGAGAATCCGAGGGATACAGCTTTACGCGCTCCAGCCTGCCGATGTAATCCGTTCCGTTGTCTGCTGTGAATGTTACAATGCCGGATTCCAGCGCCGGCGTAAAGCGAAACTGCCCCGCATCGGTACTGGTCAAATACGAATTGCCTGCTAAGAGACCTGCGTCTGCATGCAGAATGGTTTTTTTCAGAGGCGCAAGTGTGGAAAACACTCTGGGATACCGGCTGTTGTTGGGGCTGTATTGCCGCTTGAAGAGCATCGAGCTGACCTCCATACCGCAAACGCCAAACACCGTGCCGTCTCTTGCGATCAAGGGCAGGCATAAGAGCATGGCGGATTCGCTGTTGCCCTTTAACAGCGTGCGCTCGCTCCAATAATACAACCGGGAGAGGGGCATGCGGCTGTTGCTTTTTGCCGTTTCCATCACGGTGTTGTAAAACGCCGCGTTTTTAACGTCAAACTCCATCTGCCACTGCCCTAACAGCTCGATCCCATTGGAGCGGGCAATGCTGGCGGGGCCGCGCAGGAAATGGATCTTGGAGCTTAGGGTATCGATGGCGTTAGGCTCCGTTCGCTTAAAAAACATGCCCGCCCGGGAATACGCCGCCCCGTCCAAGCTTGGGTTAACTGTTGCATCTAATATGATGAAGGAACCCGTGCATGGATAGGATTGCAAGGCATACAGCAGCGTTTGCGACTGTGCGGACAGCAGCTCCTCCAACAGCTCCGGACGGTCTTGCAGGGCGGCTGCCGATGCGCCACGGTCCTCCAGCCAGTTTTCCGCATCATAAGCCAGCTGATCCGCCATGGCCGCACCCTGCACCGCCAGCCTGCCAAACTGCGCGTCAACGCCCTCATACAGGTGCGTCAGCTCGCTGTCCATCCATGTTTTGCTTTCCTTCTCGCCTACGGCAAACACGCCAAAAAGCATCAATAGCAATAAAAACAGCAGTACGATCACAACAAGAAAAAGCGCAAAAAAGGCAAACAGCCTAAGCTGCAGCGACGCCGGTTTGTCGCCCTTAGGCTGTTTTAAAAGCAGCAGCGCTTCTTGGAACATGCTCATGGCGTAATGGTCAGCCCGTTTACGGCCGCCTGCCAATCCAAAGAGGATGTGTCGCCGGAAAGATACGCCTGCCGTTTTTGTGTCAACAGGGCTTTGTATTGTTTTTCGTATGCCTTGGAAAGCCCGTCAAATTCCTCGAACGTGGGCGCTACAAAGAACCGGTATTCCCCGTGCATCTGCATCACGGCTTTTAACATTTTCTGGATACGCGTATCCTCAACGCTATTCATCTGCTCCGGCATTTGCACCGTAAACGCCTCGTTGGTAACGGGCAGATATCCGGTTGACGCAACAAAACGCATGTTCTGCGCGGGCTTCGTAAACCACTTGATAAACACGGCGGCAGCATACTCCCTTGCCGCATCCCCCGCCTTTACCATAAACCCGTTGCCCCGCTGGATAGCGATCTTTTCCCCGTCCTGAAACACCGGGAAGGGTAATATGCTGTATTCCACAGGCTCCACGGTATTGTCCGCATAGGTGATGGTATCCCCGTAAAACAGAATGCCTGCGGAGGAACCCGTTGAGCATACCAGATCCCCGGTTTTGGAAAGATCGGAGGAATACCCGTCGTAGATGGCAAAGCCGCCTTCTACCGACGGCGCATAAGCCGTTTGGAACACATGCTGATAGGCAGGGCTTTCAAGCTGCATCGTTTCGCCGTCAAACATGTCAACGCCCTGTTGGAGCATCCCCGCCTGCGCCAAATTGACCCAAGAGTCCGCCGCAAAAAACTGCTTGCCGTCGCCTTTAACGTCCGGCGTTATAGCGTCCGTCCAGGCATAATACGCCTGCGCGGCCTTGGCAATGCCTTCAAATGTATCAAAGGAGTCCATCCCAACGCCTGTTGCGGCAGAGAAACGGTCAAACAGGGTTTGATTAAGATACAGTATCTCCGTGGATTTTGCAAAGGGAAACACATACAGCCCGCCGTCTCCAAAACGGCCTTCCTCAATAAAGGAGGGCAGATACGCGGTCAACTCCTCCTCAGAAAAATACTGATCCAGATTGGCAAGCATCCCCTTGGCTTGGAACTTAATGGCGGTTTTGGGGTAAGCGGTGGCGATATCCGGCATGGCAGGCGCGCCGGGATCGTCGTTTACGATCATATCCAGCGCCTGCTGCAATTCCGCGCTGGAGGTAATAGCAGTCACGTTGATGATGATGCCCTGCTCCTTGCCTACCGTGCTGTTGAACTGGTCGATCAACACGTCCATGGCAGTCTGCATGTCTCCGCCGAAGTTATGCCACATGGTAAGCGTTACGGGCTGGTTGGGGTCAAGCCCGCCCGCCTGCCTGCCGCAGCCGGAGCAAAACAGGCAAACGAATAGTAAAAGGCATACGCCTGCGGACAGCAGTTTTTTCATGATACTTCCTCCGAAACACATTCCGTCAACGCCGGTGCCATAAAATACACCCAGAATCACCCCACGGGTGATTACAGCCACGGCGGGCTTTGCTATGCTTGATACAGTAAGAATTCTGTGTGCGCCATTCGTGCACATAAAAGAGGCACTATTAATTATTATATCTTTTTAAAGATAAGCGGTCAATCACCCGCCATGCGGCAAAATGCCTCTTCCGCTTTTCGTAAAAGATCGAATGAACGCAATGCGTTACATAATTTCAATGATTGGAGTGAACACACATGGCGAAAAAATTCTGTACGTCCTGCGGCGCGCCGCTGACCGAAGCTACGCGCGTATGCCCGCAATGCGGCGCCGAAGGAAACCTCCCGCCCGCAGCAGTATCAACAGAGCCTCCCGCTGCCGCGCCCCCCGCCGGCAGCCCGCAGGACGTATATTCTCCTGCGCCGGCACCTGCACCGCAAGCAGCGCCGCCCCGTCCGCAAAAGGCAGTGCGTCCGCCCGTGCAGCAGCAGCCCGTGCAGCAGCCCGTTTATGCGGCGGAGCCTGTGCAGCAGCCGGTTTATGCAGCGCCGCCCGCTTATGCGCCGCAGCCCAAGGCCGCGCCGCAAGCCCGCACCGATGCGGACGGCCGGTATGACCTGATCTCCACCGGCGGGTTTGTGGGAATCCTGCTGCTGTTGATGATCCCCATTGTGGGATTGATTTTAATGATCGTATGGGCCTGCGGCGGCTGCAAAAAGCAGGTAAAACGCAATTTTGCCCGCGCCATGCTGATTTTGACCGCCATTATGCTGGTGCTGGGGCTTGTTTTCACGCTGGCGTTCCGCTCCTACACCATGGATCTTTTGTCCTCCTTCGGCTTGGACGGCATGAGCGGCAGCGGAAGCCTTGCCACGTCTGACCTATTGGGCATGGCACAGGAATCCCCCGCCTCTGGCATGGATATGCCAGAAGCGCTTACAGGCTCCGATAGCGGCAGTACGGATGCCGGTTCGTTAGACGAACTGGAAAGCTTAGCCGGCCTTGCCGGGCTGCTGCAGGGGGGAGATTTGAGCGCTCTTGCGGGTTTGGAGGGCTTAGAGGGCACGGAAGGCTATGAGGATCTGTTACAAAGCCAGGGAGCTCCCTCTGCAAAAGGCGGAAGCTGGCCCGCGGGGCTGCTGCCCTATGACGGCGGAACCATTACGGGCAGCGAGCAAAACAAGCTGTTTGTGTCCGGCGCGACCCAAGACGGATTTCAGATCTATGTGGAGCAGCTCAAGTCCTCCGGATACTATTTCCGAGATTTCTACAACATGGATTTTGACGAAACCGAAATGCTGGAATACATGAACGCATGGTGGGGCACCAACGACAGCCTCTGGCTCAGTATGGCGTATTACGACGAAAGCACCAAAGAGATCATGGAGGTGGATTACGATCTGATGATCGAGTACTACGATTACGATCCCACCGCATAACACGTTACCCAAAAAACTTGATATAAAGGGGAGGAACAAACAAATGAAACGGGTATTGGCAATTGCACTGGTATTGGTACTGGCACTTACGTTTACCGCCTGCGGCGGCAACAAGGCGGCTATTGTGGGGGCATGGGAGCTGGCGGATACGGAAACGGAGGCCACCTACGGCTTTGGCTTGGAGTTCAAGAAGGACGGCACCATGCTATACGGCATCACCTCTGAGCTGATGTCCCAGATGGGCGGCAGCGACATGAGCGAAGAGGAACTGGAGGAAGCCATGGAGGGCATGGGGATGATGATGGATATCAAGTATAAGATCCTCAATGACACCGAAATGGAAGTGACCGTAAGCGCCTTCTTCGGCCTTGCCAGCGAGAAAACCACTGTTCCCTACAAGCTGGACGGAGACACCTTGGAGTTTGACGGCGCAACCTACAAGCGCGTGAAGTAACCGTTGCCGTGCAAAATGGCACAGGGAACATCCATGGAATCAAAAAAAGTAGCCCTCGGGCTACTTTTTTAATTGCAAAGCTGTTACGCCATCAGTACATGATACTTTTTACGGATGCTTAAAAGGTTGCTGTGATCCTTGGCGTTTACCAGCGTGCAGGCAAGCCCGGTTTTTCCTGCCCGGCCTGTACGCCCAATGCGGTGCACGTAATACTCGGGTTTGTCCGGCACGTCGTAATTGATCACCAGATCCACGTTGTCCACATCGATACCCCGGGCGGCGACATCCGTTGCCACCAGCACGCGGTTCTCGCCGCTGCGGAAGGTGCGCATCACCGCATCCCGCTGGTTTTGGGAAAGATCGCCGTGGAGGCAGGCGGTTTTTGTGCCGCGCTTGTTCAAGGCCTCGGTAACGTTCTTAACGCGCCTGCGGGTGTTGCAGAAGATCAGCGTCAGCCGGGGTGCAGCTTCCTTCAAAAGCTGGTTGATCGCGGGCAGCTTGGTGCCGTCCTCGGTGCGGATGCACATTTGCCGTACGGTTTTGGTAGGCTCGTTGCGTACCCCCGCCTCCACACGCTGCGGATCGGTCAAAAACTGCTTGGCGATCTGCGCGATGTCGTTGCTCATGGTGGCGGAAAACAGCATGGTTTGATGCTTGCCCGTTATATTTGCCAGTATGCTTTTGATGTCCGGCAAAAAGCCGAAGTCCAGCATTTCGTCCGCCTCGTCCAGCACGGAAAAGCGCACGTTTTGCAGCTTGATCACGTTTCTGCCGATCAAGTCCTTCACGCGGCCCGGCGTTCCTACGATGATCTGCGCACCGGCCCTGAGAGCTCTAATTTGCACATTGGCGGACTGCCCGCCGTATACGCTGACGATGCGAAGCTTTTTATGGGCGGACAGCTTATGAAACACCTCCGCCGTTTGCATGGCAAGCTCGCGGGTGGGGCAGAGCACCAGCGCCTGTGTGCGCCGGTTGTCCTGAAACGCCCGCTCGATGATGGGGATGGCAAAGGCGGCGGTTTTGCCCGTGCCCGTTTGCGCCACGCCGATCAAGTCCTGCCCGTCCATCAAAAGGGGCAGGGTCATTTCCTGTATGGGCGTGGGGGTGATATACCCCGCCTGTTTCAGCGTTTCCTGCATAGCGGGGGTCAATTGTTCTGTGTAATTCATGGTATCTCTTTCTTTCTGTTCCATCGATTCATAGAAACAGGCCGTGCAAACAAACCTTGCACGGCCTATTGATAGAACGCGTTTTGGGGTCAGTCTGCTGCTATTCCATGACGGAGTTGGAACACTCCGGTTCATGCGACGGATCTCAATTTCCGCCGATCCAGTATCTTCGATGCAACAGACTAAAAGGAGTCCTAAGATTCTATGTAGCTTAGCGGGCTAACCCGCCCTTATGCACGACAATACTTTGCTACCTTAACACAAGCAGCGGCAAATGTAAAGAAAAACCTGCAATTGCCCGCTGTGTACTTACGCCGGCTGGTTTACCACGCCCACAAACAGGGGAAGCCCGTCTAACCCGGTGATGGCAAACAGGAAAGGCCGATCCAGCACAAAGTCGATCTCCTCCTCCGGCGGCATGGCAGCGCCTGCCGCAGCCATCACGGTAAACGCGGCGGCGGTCACGCCCTCCTCGTCTACGGCAACGCGGGCAGCATGCTTGGCTTGGGAAAGGAATATCTCCTCGGTATCGGCAGTCATAGGCGAAAAATCCGACAGCTTAGGATCGAGTATATCCGCAACGCCAAGCGCCTGTAGGCTGGGGATAAGGTCGGTTTCAGCGGCTACGTCGAATTTAGGCATGGCAAGGTTTACAACGATAAACTTGCTTTCGCCCCGGTTCCCGTCGGAAAGAATGAAATCCATCGCCTTATCGTCTTGCAGCAGCGCCTCGGGCGTTACGCCCTCATCCGGCAATAAAAACCACATGTTGCCGCTTTCCGTTAAGGGTTGGGTAACGGCGGAGAATTGATCGCTGTAATAGTAGTTGCGGGTGTCGCTCTGGTGCATGAATTCGCAGGTGATATCCCCGCCCGGCGCATGGAATTCAGCCTCCTGCGTTTCGCTTTTTAAAAATTCATTGACCCACTTTGCTCGAAAGTAGATGGTGGTGGCAAGAGCCATAATGGTTTCAGGGTCCAGCGTAACGCCGGAGGCCTGCTCTTTTAACAGCCCGCCCGTCTGCTCGTTCAACCATGCCTCCAGCGCCTTGTTGAAGGCATCGCTTCCCATTTCTCCTTGGAAGGAGGCGGCGTAGTAGTTGTTTGCCAAAGACTCCATGGTGCTTGGAACAAACGTTACATTCTGATTGAGCCACAGGGAGCTTGCCAAGATGCTGGTGACCGCGCCGTCGTCGCAATAGTTGGCGTTCCATACCGCCTTCGCCTGTAATCTTAGGCTTTCGATGCTGTCCGCACCGATCAGATCCAATATCTGCTTGCGGCTGTTACCGTCGGTCACCTCCGCCAGCATGGAAAGCGCCATGAACATGTTCAGGGGAGAGTACACCGCGTTGCTGCCGTTTGCGCCGGACAGCACCTGCCGGATGCTCTTTTCAAAAAAGCTGTTCAGCCCGTCCTGATACCCCTCCGGTTGATCGGAGCGCGCCTTTTGACCCTCCCGCCATGCGGAATAGACCTTGTTAAAGCCCTCGTCGTCAAATTCGCCGTTGTCCTTCACAAAGGACATTTCATCCGGGTATTTTGCCATTTGCGGGTATTCCGGCGCTTTTACCGTAAAGCCGTTCAATGCCGTATTCTCCGTTTCGGTTTGTTCGTTTGGTGTCGCTTGGCTGTTTTGCGCTGTGCAGCCAATCATGGAAAACGCACAGATAAGCGCTAAAAACGCTGCTGTAAACCGTTTGATTCCGTTCATCTTACTACCTCCTTGCGATACTATTATAACGCAGGATCAGTAATCGTGGTTCCAAATCGCGGTAATAAAGCTGCTGATAAAAGTGCGCTGTGTCGTATACCTAACTTGCTTGCCCGGTAGGGGAGTCCTTTCCCGGTAGGGGAGTCCTGCCCGGTAGGGGAGTCCTGCCCGGTAGGGGAGTCCTGCCCGGTAGGGGAGTCC